>JBDHGI010000334.1:0-4302 GCA_039589955.1 Gemmatimonadota bacterium | reverse complement strand
AGGAAGATCTCCTCCGGGACCGGGAATAGCGTCCTTCGCTCTCCGACCACGAAGTCTTCGCCCAACGTGACGTCGACGGCCACCATCTCGCGGTCACCGCTGATGAAGAAGAGCTCACGGCCCGAGCGCCCCCACACCGGCTGCATGCCGCCCGCCGCGGAGATCTGCTCCCTCCGGAGCGTCGGATCCGGGAAGGAGCGGACGTAGACCTCCTTTTGCCCCGTCTCGTCGGACTCGTGGGCGAGCCAGCGTCCATCGGGTGAGAGCGCGATGGCCGTCTCCGTGAACTCGGAAGCGACGGAGACGGACACCGTGTCCTCGCCAGGAGCCATGGCCCCGATGTCCACGTCGGAATTCATCACGGCGTTGCCGAGACGCAGAACCCGCCATCCGTCGGTCGTGAGGATCCCTTCCAGGATGCTCCTCGGCGATTGGGCGAGGATCTCCGGCTCCCCGATCCCGTCCGCACGCCTTACTGCCAGCCTGTACGTGCCGACGGCTCCCTCCGGAGCGGAGATGTAGGTGACCGCGCTCCCGTCGGGCGTCCAGCGAGGGCGAGCCTCTTCGGCGGCAGTCGAGGTGAGGCGGGAGAACGGACCGGCGGGAAGCTGCTTGACGTAGATATCCCCGCCGTCCGCCGGGTCACTGGACACGCCTATGGCAACCTTCGATCCGTCCGGCGAGATGGAGAACCCCGGGTTGTTGCCCGGGTTCAGGGGATTGACCACCCAGTTGGGATCGATGGGCTCCAGACGGCCCGATCGGTCGATCCAGACGGGCTGATACCGAGCCGGCCCGGAGCCTCCCATCACGTACACCAGCGCCCCCGACGGGGAGAACGCCACGTGTTGTGCGGGTGTCGCCTGCAGCCCCTCCACCACGGTGACGAGCTGCCCGGTGAGCTCGAGGCTCCCGGCGTCGAAGGGTGCCACCATCAGGTTTCCTTGCGCATCCATGCCAGCGAGCTGCCCAGAGGGAAGCTGGCGTGCGAATGTGACTCCTGGCGCGACCGTCTTCACCTCGCCGGTTGCGAGGCGCATCGCACTCACGCTGAAGTCACCGAGACTCGGGTCAACCTGACCGAACAGGACCGCCTCGCCGTTGTCCGTCAGTGCCGGGAAGAACTCGAACTGCAGCGAGTCGTCGACGAGCACCTCCGCCGTTCCACCGGAGGCATGCACCCGCCTGATGTCGAACATCATCGAGGTGAAATAGACGAAGCCGTCCCCCCCCCAATGCACGCAGCATCCTGCCGAGTCGGCCAGGACACGGGAAGCGCCTCCTGTCACCGGCGTGGCGCGCAGGCTGCCGTCGCTGAGGAGAATGAATGCCACCTCACGTCCGTCGGGAGAGATGGCCGGGCTGTACCCCATCTCCGTGCCCCTGATCACCGTGGATTCGAGATCCCGCAGCCGACGAACCCAGAGACCCTCCGTCAGGTCGGCGGCCGGGTACACCAAGAAGGACCCATCGTCTGAGATTGCGATCTGATTGGGCACCACCGCCCCGACGGAGGGTGGAGGATCCAGCTCCAAGAGGGTCCGGACGGGCTCCCGCAGGGGCGCGGGTCTCAGGAGTCCCCATGCCGCCACCGCCGCCAGCACCGCGGCCGCGGAGCCAAAGGTGATGGCAAGTCGCTTCCAGTAGGTCGCCCGGGGACCCGCGTCCGCGCCGCCCTCCCCTTCGTGCCCGTGGCGGAAGCCCGGGTCCGCCAGGGCCCGGGCGAATCCCTGGGCATCGGTGAAGCGGTCGGCGGGAAGCTTCTCCAGCGCCTTCCGTAGCGCCGCGTCCACGTTGGCCGGAATCGACCTCCGGACCGTCGTCGGGGAAACCGGATCCCCCTGGATGATCTTGCCCAGCACCGCCTGGGCCGTGCTGCCCACGTAGGGCGGGTCTCCCGTGAGCATCTCGTAGAGCATGGCGGCCAGCGCGTAGATGTCGCTGGCCGGGCCCACCATTTGATCTCCGGTGGCCTGCTCGGGAGACATGTAGTACGGCGTGCCCAGCGACAGCCCCGTCTCGGTGAGGCGGCTGCCCCCCGCCGCCCCCACCGCCAGGGCGATGCCGAAGTCGGCGATGAGGGGCTCCCCCCGGCTGAGCAACACGTTGGCGGGCTTGATATCCCGGTGCACGATGCCCTGCTCGTGGGCGGTGTGCAGCGCATTGGACACCGCCGTGGCGATGCGGATCGCTTCATCCACCGGCAGCTGCTTCTCGCGGTCGATGCGCTCCCGGAGCGTCTCCCCATCGACGTACGGCATGACGTAGAAGAGAAAGCCGTCTGCCTCACCGGAGTCGAAGAGGGGGAGGATGTGGGGGTGCTGCAGGTTCGCCGTGGTCTCGATCTCCGCCAGAAAGCGCTCGGCGCCCACCACGGCGGCCAGCTCTGGCTTGAGCACCTTCAGCGCCACGTTCCGATTATGTTTCAGGTCCTTGGCCAGGTACACCGTAGCCATGCCGCCCTGGCCGAGCTCGAGCTCGATGGCGTAGCGGGTGTCGAGTGCCGCGTTCAGGCGATCGATCACGCTTGCCGTACCTGCGGCACGCGCGCCGCGGTCAGGTGGGAGGGTGTGTCCGGCATGGCACCCAAGATGTGGCGACGGAGCCGGAACTGCCAAGGGGAAGAAAACCGTTTCTGGTCTCGGACCATCCAATGAAACGAAGACCGGGACTCGGAATACCATCAGCCTCATGCTTCCCAGAACATCCATCGGACTCCTCACACTGGGCCTCCTCGTGGTGACCGATTCGGGGCGGCAAGGCGTGCGGGCACAGAGCCCGAACCTCGGCGGCGAGGCGCGCTCGCAAGTCATTGCGGACCTGACGCCCCTAGCACGTATAGGCTGCGACTCCTGCGATGGACCGGAACAGTTCGGCGTGGTGCTCGCCTTGGCCGTGGGAGAAGACCAGGTGGTCGTCGCCGACCGGGCTGCACCACACGTACGCGTCTTCGCACTGGACGGTACACTCCGCGCCACGCTGGGGGAGGAGGGAGAGGGGCCCGGTGAGCTCCAGTATCCCCTCGCCGTGGGAAGTGGGGAAGACGGCCTCACCGTCGTGGACATGCGGCAGCAACGTGTCATCATGCTGGCCCCCGACGGCACCGAGCGCGGCCGGAGCCAGGCGGGGCAGTTCCCGCTCGCAGCCGCCTTTACTCCCGACGGCGAGTCCCTCTACCTGGCCGTGGCGAACTGGGCAGAGTCCACCGCGGGCATCGTCCAGTGGCGCGGCGCGACCAGAGACTTCGCCACGGTCCTCGGTAGCATGAGGGGGCTGCTCATGGCGGAGCTCGGTGAGCCCACCATGTACTTCTCCCTGGCGGTCGCTCCCGACGGGAGCTTCGTGGTGGGAGAGGGTAGCGAAGTCTATCGGCTCCAGGGATTCACCCGCGACGGCACGCGTCGTTTCGAGACCTTCCGGGAGATCCCTCGCCTGCCGAAGACCGATGACGAAATCGCTGCCGAAGAAGCGGCAAGCGAACGTGCCCGGGCGCGCATGGGTGGCTCACCGGAGGGCCCGGGCATCACCAGGGAAGTTGATCCGCTGAAGCGCCACTTCTCGCTCGACGCCCTCCGAGTCGACGATGACGGCCGGATCTGGGTGCGCACGGATCGCGGAGACCCCACCACGATATTCGACGTCTTCGACTCCACGGGTGGATACCGAGGCGAGGTGAAGCTGCCCGCCCGGGCGCGGGCCTTCGCCGTGGGTCGGGGGTTGCTGGTGGCCGCAGAGCTGGACGATTTCGACGTGGCGACTGTGGCGACGTACCGACTGGAGTGGCGCTGACGTTTGGCGCCAGGCGCGTGCGAAGCCTCCTCAGTGGCTGGGCCCGTTCGCCTCCAGCGCTTTCCCGATCCGGTGGACTCGCTCACGGTGGCGTTGGTGGATGGCTCCTGCCGTAGGCCGATGGTCGTGCGGAGCCTTCATCCGTAGCCACCCCACGGTTGACCCTCGGCCCGGCAGGGCGGTAGCGTTGTTCGATGGCTGGCACGGCGCCGCTCCGTCCAACGGCGACAGTCTTTTGCCCACTTTGGAATTCGGTGCGATTAGGGTAGCCAGCTCAAAGTACATGGAGCGAGGATCTTAGGGCGCTTAGCTCAGTTGGTTAGAGCACCTGCCTTACAAGCAGGGGGTCGCTGGTTCGAGTCCAGCAGTGCCCACTTGGATAAATGAGGGTATGTATTCCGATTATGGGCCACTTATGGGCCACATCACTCGGGGCGTACCCTCATTCTCCGTGCCGGGGCGAGGGCGCTCAAGCTGCCCCTTTCTTGGGGGGCACCAGGGTAGGACGTACTC
>JBDHGI010000333.1:0-5127 GCA_039589955.1 Gemmatimonadota bacterium | reverse complement strand
AGGGACCAGGACACCGTCGATCGGGGTGGTGCCCAGCTCCTCCCATGCCCCCTCATCCGTGGCATACTCACGGCGCGACACCTGGGCGCCTGCAGGCTCGGTCTCGATGGTCAGCATCGCCCCGACCGCGGTGCGGAGCTCCGCGAGCGCGGGATCGTCGGGGATCGCCTCCTCGGCCCTCATGGCCAACCGATGGGCCGCCTCGAAGTCGCCGATCTCGGCCAGAGCTTCGATCTCGGGCAGCGCCTCGTTTCTCGCCCAGGCCTCGACGTCGCGCCCCGGGAGGCCGAAGAAGAAGACCGCGGCCGCCGCTGCCGCCGCTCCGCCGGCGATCCAGAGGAACCGCCTGCCACCCCTTGAGGGAGGCGCGGTGACCGCTGCGATGCCGGTGGCCGTGTCCAGGGCCTCGAGTGCGGCCAGGAGCTCCGAGGCGCTTTGCCAGCGGGCGTCGGGCTCCTTCTCGAGGCACCTGTGGATCACCGCGGCGAGCTCCGCAGGGACTCCCTCCCGAAGCTCCGTGACCGGATCGGGCGTCTTCGTCAGGAGGGCCGCAAGCGTCGACTGGGCGGAGTCGCCGGCGAAAGGGCTCCGACCGGTGAGCATCTCGTAGCCGATCACGCCGGCCGCGAAGAGGTCGGCGCGGTGGTCGGTCCGAGGATCGGCAGCGGCCTGCTCCGGAGCCATGTACCTGGGCGTGCCGATGGCCACGCCCATGGTCGTGAGCTGCTCCGCTGCGGAGGCTTCGCTCACCGCCTTGGCGACCCCGAAGTCGGCGACCTGCGCGTGCCTGCCCGCCAGCAGCACGTTGGCGGGCTTCACGTCCCTGTGGACGATCCCGCGGTCGTGCGCCGCACCAAGCGCATCCACGATCTCCCGGAGAATCCGGGTGGCGTCCGTGACCGGGAGGGCTCCCTCACGGCTGAGACGCTCGCGCAATGACTCGCCTTCGACGTGCGGCATCACGTAGAAGAGCACGCCATCCGCCTCCCCGGAGTCGAAGAGGGGCAGGATGTGCGGATGCTGGAGGTTCGCGGTGACCCGGATCTCCTGAAGGAACCGGTCTGCGCCGATCGCCCGGGCGATGTCGCTCCTCATCACCTTCAGGGCAACGCTGCGCTCGTGACGCTGATCCTCGGCCGCGTAGACCGTCGCCATTCCGCCTCGTCCGAGCTCCCGCTCGATGCGGTACCGCCCCACCAGGGCAGCGTTCAGGCGATCGACGGAGTCGGGCATCGGAGTCGGGTGGGTCGGGTGAGCTCGGCGGACTCCAACTTCGGGTCCGCTACCTGTCAGGCGCAAGCAACATGGACTGCTCCGTCGGCCGGGCAGGCCGAGTCCGCCCCCGATTGAATCCGTTATGGAACCCGCTATCGTCCATGGAGCCCCGAGACGGGAAGCGGTCCGGCCGGGCCTTTTCGTGCGGTCAGGTGCGCACGGCCCTTCTGCAGGATGGTGCGAGGATGATCACCTCAGCGCGGGTGTGGTTCGGAGGATGGGTGGTGGGGCTTCTGCTACTGCCTGCCGGCCTGGCCGGGCAGGTCGGGGGAGCTCCGGAAGGCGGGTCCACGCCAAAAGGAGGGTGGGCCTTCGGGGCTTCGGGGTCGGTTGCCCACTGGGGAAAGGAGTCCGACCCCTTCGACTGGGTGGGTGGACCGGCGCTGGAAGCGGCGTGGGTTCCGTCGCGCGCCCTGGGGTTCGACGTCCGAGCGGGGTACGTGGTGCCCACCGGCCGCTACGTCATGGAGGGGGTGTGGGCGAACCTCGCTGCCACCTACGGCATCCCTGTCGGCGGGCACCTGCTGCAGCTCGAGGGAGGGGCTGCGGGGTTCCTCGCCGGTGACAGCGACGGCTCGCAGTGGATCGCTGGCGGACCTCTCGTCGGCGCGGGGGCGCTGCTCCGCCTGGGAAGCCGGGTGGGCCTCCGCGTGGGAGGCTTCACGCAAGTGCTGGTGGTGTCCGGCGAAGTCGTGGCCTCGCCCGGCGCCCGGGCCGGACTGGTCCTGTTGCGGTAGAGCTGAGGGCTGCCCGACCCGAGCTCCCCCTACCGCCCCCGCGTCTGCCTCACCCTCCTCAGACTCCCGTCCCCCTCGAAGACGAGGGAGTCGATGGCCACGGACCGGCGGAAGTCACCTCCACCCGCGAGGTCGGCGGTGTGGTAGACCATCCACCAACGGTCGCTTCCCTCCGGGAACTCGACGGCCGCCGGGTGGTTGGTGGTGGAGCTCGCCTGGTCCAGGACGATGCCCCGGTGCCGCCACGGTCCGGCGGGGTCATCGGCGGTGGCGTAACGGATGCACGCGTAGAAGCGTGACGTGACGCACCCGTCCTCGTCGATATTCCGGTTCGAGGCGTAGAGCATGTAGTAGGTGCCGCCACTCTCGAGGATCCACGGCGCCTCCCAGAACCCCTCCAGCCCCTCCGGCGTCGAGACCGGACCGGCCAGCTCCGTCATGGCCGGTGCCAGCCGCGCGTGGCGGGGCTCCCAGAAGGATCCCCAGTAGAGGTGGATGGCGTCGTCGGCCACCAGGACGGTGGGGTCGATGTTGTGGGAGGAGGCGTTGTCCACCAGGGCGGTCACCAGGGGCCCACCGATGGCGTCGCGGTAGGGTCCCAGGGGATGATCCGCCACCGCCACGCCCACGGACATCCGGTCGCCGTCCCGGGGCGCCTCGGCCCACCGGGCGGAGACGAACCAGTAGATGCGCCCGTCGGGCCCCTGCACCACCTCCGCCGCCCAGGCGTTCCGGTCGGCCCAGGCGAAATCCTCCAGGGACAGCAGCGCGCCGTGATGCTCCCAGGCGTCGGGGTCGGCGGACGGCGCGTCGGTGGAGAAGGCGTGCCACTCCCGCATGACGAAGTCCCGCACCGTGTCCGGCGCCTCGTCCCGGCCGGTGAAGACGTACAGGCGCCCGTCGTGGACCAGCGCTGCCGGATCCGCCGTGAAGATGCCCCGCACGATGGGGTTCCCCGCCGGCCTGCCGTTCGCGCTGGCGCCCACTCCGTGCTCGGCTTCCCCCGATGGCGCATCCTCGGGGCCGCATGCCCCCAGCGCCGTGGCCACGCCCAGCACGGCCATCCCCATCCACGCCCGCACCGCCGAGTCCTCCACGGCCGCCTTCGCTACACCGCCAGGTCCGCCTCGGCCCGTCGGGCCGCATCCACCACCGCGGCGCTCTCCTCCGGGCCGTGCAGCCCCGCAGCTTCCCACGCGGCCGCCACCTCCTCCACCGCCGCCACGAACCGGGCGTGGTCGGCGAACGGTGCCTGGTCCCACACCACGTCGAGGAGGGTCAGGCCGTCGTCCCGCCGGGTGTTGGGCACGCCGGACTCCACGCTCCCGAACACCACCTCCGGCTCCTGGCGCCGGAAGTACATGTGGTACGGCACGGTGGGCCCGTCCTGGGGATCCGCCTCGAAGAACGGGAACAACGTGTGGCCGTGGGTGGTGAAGCGCAGGGTCCCCTCCGCAGGCGTCAGCGCCGGAGCCAGATCGCCGTCGAGCTTCACGTGCCGGTAGAGGCTCATCTCCAGGAGGCCGCCCTCCAGGGACTCACCCACCGGCGGGCTCTGCACCGCGAGAAGCGTGGGTCCGTAGTAGAGGGATTGGACCGTCGGGTCGTCGATGGCCCGCTCGGTCCTGAAGCTGAACGGGAAGCCCACCTCGATGGTGTCTCCGGAACGCCACCGTCGGCTTAGGGACACGTAGGTCCCGGGGACGGCGTCCACGACCTGCTCTTCACCGTTCACCCGGATGGTGAAGCCTCTCCGGATCCACGCCGGCACCCGGAGTCGGATGTCCAGCGGCCCTCGGCCGTCCACCGTCAGGGTGCTGTTGGCCTCCAGCGGACAGCGGGTATCCTGCCGGATGGTGAAGCCCGCCTCGGGCCAATCCAGGGTGGAGGCGATGTACAGGTTCACGAAGAGCGTACTCCGGTCCGCCGACTGGAAGTAGATGGAGTCCTGGTACTTGGTGTGGCTCTCCATCCCCGTTCCGCCACAGCACGTCCCCGTGTTGCCGTACCGACGCCGCTCGCCGGGCCGGACCGGGACGAAGTAGGTGACCTCCGGGCTCTCGGCGCTGTCGGTGTCCCGGCGCGACGCCACGATCTGGTTGAACAGCCCCAGCTCGTAGTAGTTCATGTAGCGGGGGTCGGGATCGTGGAAGAACAGGTTCCGCGACAGCTTCAGCATGTTGTAGAGGGGGCACGTCTCGGCATGGTTGCGCTCGTCGAAGAGGGAGCCCGCGACGTCGTCCCGGACCCGCAGCATCTCCCCCACCCCCAGGCCCCCGTGGCCGTAGATGCGGAGATAGCCGGTGAACTGGGGCACGTGCTGGTTGGCGTGGCGCCCGTCAAGCACGTCCTCGTCCCTCACGACGGGATCCATCACCGCCCCGTTGTCGAAGCGCCGGGCCGCCACCAGGTACTCCTCCTTGGGGACCAGGGCGTGAAGCTGCGCCAGGCTCTCGTTCACGCCCCCGTACTCCCCGGCGATGTAGATGTCCCACATGCCCTCCAGCTGCTCGGGCGGGAGGGGCACCAGGCGGCTGTGCACCCAGTCGCCGATCCCCGTGAGGATCTCCAGCGCCTGGTCGTTGCCGGTCAGCGCGTGGGCGTCCAGGAGCCCCGCCATGATCTTGTGGAGGGTGTAGTACGGAGCCCAGATCCCCTGGGTGCTCCCGTACCTGCAGAACTCCTCCAGGCGGATGAACTGGGTCTCGGGATACGCCGACAGGAAACCCGGGTGCCGGCCCCCGTCGGTGGGCGCGATGATCGAGGCATCCCGCCCCTGCCCGCCGGAGTCGACGGCCACGGGGCCGCTCTCCTCGTCGAATCCGTAGGACGCCACGTCCCCCCTTGGTGCCTCATCGCTCCCGCGCCCCTCCCCTCCGCCACCCGGCGCGCCTGCGAGGCCGCGGACGTCCTCGGCGCTCAGCGCCCGGCTCCACACCTGGAAGTCGTCCAGGTCGGCGTGCAGGTACGAGGTGCTCCGCTGGGGGAACTGCCGCCGACCGATCCAGTGATCCGTGGCCCCGAGCTCCGCCGGGGTGACGGTCATTCTCGGGTTCGTTGCCACGGGCCGGCCGTTCACGTACAGGGTTCCGAGTCCGCCCGCCCGGGTCACGGC
>JBDHGI010000332.1:0-4318 GCA_039589955.1 Gemmatimonadota bacterium | reverse complement strand
GACGGCGTGTTTGAGCGAATCCGTGAGGGTGGTCGGCTGCTCCACCGCTCGCCCATGCCGGCGTGGGGACTTGCCTTCTCTGACTCCGACATCTGGGACCTGGTGGCGTACATCGCCACCTTCCAGCCGGGTGTGCTCAGTGAGCCGACCTGGTGAAGGTGAGGATCGGGAATCGCCTGAGCCATCGCCACCCCTGCGCTCAGGTCGTAGCTTACGGTCACACGTCCCGTGTCAACCTGAGCTGGAGGACCCGATGCGCGCCGCACCCGCCCTGCTCATGGTCTTCTTCCTCGCCGCTTGCGGTGGCGGTGAAGAGGCAGCACCCGTCACCGAAGAGGAGGCCCCGGCCGCCGCAGAGACGCAGCCCGCTGGGCCTACCCTCGCCGATTTCGCTGGAACATGGCAGCTGTCCGCCATGGTCGAGGGAACGCCGAATCCGGTCCCCGTCACCCTTCAGGGGTCTGCCGACGGCTCCGACTGGACGATGATCCTCGAAGGACGAGAGCCGATCCCGGTCGAGGTGTCACTTGCGGGCGACAGCCTGATCGTCCAGTCCGCTGAGTACGAGAGCGTGCTGCGCGATGGGGTCATGGTCACGACTCGGACCGCCGGCGTGATGCAGAACGGTGGGATGGCCGGGATGCTGCTTGCGACGTATCGAACCGAGGGGGGAGACGAGCAGGTCTCGGGCACGTTCGAGGGCACGCGCGGAGGCATGTAACGTAGCCCCATTCTCACCCGACGTAGCCGAGACAAGTCCGGGGGGGTTGAGCATTGGCTCGGTTCTTCACCCTCCTGGTGGACCGGATCGGGGACGGCAGCGCCAGATCCTAGCGTCCGGCGTGGTCTCGTTTCTGGGGTCACCCCAGGATCCCATCCCCCCGGCGCGTGCCTGAGCGCACGCAAGGGTCCGCGGTGCGGCGGCTCAGGGATCTCGGCGTGGGGAGACGTCGGAGTTGCCTCAGCCACATCGGGCCGCAATTGTGCCGCAATGGGAACTGACGCTACCGGCGTACTTCGGCAAGCCGCCGACTGGCTCGAGGAGGGCCATGGCGTGGCCTTGGCCACTGTGCTCTCGACGTGGGGGTCGGCGCCGCGTGGTCCGGGCAGCCACATGGCCATCTGCGACAGCGGCGCCTTCGTGGGCTCGGTGTCGGGGGGCTGCGTGGAGGCGGCGGTCATCGAGGCCTCCCGCGTCGTGCTGGATACCGGCGACGCCGCCGTGCTGGAATACGGCGTCCACGACGACGACGCGTGGGCCGTGGGGCTGGCTTGCGGCGGACGGGTGAAGATCCGCCTTGAGCGGATCGGCTGAGGGTCCGTGAATCCGACGATCCTTCAGGGGCTCCTCGCGGCGCTTCGGGATGATGAGGCGGTGGTGCTCGCCATGCACATGGCGTCGGGCCGACAGGCCGTGCTCCGGCCGCTGGTATCCGATGGGAAGGACGGCGCCGAAGCGGGCAATCCCACGGCCGACGGCGATCCCTTCGCCTGGCCTGTGGGCGACGCGGCCCGGGCACTCCTGGAGGACCGATCCTTCACGGTGGAGACCTCGGGCGGGGAGGTCTTCCTCCGCCCCTACAACCCCCCCGTGCGGGTCGTGGTGGTGGGGGCCGTGCACGTCTCCCAGCCCTTGGCGCGCTTGACGTCCACCGTCGGCTATGAAGTCACCGTGGTGGACCCCCGGCGCGCCTTCGCCACCGAGGAGCGCTTCCCCGGTGTGCATCTGGTGAGGAAGTGGCCGGAGGAAGCCCTCGCCGAGCTCGCCCCCGGCCATCGCACCGCGGTGGTCACGCTGACCCACGACCCCAAGCTCGACGACCCGGCGCTTGCCGCCGCCCTGGCGACGCCCGCGTTCTACGTGGGGGCGCTCGGGAGCCGCCGAACACACGCCGCACGCCTGAAGCGCCTCCGGGAGCGGGGCCTGGACGAAGATGCCCTGTCCCGCATCCACGCCCCCGTGGGTCTGGAGATCGGCGCCCGCGGCCCCGAGGAGATCGCCGTCGCGGTGCTGGGCCAGATCGTCGAGCGGCTGCGCGCGCCCAGGACATGAAGTCCGGAGCTGCCCCCCCGGAAGACTCTGCGGGGGCGATCCCGGCCCACGCACTCCGGCTGCCGGACGGCTCGGTGCCCCGCAAGGGGCGGGTGCCGCCGCGCCGCGCAGCCCCCTCCGACCCCGAAGGTGCCGTGGCGGGCGTGGTGCTCGCCGCCGGCTCGTCCCGCCGCATGGGCCCCGCGAACAAGTTGGTGCTGGACGTGAGAGGTGAGCCCATGGTGCGCCACGTGGCCGCCACCGCCCGTGAGGCGGGGCTGCAACCCGTGGTGGTCGTGACCGGCCACGACGCGGACGCCGTCGCCGCCGCCCTGGAGGGCGTCGACGTCCGGCTGGTTCACAACCGCGAACATGAGAAGGGCATGAGCACGTCCCTGGCAGCGGGCGTCGATGCCGTGCCGCCAGGGTGCGACGCGTCGGTCATCCTCCTCGGCGACATGCCGTGGGTCCGGCCCGAGACGATCCGGGCGCTGCGCTCGGCCTTCCGGCCCGACGAAGGCGTCACCGTCTGCGCTCCGGTGCACCGCGGCAAGCGAGGCAATCCTGTGCTCTGGGCCCGGGAGCACTTCCCCCGCATGCGCTCCCTGGCCGGAGATCAGGGCGCACGTTCCCTGCTGGAGGAGCTGGCCGACCAGGTGGCGGAGGTGGAGGTGGACGACCCCGGCGTCCTGAAGGACGCGGACGAGCCGGGCATGCTCCAACCGGAACCCGGCGACGGATGAGGGGTGCGCTGTCCCAGCGCGCCGCAATCCCCGCTCCTCCGCGGAGGTCAACCATGTCTTCAGTGAAGATCCAGGAACGCTTCGTGGTGGGCGCGTCGCCCGACGAGGTGTGGGCGTTCCTGATGGACCCCGCCAAGGTGGTCACCTGCCTGCCCGGTGCCGCCCTCACAGCGTCGTCCGAAGACGGGCGGAGTCACGAGGGCACCGTGAAAGTCAAGACGGGCCCCGTCACCGTGGTGTACAAGGGCGCCGCGGACTTCGTGGAGCTAGACGCCGGGGCCCGACGCCTCCGCATGGAGGCCAAGGGTAGGGAGAAGGCCGGCTCCGGCACGGTGGGCATGAACATGGAGAGCTCGGTCCTGACGCACGCCCAGGGGGCCGAGCTGGTCGTGGACGCCGAGGTGGAGCTCACAGGAAGGCTGGTCTCCTTCGGGCGCGGCATGATCGACGCGGTGGTCCAGGAGATTCTCCAGGACTTCGTCGGGTGCCTGGCGGGCAGGGTAGGGCAGGGCGCTCCGTCACCGGACAACGGACGCAACGCTGCCGGGGAACCCACACCGGACGCCGCCGGCGTCTCGCCCGACGACGACGGTGGCCGCACCACCCCGGGACAAGCCCCGCCCCCCGCCGGCGGTTTGGGTCTGCTCTTCCGGGCCTTTCGGCGTTGGCTTCGCAGCGTGCTCGGGGGCGGCTGACCCCGGTTCCTCAGCCCGCCAGCGCCTCCACCAGTGACTCGAGGCTCTCCAGGTTGTGCACCGGGCGGAAGTCGTCGACGTGGCCCAGCAGCGCCCGCACCCCCGCGGCCTTGGGCTCGAAGCCGTCGTAGCGCAGAAGGGGGTTGAGCCAGATCAGGCGCCTTGATGAACGCCTGAGCCGCTCTGCCTCCTTCTCGATTCCCCGCGCTCCGTCGCGGTCCAGCCCGTCGGTGATGAGGAGCACCACGGCGCCGTGGCCCAGAAGCCGGCGGGACCAGAGCCGGTTGAAGGCCTCCAGGCTGGCGCCGATGCGCGTGCCGCCGGACCAGTCCGGGGCCGTCTGCCCCACCCGGGCGAGGGCGTCGTCCACGTCCCGGTGCCGAAGCTGGCGGGTAACGTTGGTCACCCGGGTGCCGAAGAGCAGCGTATGGACCCGCTCCCGGGTGCCGGTGAGGCCGTGGAGGAAGTGGAGGAGCATGCGGGCGTAGCGCTCCATGGAGCCCGAGATGTCGCAGAGCACCACCAGATCCGGCGGACGGTGCATGCGGCTCCTCCGCTGGAGCTGGATCAAGCCATGGCCGGTCCGGAGCGACGCCCGCAGCGTGGCGCGCATGTCCACTGCGCTTCCGCGGATGTGACGGCGCCACCGTCGGGTGCGCTGGGTACGCAGCGCCAGCACCATCTGGCCCATGAGCTCCCGCGCCCGCTCCATCTCCTCGGGACTCATCTGCTCAAAGTCCCGCGTGCGGATGACCTCCTGGTCGGACCACGACATGAGCACGTCCACCTGTGAGGGCTCATCGGGGGCGCTCCGGGGCCGGGTCTCGCGTGGCGTGGCCGCCGCCGTG
>JBDHGI010000331.1:0-4345 GCA_039589955.1 Gemmatimonadota bacterium | reverse complement strand
GGAGCTGCACGACGAGGGGGCGACGATCTGCATGGTGACGCACGATCCGAGGTACGCGCACATGGCGGATCGGAGCATCCACCTCTTCGACGGCCAGGTCGTCAGCGAGGACGAGGCCCAGCGGCACGCCCTGGGAGAGGCCGGATTCGATATCGCCTGAGGGAGCGCGACCCGAGGGGATCTGGATCGACAGGAGTAGGGAGAAGGCCCGGGGCGGACGCCTCGGGCCCTTTCTTCTGTGGGCGACCGCGTTGCCCGGCAGGGGCGGCCGCGGCGGAGGACGTCACTCCGGAGGGTTGTACGCCCGCGCGACGAACTCCGGGTCGTCCTGATATCGGCGCTCGGACATGAGGAAGTTGTAGTAGGCGCAGGTGGAGGTTCCCGGGTGATCCTTGCATATGCGCGGACGGGCCCGGTGAACCGTGCACAGTCGGGACTCGGGATCCAGGAAGCGGCACGCGGTGCCGTAGGCTTTGTCCTTTCGGTGGCGCAGCACGACTTCGCCCGGCTCCTCTCCCTTCTTCGTGAAGCGACGCTTCGCCGTCGCCTCGTCGATACCGTGGTGCCGGGCCAGGCGCCGGATGTCGGCGGCGGTGACCGGGATCCGGGGGTAGGTGCAGCAGAACGAGGGGCAGTTGAGGCAATCGTAGAAGATCGGAAGAGCCCGGCCCATGAGGTAGCGCTTCGCGTTTCTGGACGTTGAGTGGCGCGGCAACCTACGGTGGCCGCATGGTCATGGCCAGGCGCCAACGACGGCTCTAGCTTCCGTCGTCCAACCCAGCTCCCGGAGCCTTTCCATGCCTCGCACGAAGCTGCCCGCCGTCCTCGCGGTCCTGGTGACCACAGGCGCCGCCTCCGCCCAATCCGTCGGTCCAGACGACGGGCTCCTCACCCGGGCGGAGCGAACCGACTTCCGCGAGACCACCCGCTACGACGAGGTCATGGAGCTCGCCAGGCGCTTGGCCGAACGGAGCCCCGACATCCATCTCACGACGTTCGGGTACACCTTCGAGGGCCGGAGCCTACCCCTCCTGGTGGTCGGAGCGCCGGACCCGTCACCGGCGGCGGTTCGGTCCACGGGCAAGACGACCGTGTACCTGCAGGGCAACATCCACGCCGGTGAGGTCTGCGGGAAGGAGGCCCTCCTGATGCTGCTGAGGCGTCACGCCGAGGGCCGGTACCGGGGCTGGACGGATTCCCTGGTCCTGCTGGTGGCGCCTGTGTACAACGCCGACGGGAACGAGCGCATCTCACTCGACAACCGACCACGACAACACGGTCCGGTCGGTGGGATGGGGCAGCGACCCAACGCCCAGGGTCTCGACCTGAACCGCGACCACACGAAGCTGGACTCCCCTGAAGCCCGTTCCCTCGTGGGCCTGTTGAACGAGTACGACCCCCACGTGGTGGTGGACCTCCACACGACCAACGGGACCCGCCACGCGTACCACGTCACGTACTCGCCCCCGCTCCACCCCAACACGCCCGCGACCATCGACTCCTTCCTCCGCGACCGCTGGCTCCCGGCCCTGACCCGGAGTGTCAAGGAGAAGCACGGATGGGACTACTACTATTACGGGAACGCTTTCCCCCGGGGCGGCGAGGCGGGTTGGTACACCTTCGATCACCGTCCCCGCTTCAACAACAACTACGCGGGCCTGAGGAACCGCATGGGTGTCCTCAGCGAGGCCTACGCCTACGCCACCTTCGGGGACCGGGTCATGGCCACCCTCTGGTTCGTGGAGGAGCTCCTCGACTTCGCGTCCCGGAACGCCACGGAGGTCAGGGAGATCGTCCTCCGAGCGGATGGGGAGTCGGTCGTGGGAAGGCGGCTCGCCCTGCGGGCCGAGCCCCGGCGGTCGGCGGAGCCCGTCACGGTCCTCATGGGCGAGGTGGCCGAGGAGCGACACCCCTACACGGGGCGGACCATTCTCCGCAGGACCGAGGCCTCGGTGCCGACCACGATGTACGAGTACGGCAGCTTCGCCCCCACCGAGACGGCGGTGGCCCCGGAGGCGTACCTGGTCCTACCGGAGGCCGCCGAGGCCATCGACCGTCTGGAGGCCCACGGAATCAGGGTGACCCGCTCCACGTCGGAATCGGAGGTCACGGGCGACCGATTCGTCATCGATTCCACCGCGGTGGCACAGAGGGAGTTCCAAGGACGTCGGGAGCGGACCGTCTGGGGTCGATGGGTGACCGAGTCCACGACCGTCCCGGCGGGGACGGCCCGGATCTCTCTGGCCCAGCCCCTGGGGCGCCTGGCGTTCACTCTTCTGGAGCCGCGCTCCGATGACGGCTTCGTGGCCTGGGCGATCCTGGACGACCTGATCGAGGAGGGGACATTCCCGATCCTGCGGCTCCCGTTCCGGGGCGGGCCCTGATGGTGGAGGACGGCCCCGGGACCGGTCTGGCGGCCCTCGCGTCTAGCCTCGGGGCGGCAGCGCCGGATGAGGTCGACCTCACCGATCCGGACCAGGAGGCGTGGGTCAGGGAGGGCGCCGAGCAGATCGAGGCCGTCGCTCCCACGGCCGGTGAGGTCCGTGCCCTGGAGGGCCGGCTGAAGGACGACGGCGCGCCAGTCGCCGTGGGGTTGGCCGCGAAGCTCGCGTCGAGTCGGATGCGTGTGCGCGCGTTGCCCGGACCATTGCACCTCTCCGTGGTTCTCGCCGTGTACAAGGAGCACGTCCGTATCCTCTCCCGCGAGGACCATCCCCACGGGGAGGACTTCCTGCGGAGGAAGCTCCGTCAGCTCGAGTGGCTCCTCACGGGGACGGAGCACACGTGGGACCTGCGGGTCGTGGACGACGGCTGTCCGGAGGGAAGCGGTGACCGGGCGGCCGCCGTCCTGGCGGCGGACGAGAGTGGAGATCAGGCTCGCGTCCTCCATCTCCGGCACGCCGTGGAGGCGGGCCTCCCTCCGGTCCGGGGCCTGTCTTCCGTGGACGACAGCCGAAAGGGAGGGGCCATACGATACGGCATCTGGGACGCGCTCCGGACTCGGCGGCCCGACCACGTGGTCCTGTACACGGACGCCGATCTGTCCTCGCACCTGGGTCAGGCCGGGCTCCTCCTCGATCCCCTGGCCCGCGGCGTCGCCCGCGCGGCCGTGGGGTCCCGGCGGCACCCGCTTTCCGTGGTGGTGAAACGGGGGACCCGAGACACCCGGGGAAGGCTCTTCATCTACCTGTGGAAGAGGATGATCCCCGAGCTGCGCTCCGTCGTCGACACCCAGTGCGGATTCAAGGCGTTCGCCGCCGAGGCCGTGCGGGAATGGACCGAGACGGCCCTGGAGAGCGGGTTCGCCTTCGACATCGAGCTGTTGCTACGAGTGCAGCTGAAGGCGCCCGGCTCCGTCGTGACCGCTCCCATCGCCTGGATCGACAGCGACGCGCTGTCCACGACGGCGGACCTGGAGCCGTACCTCGACATGTTGAAGATGGTCGTGCGGTTCTACCGGGCGTACCTGCCGTCGGATCAGAGCGCCGAGGGGTTCGCCCGGCTCATCGAGGCTCTGGACCAGGAGGCCTTCGATCGCCTGGTGGAAGCTCTACCCGGGGAGATCGCCCAGGGCGACCCGATGGAGTTCGGCGTCTTCAGCGGTGTGAGCGCGAGCGACCTGGCGGCCCGGGCCGGCGTGGTCCAGGGTCGCCTTCCGGGGCAGTCCGGTCAGCCCCCCATCTCCTCAAGGTGATGGAAGATGTGGACACTGCGCTCACCCAGGTGTCTCATGACCGACTCGAAGCAGTCCAGCCGTTGGCCTACGACCTCCGGCGGCGCCACCCCCGGCTCGGTCCACTGGCCGGTCGCGACCAGATTGACCATGGCCGTGCACACGTACCCCGTGGTCCGCGCCATGGAGGATGTCTCGGTGTCGGGATCGTAGTAGTCCACGAGGTTGTAGACGTGTCGGACCCTGGTTCCGTCCTGCCTTCCTTCGAGCTCGATGCGCATGACTGTCAGGTCGGGCTCGCCCTCCTGGAACTGCCAGCCGTCGAACAGCAGCGCTGAGGTCACGTCGACGGGACGGACCCGCCCCGACGCCGCCTGGATCTCCCGCCTGGAAAAGAACCCGGCCTCCCTGAGGATCCTCATGAGCTCGGCGTGCCCCGGGTACCGCATCGTCTTCTCCACCATGTTGGGCGTCTTGGCCGTGTGGAGAAGGGAGCGCAGCCCGTCCGTGGCGAAGGCCTCGAGGGTCCCCAGGCCCGGGAAATGGATGAGCTCGACGTCGGAGAGGGCTGCGCGCACCACCTCCTCGCCGTTGTGACGGGACCGGGCAGGCCGGGTGTACTCCTCCAACACGTCGGCCGGTGAGAAGGGTGCCTTGTAGTCCCACGGCCAC
>JBDHGI010000330.1:0-4351 GCA_039589955.1 Gemmatimonadota bacterium | reverse complement strand
GCCTCCCCACTCTCGGTGTTGAGGAACATCGGGAACACTCCCCTCTATGCGCCCAGTGCCCGCTGAGCCGCGCGCCGGGCGGTGATTCCCACCGCGAAGTCGGCGTCCTGGACCTGGGGCCAGAAGCGGGGCAGCACGTCGGGGAAGGGAAAGAAGTCGTCGGCCATCTTCGCGAGAATCTCCGGATGGTCCACGGTGCGGTCCGAAAGGGCCCTCCGTCGGACCTTCTTGGCCAAGCGGAGGTTGATGCCGCCGACGGGGTCCAGGGCTCCGGTCAGCGAGGCGGCCCGGGAGCGAAGGTAGTCCACCACGAAGTCGAAGCTGAGCTCGAAGTACCGGTCCACCACCGGGTCGGGGAGGTCGAACCGGGAATTGGACAGGACCCGCTCGAAGATCCGCTGCCATCGGTCGTGACCCTGGAAGCGGATCATGCCCCGGAAGATGCGACGATTGGTGCGGAAGCTGAAAATGGTCCGGCTCAGGACATCGTCGAACAGGGTGTCGGCCTCGGTGTGGTCGTGCCCCATGACCAGGTGACGTGCCTTCGAGAGGAACTCCTCGCCCACGTGCATGTCCATCCGGTGTTCCCAGTAGGTGTGTCCCAGGGCCTGTGTCGTGCTGGTGAGGAGAAGCTGGCGCGGAACGAACACGTTGTGGGCGATGGTGTCCGCCGCCAGATGTGCGAGGTAGCCGTAGCCGACCGCCCGGAGGCGATCGCTGTCGGCAGAGTGCAGGATCTCCTCACCCACGGACCAGTTGTGGCAGTGGCGTCCTTCGGGAACGTACTTCTTCGCGACGGAGATGTCGGCCGCGATGGAGCCGTACAGGAAATGCAGCGGAAATCGGGCCACGACGGCCTGGATCGCCGGGGGAATGAGGTAGAGGGCCCCCAGGACGGCTTCCCCCAGCGCGACATGTGTGCCCGGCCCCCATGCGAGCGCCGGCTCCGGCACGAGGAGCCACGAGACGGAGAGAAGGAGGGCGGCGGGAACGGCCACGCCCCTCCGTGCGGCCATCAGTCGCCGGAATCCTCGGCGGGGGGTGCGCGCTGGTCCTCGCCGGGCGGCAGCGGTGGCGCCACCGCAGGGCGGGGAGGAGCCTCCCGCAAGGAGCTCCGGGGTCTCCCGATGGACTTCGCGCTCTCCCTGACCCCGCGCACCGTTGCGGCCGTGTCGATGAAGATGTCCTCGGCCTCCGACTGGACCACCTCCATGAGGGCGTTGAAATCCTCGATCCGCTCCTCCATGCGATTCGAGGCCTGGTGAAGACGCTCCGTGAGCGCCCTGACGGAGTCGTTGAGGTGCCGGACGTCGGTCCTGAGGGCGTCGGTGATGAACTCGACGTTGTCGGAGATGGAGCGCGCCCGCTCGGAGACGGGAGCGAAGGTCTGCCGGGCGTGGGTGCGAATCTCCTCGACGGTACGTCGGATCCCGCGATGCAACCAGACGTGGACGATGGCGAGCACGACGACCGACGCTCCCATGACGAGCACCGCCACATCAGCGGCCACGGCAACGGAGTCCCGCACAGGAATCATCACGACGGTGTCGGCAACAGCGGCCTGAGCCGCACCCGAGAAGAACGTGGTCATGGAGAAAGTCTAATCGAACCGCGGGTCGGGGAGCCAGGGTAGCGGGCATCCGATCCGGATCGAGGAGACATCCGATGTTGCTCAGGGAGGTGGGGGCCTGCTCGTGTGTCGGATCGCCTCCTGCTCCGCTCGTCGCTCGTCCCCCGCCGCGATGGCCTCCTCGACTCTCGCCGAGATCTCTCCGGCCCGGCGGAGCAGCCTCACGGTGAGAAAGGGGCCCGCGAGCTCGGAGAGCATGACGCCGACAACAATCACGGTGAAGAGGGCGGCTTCTGCGGCAACACCCCTCACCTCCAGCTCCGGGTAGAGCAGAACGCCGGAGACCGCCATGGCGATGGAGATCCCCCCCTGGGGTATCAGGCCGATCCCGAGGCGTCGGGGCACGTCGAACCCCAGGGGAACCGCCGTCACCACCGCCGCCGCACCCAGTACCTTGGCCAGGGCTCTCAGCACGGCGTATGCGACGGCCAGAGCGACGATCCATACGCTCGGGATTCGGACGAGGGCACCGGCCAGGAGCAGGAAGATCAGGTACACCGGCTTCTCCCAACGCTGCAGAAGCCGGAACACCCGGGTCCGATCCCGATCCAGGTTCGCGACGGCGACGCCCATGACCACGGCCACGAACAGTGGAGAGAAGCCCCACTGGAGGGCCGCTCCCGCCGCGAACGCGCACGCTCCGAGCACATAGAGGACCAGCTCCTCGGCATGGGGTCGGCGCCTCGTGAGCCAGGTGAACACGATCCCGAGGACCATTCCGAGGGCCGTGGCCGCCAGGGGGTACAGGAGGGATCCCTCGCCCGCGGGCCCTCCGGCGAGGGCCGGTCGGTAGAGGCTATAGGTCACCTGGAGCGCCGCGATCCCCACCAACGCGTCGAGGGAGCCGATGAGGAAGAGCAGGTCTCTCACCCTCCCCCGCACGAGGAAGTTGGAGGACACCATGGCGATCCCGGCCGGAGTCGTCACGGCGGCGGTGGCGGCCGCCCCGACGGGAAGCAGGAGCGGGATTTCCGCCGCGATCCCGAGGACGCGGAGCAAGACCAGGGCCCCGCCCAGGAATAAGGCGAAAGTCAGGACCGCCTGCCCCAGGGCCACCAGATGGAGCCGCGGCCTGAAGTGCGAGAGACTCTCCCGGTCCAGCTGCAGCCCGAAGTGGAACCCAACCCAGCCCAGCCCCAACGCAAGGAGGGGAGAAAGGTGCTCTGCGGCTTCGGCGCTGACCAGAGACAGACCCGAGGGACCCAGGATGAAGCCGATGACGAGGAACTGCATCCCGGTCCGGAAGAGGAGGCGCGGTCCCGGTGACACCCGCTCCGTGGAGAAGGACACACGCGCGCCCAGCAGAGCAACGAGGATGAGGATGAGCGTGCCGACGATGGGGTCCACGGAAGCCGTCCCGCCTCTTCAGATCGGGCTGTTCTCGTCGCCGAGCTCAGGGGCCAGCCCGACGACCCGATCCACGGGCACGACCACGGCAATCCCGGTGGCGGGGGAGTCGAGGTTCCCACACACCTCCTGAAGCACGGCGAGAGCTCCCTCGAGGCGATCCTCGGGCACGACACTGAAGATCGTGCGGTTCTGTGCGCGGGACCCGGAGATCAGCGTCTGCAGGCCGGCGAAGATGGGGATGTCGTGGGATAGCAGCCTGCCCATGCCTTCGCTGCCGATGACCGTCGCTCCCGTCACGCCCATCTCCAGGAAGCCCGACAGGATCTCGTCGACCTTCTCGGGGTCGTTCACCACGGCGATGAGCAGGCGCGGGGCCGCCGTCATACGTGCTGTGCGTCGACGGACTCGATGATGCTCACGACGGCCTCGGTATCCTCGGCGGCCTCGAGGCTATCGATGAATCCCTCGTGGCGCACGAGACGGCAGATGCGGGCGAGGAGCTTCACGTGCTCCCGCTCGTATCCGGGCGGCGACACCAGGATGAAGAAGATCCGAACGGGGTCCTGGTCGGTGCCACCGAAGGGAATGGGCTCGTCACCGGCCAGGGCGACGCCGATGGCCGGCCCCTTCAGGCCGGGGACCGTGGCATGGGGGATCGCGAGGCCCGACCCCATGACCGTGGGATGCTTGCGCTCGCGCTCCATGAGCTTCTCTTCGATCAGCGCCCTCGGTCCGACGCCCACCGCGCCGGCCTGAGTCGCGAGCTCGGCGACCACTCCTTCTGCGTCGCGGGCCTGAAGACGGAGCAGCACGAAATCGTCGTGGAAGAAGTCTTTGAGGCGCATGCCGGGATCCGGACGCAGGTGGATGGCTGGGCCGATACTAGAGGCCTTCGAGCGGGTGGGCAAGCGGCCACAGGGGGGGAGCGGAAGGGTCGATCCGGTGGGCGGCGCGAGCGGTGTGGATCGGCGCCGGCGACGTTGTCTCCGCCGCTCCAATCGAGGGAAGACGTGTGGCCCGAGGGTCGGTTGGCGAGCTTGGATGGGGCAGGGTATCTTCGGGGCGCCACGGCCGGCGACGGGACCCCACGGACCTGGATCCGGCGACAACCCTCGGCCTTTCCACATCGAGCTGAATGGCGACCTTCCTGGTCGAAGGCGGTCCGCTCTCGGGGCGGATCCGCCCTGCTGGCAACAAGAACGCCGCGCTGCCCTGCCTAGCCGCCACGATCCTCGCCTCGGACCCCGTCACGCTGGACAACGTGCCCCGCATCCGAGACGTCGAGACATTCCTGGACATCGTCGTCTCCCTGGGCGCCGGCGTGGAGTGGAGCGGGCCCAACCAGGTCACGGTGGATCCACGAGGTGTGGA
>JBDHGI010000329.1:0-4356 GCA_039589955.1 Gemmatimonadota bacterium | reverse complement strand
GACGCGCCTCCGGGTCCTGGCCCTGCGGGACCAGGCCATCACGGCTCTGACGCGCGACGACCCGGCAGCGCTGCAGATCATCGAGGAGATCGCCGCGCTCCATCTTCCGCTGGGGGACCCGACCGTGGGCGCGCGCATCCCCACGATGACCGTACCCGAGGGACTCCCGGCTCCTGGAGACACTGCGCGGAGCGACCCTGACCTCGGGCAGAGGCCCGACACCCTCGGATCGCTGTAGCGGACGGATCGGACGAGGTACCACTCGGGTCATTGGCGCGGCGGGTCGTCGGTGGAGCCCCAGGAAGGGGCCACAGAGTAGCTCTGCTTCTGCGTCCCTCGATGGCGTACCGACCCTGCAGGGCAGCGTTCAGGCGAGCGACGGTGTCGGACATACGCGCCTCACGACGGAGGGCGCAACCTCCCCTACAGAATGAGATGCGGTGAAGGCGAGCGCAGCGGTCCACCGCTTGATCGAGACTCGCACCGGACACCCCCTGACGTTGGCGCCGTATTGGTATCTTGCGGTGGTACTGAGTCATGCATAGAGCCGGAGTCCCGGACTGTGATCGGAGCGCGCGAGCCAGCCCATCGAGACCACGTGGCCGAGCCCTCACCAGCGCCGAGCATCCCCCGGCGCGACTTCTTCAGGGTGGGACTTCTCGGCGCCCTGGCCGGGCCGGCCCTTCTGAGCTGCGGCGATTCGGTGACCGGGCCCGAGTCGAACCCACGGCTCACGGCGCGACCCGGATCGCCGACCGTCGCACCCACTGTCGGACTCAGCGAGTTGGGCCTGGCCAGCCCGCGGGACGGCCTGCTGTACGTACCGGAGCGCTATTCACCCGAGACGCCTATGCCTCTCTTCATCGGCCTGCACGGCGCCGGTGGCTCAGCCGACAACTGGGAGAGCTATCCCGCTCGCGCAGAAGCCCGAGGCATGGTCTTTCTGGCCCCCGACTCGCGGGGCTCGACCTGGGACCTGGTGTCGAATCGCTTCGGGCCCGACGTGGAGTTCATCGATCGGGCGCTGCGGCATACGTTCGAACGTTGTCGGATCGATCCGGAGCGGATCGCACTGGGCGGCTTCTCCGACGGCGCGTCGTATGCCCTCTCCCTCGGAGTCTCGAATGGCGATCTGTTCACTCACCTCGTGGCCTACTCACCCGGCTTCCTGCGGGCCGCCGACCCCATTGTGGGGAAGCCCCGCGTCTACGTATCCCACGGCCGCCAGGACAACGTTCTTCCCGTGACCATCAGCAGGGACGCCATCGTCCCGACCCTGCGCAACGCGGGCCATGACGTGACCTACCTGGAGTTCGACGGCGCCCACGAGGTTCCGGCCGCAATCTCCGAGTCGGCGTTGGATTGGTTTCTCGGCTGAGGGGAGCGGCGCGGGCGGTGTCTCATCTTCCTGGCGCTTGCACCATTCTCCACATATGCTAAAAAGCTGGAAGGAACGCGGACATCGGGAAGTCGAGTATTCCCCTGCCGTGCCGGAGTCGGTCGATGGGACCGGCTCGTTTCATCTCCCGCTGGGCGCTCACCGTGGACCCCCCCGCCCCGAATCGCCGGGCCCTGGCCGCTATCGCGCGCAACGGTATCCTGCTGGCGGGATGGGCCGTCCTGGCGACCTGCTCGGATGACTCCGGCTCTCTGGGCGTCTCCCCCACCACCCTCTCGATCAGTGCGGCCCTCGCGCCCGAGGCGCAGGGGATCACCGGCGCTGCCAGCATCGATCGGATTCGAGTAACCATCGTCCGCCCCCCGTCGGAGCTGATCGCCGAGGCGGTGCAGCCCATCTCTCCGGGCCAGGCCTCCGCCAACCTCGACGTCCAGGTGCAGCTCATGGCTCCCACCGAGGAGCTTCTCGTCCGAGTGGAGCTCTGGGCCGGCGAGCTTCTGGTCCTCGCGGGCGAACGGCTGATGGTGGTGGACGCCTCCGTCCCCGTGAACGCGTCGCCGGTGATCCTGCTCCAGCCCGTCGCTCCGGAGCTCGGACTCTCAACGGGGACGCTGGGGCTGATCGCCTCGGTGGGCTCTGACCAGGTGACCCGCTCCTTCGCTGTCCGCAATCTGGGTGGTGGGACGCTCAGCTGGAGCGCCTCGTCCGACCAGCCCTGGCTTTCCGTCTCGCCCGCCTCAGGTGCGGTGGCTGGCGGAGCGTCCACGGCGGTGACGGTGATGGCGGGTGTGGGGACCCTGAGCGCAGGGCATCACACCGCGACTCTGACCATCGCCGACGCCCAGGCGCTCCAGTCTCCGCAGCAGGTCGCGGTCACCCTGAGCGTCACCGAAGAGTCGGCGTACTCGCTGACGGTGCAGGGGGCTGGGACCGGGAGTGGTCGAGTCACGTCGTCTCCCTCGGGCATCGACTGCTTGCTGTCAGCCGGGACACCTCTTGGTGCATGCTCTCGCGGCTTCCCGGCCGGCACCAGGGTCCTGATCCTCGGGCGCCCCGCGGAGGGCTCCGCGTTCTCCGGATGGAGCGGGGGAGGCTGCTCGGGGGTCGCCGCATGCGTCGTGAGTCTCGACGAGACCCGGACCCTCACCGCGAGCTTCGTCGCCGACCCGCCGGCGCTGTCCGTAGCGCCATCGCTGCTGTCGGCTACCGTGGCGGCCGGGTCGAATCCGGCACCTCTCTCCATCGACGTCGCCAATGTCGGAGGCGGATCCATGTCCTGGACAGCATCCCCCACGGCGGAATGGATCTCGGTGGTGCCGACCACCGGCGCGGCGGAATCTGGCCAGACCCGGACCGTCGGCGTCGCGCTCGAGACCTCGGATCTGGAGGCAGGCCAATACTCCGGTGCGGTGATGCTGTCGGCGCTCGGCGCCGTCAACTCGCCCCAGACCGTCGTGGTGCATCTGAACGTGACGGATGGCGTGCTGCACTCCCTGAATGTGGAAGGAGCCGGAACGGGAGAAGGGTGGGTCCGTTCCATCCCCCAGGGTATCGACTGCCGGGTGCTTGGCGCCTCGACCTCCGGGGACTGCGACGACCACTATCCTCCGGGGACATGGGTGACCCTCCTTCCCCAGCCCGCTGCCGGATCCGAGTTCGCCGGATGGAACGGGACGTGCCCGGGAACGGGAGCGTGTCAGGTGTCGATGGATCGGGCCTGGACCATCAGGGCGGAGTTCCGCGTGGTCCCGCCCTCCATCGAGGTGGACCCGGCGTTGCTCGAGACCACGGTGGGTCTCGGCGAAGGCCCGGAAGATCCTTGGACGGTACGGGTGGCGAACGTCGGGGGGGGAGCCCTGGAGTGGAGCGCGTCCGACGACGCCGACTGGCTGAGCGTCGCTCCGCCCTCCGGGGCGCTCACGCAGGGGGAGGCGGAGCTCGTGACGGTCCGGGCGAGGAGCGCGGACCTGGGGCCCGGCGAGTACCGTGCGACGGTGACCGTGACGGACGCCGACGCCGACAACTCGCCTCGGTCTATTGCGGTGAGGCTGACGGTGACGCCCGATCCGACCTACCTGCTCACCGTATCGACGGCCGGATCGGGGAAAGGGCGCATTGTCTCCACGCCGGCCGGCATCGACTGCTCCGGCGCCCACGGGTCGACGTCGGGCGACTGCTCCGAGCGGTACGCCGAGGGGACCGACGTGACGCTCACCTCGACCCCCGAGCCGGGCTCCACCGCGGCGGGATGGACCGGTGCAGGATGCACGGGGACCCAGCCGTGCTCGGTGACTATGGACCGTGACCAGACCGTCGTCGGGAGATTCGAGGCAGCACCGTCCGCCATCGGGTTGGCACCGGATCTTCTCGCGTTCACGGCACGTGCAGGCCGAGAGCCGCCGCCACAGCCTCTGACGGTCACCAACACGGGGGGCGGCACGCTTCGTTGGTCGGCCGCGGAAGATGCGGACTGGCTCGCCGTACGCCCGCCCTCGGGTGAGCTCGAGGCCGGAGTCTCTCGTATCGCGGACGTCGTCGCGACAACGTCCGGAATGACTCCTGGTGAGTACGCTGCGAGCATCTCCGTATCCGACGGAAGTGCCCTGAACTCACCGCAGGTCGTGCCCGTGACACTGACGGTGACTCCACGGTCGAACACGCCGCCAGAAGCGGTGGCGGACGGCTACGAGACGGACGAGGACGCGACGCTGACGGTCGGGGCGCCGGGTGTGCTGGCGAACGACAGCGACTCGGACGGCGACGCCCTGACGGCATTGCTGGACACGGACGTGAGCCACGGGACGCTGACGCTGAACGCGGACGGCTCGTTCACCTACACGCCCGACCTCAACTACAACGGCCCGGACGGTTTCACGTACCACGCCAACGACGGCGAGGCCAGCTCGAACATCGCCACCGTCACCATCACGGTGAACCCGGTGAACGACGCGCCGACG
>JBDHGI010000328.1:0-4430 GCA_039589955.1 Gemmatimonadota bacterium | reverse complement strand
GTGATATTCAAGACCTACTTGGGCTATCGCCCACGAGATCAGCGCGAGTCGCCCTGCCGCCCCTCGTCTTCAGGTGTTGACCCACTCTTCTGGTGTGTCGAGGGCCACATCAAATCTCGATTCACTTGCTCGATGAACCTGGCTGCGGAGGCGACGGAGTTTCGTTCACAGACCTCCTCTTCAACACGGGACGGGTCCTTCGTCGAGCCCGACACCTCCAAGCTCCGAGTCGTGGCCTCGCCGGCTCCGCGTGGACAGAATTCTCCTCCGCTCGGGATCGTTCAGAAGCTGGTCTGTGAAATCCTGTCGCTCCTCCAGTAGTGCAAGCCTGCCCTGGATCGTGTCGAGAATGTCGTGCACGCGCTCTAGCTGTTCACCCACCTGGGGTTGCTGTCTCTCTCTCGCCATGGCCTCAAGGAGATCGCCGAGACGCTTCGACATCGGCCGGAGCAGAATGACGCCTCCAACGGTCACGGTCAGAAGGGCACCCAGGACCCGGGAAGCGATGATCTCTGGCTGGCTGGGGTCCATGCGATTCCCCCGGAGCTGGAGTGGACGTGAGGGCAGGCGCTCACAGCGGATGGTGCTCCCAGTGAACTCTTGGGGTCATGTAGCACGTGCTTGGAGGAAGACTCCCGAACGGGTGGGGTCGTGCTGGCGTTCATGGAGATCCTTGCCGCATTCCGTCAGACCCTCGCGAAGGCCAGCACACCGTTTTGCCCGCCAAATCCAAACGAGTTCGAGATAGCCGCTCTTATGCTCACTTCACGGGCTTCATTGGGCACCACATCTAGGTCGATCTCCGGATCCTCCGCCTCGTAGTTTATCGTCGGAGGCAGAATGCCGTGGTGGACTGTGAGCACGGTTGCAGCCGCTTCGATGGCCCCCGCCGCGCCCAGAGTGTGCCCAATCATGGACTTGTTTGAGCTTACCGGGACCCTCGCGGCTCCAAAGACACGCCGGATAGCCATCGCTTCCACCCTGTCATTGATCGTCGTAGATGTCCCATGGGCATTGACATATCCAATGTCCTCCGGGTTGAGCTCTGCGTCCCTTAGGGCGTCTTCAACCGCGGCTCCGGCCCATCTGCCATCAGGCTGGGGGGCAGCAATGCTATGCGCATCAGAGGTCAAGCCGTACCCTCTGAGCACAGCCAGGGGCTCCGCTCCACGCTGGCGGGCATGTGGCCTCGTTTCCAGAACCAGAACTCCAGCCCCCTCTCCAATCACGAAGCCATCCCGGTTCGCATCGAACGGGCGGCTTGCTCCTTCGGGCTCATCATTGTGTCGTGAGAGGACTCTCATGGAGGCATAGCCATCGACGACGAAGGGCGTGATGGTGGATTCTGCGCCGCCGGCAAGGATGACATCCGCCCTGTCTTCGCGGAGAAGTCCGAGAGCCGTGCCGATGGCACAGGCCCCCGTGGCACAAGCTGCGGCGACTCCTAAGTTTGGCCCGTGAATCCCTAGTATGATGCCAACATTGCTTGCCGGCATGTTGGAAATAACCCTGGGAATCGTCAGCGGACTAACAGATCCCGGCCCTCTCTTCAGGAATCTGAGGTGCTGCTCCTCGACGTGCGTATAGTCCCCGGCTGCTGAACCGACGACACACCCGATTCTCGCCGAGTTTTCTCTCTCGAGGTCGAGCCCGGCGTCTTTCACAGCCTCAATAGCAGCACACGAGGCGAGTTGCGAAACCCTGGCCATCTTGCGGGCTTGTTGGCGAGGTATGTGGTCTTCAGGATCGAAAGTGACTTCGGATGCGATCTGGCTCACGTGTCCATGTGGATCGAACGCCTGAATGCGCCGGACACCTGACTCGCCTGATACGAGCGCCTTCCAGAAGTCATCTCTCTTGTTGCCGATGGAAGAGAGGACCCCGATTCCGGTGACGACGATCTCCGTGCTGTCTGGCATTGTCATACCCCCTCATTCTTCAGACTGTTGACGGCCCCCGAGGGCTGCGTTCAAGTGGGTGATGGGGTCGGCGTCGCTGATGCGATCAAGATGCGGCGCAGGTCAGGAAGTCGCGAGTAGATCCCGTCTGCATCTACCCGGGTCCCCCGGCTCAGCCGGCTAGCGGCTTTCGCCCAGTGCCGAGCCGCCGAGCCTCCATCCGGGTGGCATGAGCAGGGCGCACACGCCCCAGCCAGGCGTCATTGACCTGTGGGTAGCGAAAACCCTATCGGGCGCGAGATTGCTGGCCCTTTCCACGACTCAGTGAGGGCGAGCGCTGATGGGGGAATGGCTACGATTCGCGGTGGGATCACCGTTGTGAGACACGTGCTCTCTGGCGACCCCGGCACGGCCTGCGCATGTTCACTTTCCCGTTGACTGCCATGGACGTGATCCCATGTGTCCCACCCACCAGATTGCGATCATCATCCTCGCGTCTCTCGTCGGCACCACGGCAGCGCATGCCCTGACCGTTCCGGTCGCACTGCAGGTCGCGGCAAGCCAGACTGCCGAAGATCAAGCCCGTCCTGGGCCCGTCGCCCACTTCGGCTTCGACGGGACAGTCGCGTCGTCTTCTGACATACCGGCACGGACGGCTGGCCGGGGGACACACTCCTTTGTGAGCGGCCTCTCGGGCGAGGCTTTGCGTCTCGGACCGGAAACGGGCTCGACGTACCTGACCCTCCCCCAGGACCTCGTGTCGCTCGATCCCCAGAACGACTTCTCGGTCCGATTCTGGATCCTAACGAACGCAGGAGCCGGCCAGCGATTCGTCGCGCTCTCCCAGAAGGAGTTCGACGACAACAGCTTGGCGTCGCAGAAGAACGCAGGGTGGGTGTTCTACGTGTCGCACGGGACCTGGGCGTGGAGCGTAGGCTCGGGCTCACGCCGTCTCACGTACGAGCGCGACAACGGGAATCGGATGCCGCTGAACGATGGCCGATGGCACCAGCTGGCGATGACTCACAGCGCCGAGCGCTCCGAGATCCGGCTGTTCTACGACGGAGTGAATTGGGTGTCGTACCACGTCACCGACGCGAGCGGCTTCGACTTCTCGAGCCTCAGCCCCACTACGGTGGGATGGGATACTCGCGATGTCGCGCCTGTCCCCGATCTGCTCCCCGCGATCGAGTCCGGTGCCGAACGACTACAGACGTTCGTCGACGCCTTCAATGCGCTCGGTCAGCGCCCCATCGAGTCCGATGAGTTCCTTCGTCTTATCGTCGATCCTCACTCCCTGTTCGAGGAGAGGGCCGGTCACGAGATCGACGACGACGACTGGGGTCCGGTTGCGGCCGCCGAAGCCGCCTTGATGGAGAACCCGTACACGACCCATCAGGCCCTGGAGTTCATGAGGGCGGCTCCGCTCACCAAGATCTACGCACTGATCGATGGCGAGGTCGTGATCCGGAGGGACGTCGCCGCGCGGCATGCCGATCGGGAAAGGCTCTCGCCCCCGGATTTCGACGTCGACGACCTCGCGATCTGGGATCGTGAGCTGTCGCCTGAGGAGGTCCGGGGCTCCTACGCGGAGCACTTCGAGCCGGCAGAACGGGCGCTCGCAGAGGACGTCGGAACGTTGACCGCAGCTGCCTGGAACATCTGGCACGGCGGAAAGCACTTCACGCCGGAAGAGGATGGGTGGGACTCCCGCCTACGAGTCGCCGAGATGCTCGAAGACGAAGGCGTGGACGTGGTCATGATGCAGGAGACGTACTCGTCCGGGGACTTCATCGCGGCAGAGCTCGGTTACTACTTCGCGACCACGGTCGACTGGGACTACCTGAATCAGGGCGCGAACATTTCGGTCTTGAGCCGCTACCCCATCCGGGGACTCCATGTCCAAGAGGACTCCCCGTTCCACAACGTCGGCACGAAGGTCCAACTCAGCGACAGTCAGGACATCTACGTGATGTCGAACTGGTACGGCATGAACCAGTTTCCCGCTGTCTTCGAGTTCCACCACTCGAGGTTCGCGGAGTCCGACCGGATCCCCATCCTCTTTGGGGGCGACTTCAACGCCATACCCCACACCGATGGGGGCGACAGCCCCGCCTCGATTGCGTTGATGAATGCCGGGTTCACCGACGCATTCCGCAGCCTCCATCCGGACGTCGTGGAGCACCCCGGACCCACGCATCGAAGCGGGCGACGGATCGACCAGCTGTACTACAAGGGCGCGGGGCTGACCAACACGATGACGCGAGTCGTCTCGACACGTGATTGGGGCTTCCCGTCCGACCACTTCATGATTGTGTCGAGATTCGATCTCGACTACTCAACCCGAGAGGCTGGCCGACGCCGATGACACGCCGAACGGTGATTCTCGGCGTTGCCTCCCCCTTCCACAGCCCAAAGGGTGACTCGATGGAACGAGCAGGCATATGAAGATGAACTGGAGGTCGTCAAGCGCCGCCGTGGTGACCTATGCGGCTGTCCTTGGCGATGCTTCGGGAGATCTACGCTGCCCTC
>JBDHGI010000327.1:0-4473 GCA_039589955.1 Gemmatimonadota bacterium | reverse complement strand
GACGAGGTGAGGGTCTACAAGGTGCCGGGAACCGGCTGGCAGTACTCGGGCGGGGGCTATACGGTGATGGAGCAGCTCGTCGAGGACGTCACGGGACTCCCCTTTCACGAGGCCGCCTTGAGTCGGGTGCTGGAACCGGCCGGGATGGAGCTCTCGACCTACGCCCAGCCCCTCCCCGAAGACCGATGGAGCGAGGCGGCCCGGGGCCACCGACGGGACGGCTCCGAGGTGGAGGGAGAGTGGCACACATACCCCGAGCAGGCCGCGGCGGGGCTCTGGACCACACCGTCGGAGCTCCTCATCCTGTCAGCCCATCTTCTGGGGATACTGAACGGCTCCGTCACCGACGGCGTCCTGCCCCGCTCCATGGTGGAGGCCATGCTCACCCCCCACCACCCCGGAGAGGACCGCTACCGTCACTGGGGATTGGGCTTCGGGCTGAGCGGGCAAGGCGCCGCTGCCACCTTCGGCCACGGAGGCTCCAACGAGGGCTTCAGGGCCCAGTGGACCGTGTACGGGAACCGAGGCCAGGGTGTTGCCGTCATGACCAACGGAGATGGGGGGGCGGACCTGGCCCAGGAGGTCATCCGGGCGGTGTCCGCGGCCTACGAGTGGCCTCATTTCAAGCCGGTGCTCCGGGTCCGTAGGCCCATGTCGGTCGCGGAGCTGGAGGCTTTCACCGGCCAATACGCCCTGGAGGGGAGCCCCGACCTGGTCATCACCGTCCGGGCGGGAGAGGATCGCCTGGAGATCGACGTTCCCGGCGAGGGCGCCTTCACCGTCCTGCCATCGGCCGACGGGGAGGACGAGTTCTTCGACGCGGACAGCGGCGAGGTGCTCCGATTCGAGCGGGACGAGGCCGGCTCGGTCACGGCGGGCGTGGGCCCCGACGGCAACCGTTTCCGGAAGCGATGAGTCGGCCACCCGGTCCGGAGACGCGCTGCATCCACAAGCATCGCTGCCCCCCGAATCACCTCTCGCCGCGGTGAGTGGCCGCGGATGAAGCGCCGCTGGATCCTGTGGGCGACATGGTCTATGGCGGCGGCGTACGCGGTGTCGCGCCTGGACACAGGATGGTTCCCTGTGGATGCGGGCACCCTTGGCCATGCCGCCGAACGCGTGCTGCGAGGGGAGCTTCCCCACCGGGACTTCGCCGACGTGTACACCGGCGGGTTGGCGGTCTTCGATGCCCTGGCCTTCAGGGCTCTGGGCGTCAGCGTCATGAGCATGCGTTGGGCCGCCTTCGCGGTCTTCCTCGCCTGGGTGCCGGCATTCTGGTACGTCGCCCTCCGACTGTCCGGACCCTGGGTCGCCGCCCTGGCCACCCTATTGGCATCCACGTGGACGCTGCCGGTATATGCCGAAGGCATGCCCAGCTGGTTCAATCTCTGGTTGGCGACCTTCGGCGTCGCGGCCCTCGCGCGGTACTGCGAGCGGCCCAGGGCCGTGTGGCTCGTGCTGGCGGGAGCCGCGGGCGGGCTCTCGGTTCTGGTAAAGGTGGTGGGGCTCTACTACCTGGGGGCGGGCTTCCTCTTTCTCCTCCTCTTGGAGGCTCGCACGCACGATCACGCGATTACCGGACGGGCGACCCGGGACCGAGGATATCGAGTGGCCCTGGGCGTGGTGCTGGCTCTCCTGTCTCTCTCCGTGGCCTGGCTCGTTCTCCGAGGGATGGGCGCACGCCACGTCTTCATCTACGGCGCGGCGCCGCTCGCAGGTGTGCTCGCATACGGCCCTCTGGTCCGATCACCGTCCGGCGAGTCATCGGGTCGACGCGTTCGTGCCCTCCTGGGACTCTTGATCCCTTACGCGCTGGGCGCTCTGGCCCCGGTCTTGGCCTTCGCGCTCCCCTACTTGCTGTCGGGCGCCCTGGGTGATCTGGCAGAGGGGGTGTTCCACCTCCCCTCGAGGCGTCTCGATGCGGTCCGGATGATCGGCCCGGCGGGTCAGTGGTATTACGTGCTCCCGGCGGTTGGGCTCGTGACCCTTCTCGTGCGCCCTCCGGACTGGGGAAGCCGCCTTGGGAGGGGGGTGGCCCTGGCCGCCCTGATGGCCCTCGTCCTGGCCATCGCCGCCAGTGCCCACGATACCGCGTACGTGTTGACGTTCCGCGCGATGCTCTGGCTGCCTCCCCTGGCAGGCGTGGTCGCGGCGGTGCTCGTTCTGCGTAAGGACCCCATGCGCGCACCGATGCTGACCCTCGTGCTCGGGGCCTTCGGCCTCGCCAGCCTGGTCCAGGTCCCCTTCGCGGCGCCGGTCTACTTCTTCTACTCGGCGCCTCTCCTCGTTCTGGTGGGCATTGGCGCGGTGGGACTCGGGCCCGGCGTTCGGCAGCGCTGGCTGCAGGCTACGCTGGCAGGCCTTCTCGTCTTCACCGTGCTCCGACTCAACTCCGGCTTCAGCCTCGACCTCGGCTTCCGGTTCCGTCCCGGCGTGCATTCGGAGCGACTGGTCCTTCAGAGGGCCATGGGTCTCCGGGTCAGCGCGGAGGACAAGGAGGACTATGAGGCGCTCGTGGAGCTGGTCGATAGCCTGGACCCGGGCCCGACCATCTACGCGGGCCCGGACAGCCCCGAGGTATACTTCCTCACTGGACGGATCAACCCGACGCCCACCCTCTACGAGCTGCTCGCCGACGATGAGGGAGAGGGTGCGGCGGATCTGATGAGGGCGCTGGAGAGCGAGAACGTCCGGCTCATCGTGGTTCGCCCGGTCCCGCTGTTCTCCTCGCCGCTGGATACCGGGCTCATCACCGAGCTGGAGCGTCGGTATCCGTCGGCACGTCAGATTGGACGGTTCCTGGTGGCTTGGGCTCCGTAGGCCGGACTCGCCCCGAGATCAGCTCCCCCGGGGCACAACGTCGCACAGCGGCCACCCCTGATCGCAGGCCATGGACAGGAGCGTGGACGGGTCCTCCTCCCGCACGGGCCCCTTGCTCCCCCGCAGGACGGTCGGAAGGTCCTCCAGGCTCGGCACGGCCCGTGCCAACGGAAAAGCGGACTCCTCCTCCCGGTTCGCGTTCTGACACCCCGCTTCGAAGCCCAGCTCACAGCTCTGCCGGAACGCCTCCAGGGCGCGCGTCGGCTGCCTTCGGTCCACGAGGAATACCCCGTGCTCGTTGCACGCCCAACCCGATCCCCGGTCACAGTAGTTGAACGCCATGAAGGCCCGATACTCACAGGCCCGCTCGCTCCCCGCCTCACAGGCGTCACGCCAGAAGGGGTAGTACTGGCCCGGGTGATTGTCACCCACGATCCCCACGGCCTGGAACGCCCCGAATACGCCGACCCACACCACCGTATAGGCGAGATTCCTGGCGATGGGGCTCAGCGCCTGGCCGATGCGCGCGGGATCGATCCGCCGGAACACCTCGGACCGTGCCACGATGTCGATGCGGCGCACCATCAGGTTCATCAGAGGCACCGGAAGCAGCTTCTCGTAGAACGTGGGCAGGCCCAGCCCGTCGAGGAGGAAGAAGAAGGCCGTGATTCCCACGGCGTAGAGCACGCCGAACGCGACCTGTCCCGACTCGGTCCGGGGCGAGGTGGACGGATCGGTGAACAGCAAGTGCATGCCCAGGAAGACCGGGAGGGATACGAAGGCGTCACGGAACAGGTAGGTGCCCGTCACACCCAGGTACAGGAAGCTGATCGCCACCATGGACACGACGGCGACAACCGTCATTCTCGCCACGCCGAAGAGGATCTGACCCGGTATCGAGACCAGGAAGATCAATGCGTAGATGTGCGGCGGGACGAACTGCGACTGTGCGATGAACGGGCCCAGGGTCGTGTCCGTCGATCCCGTGAGCAGAAGGGCGATCGCGAAGATGCCGAGCGGGAAGGAGGACGGATTGAAGATGTGGGCCGAGCGCCCGTCTCGTTCCCAGTGTATAAGCTCCTTGCCCAGGTATCCCACCAGGATCATCGCGAGCTGCCAGTGGAACCAATCGGGCCTGAATATGAGGAACAGATTGACGCTGAGGACGATGGGGACGGGACCGAACCCGAAGCGGTAGGTGTCCCGGCGAGACCAGGAGAGAAGGGCATCGACGCCGTACGCGAATAGCAGCTGCACCAGGATCAGGGGAAACAGGGCGTACACTGCGCGGACGTACCAGCCCCAGTAGAGGAAGATGGCGACCTGGGCGCACGCCTGGACCCAGTGCTGCTTCTTCACCGCCGTCTCCAAGACGAGCTTGCGCTTCTCCCCACGGGCGGTCACGAGGAGGGTCACGCCCCACACGACCAGAACGGCTGCTGCGATGAGCACGGTCGGGAGGAGGCGGACGTGACCCCGGATCATGGGTAGCATCGCCATGGCGGCGAGGGCCGCGGCGAACGCCATGGGCAGAATGAGGGATCGTGTGTCGTGGCCGGCGTTCCCGGCCCGACCGCTGACGGTGCGGGGCTCCATGTCTCGACTCCCGTGAGGCGAATAGGCGCTCCAAGCGTGGGACTTCGTCAGGCGGAC
>JBDHGI010000326.1:0-5327 GCA_039589955.1 Gemmatimonadota bacterium | reverse complement strand
CTTCTGGATCGTCGACGGGGGCACCATCCATCGCGGCCAGGCTGCCGTCGAGCGGATCGAGGGCCGCTTCACGAACCTGAAGCTCATCCACCTACCCAAGCACGCCAGCTGGATCAATCAGATCGAGATCTACTTCTCCATCCTCCAGCGCAAAGCCCTCACCCCCGCGGACTTCACCTCCCTGGACGCCATCGCCGCTCGCATTCTCGGCTTCCAGGAACACTATCAACAGATCGCCCGCCCCTTCCAGTGGAAGTTCACTCGGCAAGATCTCCGTCGCCTGATGTCCCGCGCTTCGTCACGCCCCCGTACCTTCAAGGCCGCTGCATGACAATACGTCATCGAACTTCTGAACCGGTGTACTAGTGACCTGCCAGGCGAGCTGCGGCTGATAGACGCTGGCCCCGCAGCTTCGACTGCCTCTGCCCAACGGCGATGGGTAGCACCGTCGATGCATCAGGAGGACCGCTGCCACGTGTCGCACGCATCATGTCTGCGTACTCTGCAACGAGTTGGCTCTCCACCAGAGCATCCACCACTCTCGGGTCGAATTGGGACCCACGATGGCGCTCGAGTTCGCTCATCACCGCCGTCATCGAAAGTGCTCTACGATAGGGACGGTCTGAGAGCATCGCGTCCACCGCGTCGCAAACACTTATGATCTTGGATCCTAGGGGAATCTCCGCCCCCTCCAGGCCGTCAGGGTAGCCTTTGCCATCCTCTCGTTCATGATGATGGCGGACTGCCTTGATCACCTCCTCCGGAAACGAGGACAGGTTACGGAGGAGTTCCTCACCTTTTGTGACATGCGATTGGATGACCGATCGTTCCTCTGCGGTCAGAGCACCCCGAGGTAAGGTCATGACCTCAGCAATCTGCTTGGCTAAGTGGGAGACCCGCAGCGAGTGGCCAGATGTGTAGGGATCCCGCGTTTCGATCGCCTTGATCAACACCTTCAACAGGTCTTGGTTGGCATCAATGAGCCGGCTTGCGCGCCAGTAGGATTGGCGAATAAACAGCAATGGCAACAAGACAACTAGGATACCCGTGATCCGGAGCTGTACGTAGAGGAAGGCTACGAGAATGGCGACGGGGCTAATGAGGAGATCCTGCAGCTTACCCCCCGAATGCCCCAGCACCTGAGTCCATACCTCCACAAACCGCAGTCGCTGATGCAGTGCGATGGCCAAGGACACGGCAGCGTGGCTCAACGCCAGGAAGACAATGCCTAAGCCCAGGAAAGGAAGAAGCTGGCCAACGAAGTTCACAGGCGTGGCTCCGCCCAGAGAAGGCTCCAGAGCGGCTCCATGGAGTACTTCGAAGGCAAGACCAGCGACGAACGTGGACACCGTCCATTGGGCAACGTTGAAGAGGCCGCGCTCAAGGTCCTTTCGGCGTATCAGGAATTCTCCGACAGCGCCGGTAACGAACATCAAGACGACCGCAGCCGGTGGTCCGAAGAGCTGGACGCTGGCCAAGAGAGGAATGAAGGTGATAGAGGTGTTTCCGGCCTTCTTGCCCACCGTCCATCGGATGGAGAGGGCCTCGGAAAGAACACCCATGCCCATCAGTGCCGTCAGGCCGAGCAGATGCTCGTTCGACAAGCTCGTCAACAAGCCCCATTCGGTGAGACCGAGGGCCGCCATCGCCAGCACGCACATGATGCTGACGTAGGTCTTGACGCTCAACACGCTCATTGAGGTGACCCCCTCGGTCCACCGGTCACCAGCCTACTACGCCGCCGGCCAATACGGAAAGCAGCGTTCCGAAAAAGTCGAACAGAGAGCTAAACATGCGCCCACCTCCTTTCTTAAGGTGTCGGCTTTCCGAATTCCGCTGGGGAAAACCGCAAGCGCTCCGCTCTACCGCTCAGCTTCGCTTTGGCAGGCAGACCGAGGGGGCATCATCCTCCGCGTTTCAGGGGCACAACGGGGTCGATCGGACCCGAGTCAAACATGGCCCCGGACCCAGCGGTCCGTGGCCTGTAGCGCAGCGAGGATTGCGGCTCGATCGGAAGACGATTCCACGACAGTAGCCCCGGCGAGGGGCGCGACGTCCCTCCCGGCCATGGCGTGAACCGCCACCAAAACGAAATCGCAATCAAACGCGTGTACGATCTTCACTCCGTCTAGTGCAAGAGTCACGCCGGGACGGGAGGTTTCGGCCACCTCGGCTGCCACCGCCGCTTCGACCGCGCTCAGCGTGGCCTTCGTAACAGCCTCGAGGCGGCCCCTCGGCAGGTCAGCGGCCGCGGCGGTCCCGGCATACCGTTCCCCCTTCCACTCGATCTCCACTCGATGCCTCACCTGGTGGGACCTCTCGGTCTCGACCTGGTGGCCGTGGAAGAGAATCCTGGTCTCCGTCGCGGGGGCTTCGGGGAGGAGTCGAACCGCGGGCTCCTCCTCCTCATCCCCTACACTAGGAGGCACCTCCTTCGTCTGGGCCACCGAGATCTTCCGATGGTCCACGGGCAGATCGAGGCTCGCCAACAGGGCCGACTCCACGTTTCGGACCGTCTGCTTGGGCGACACCTCTTCCGTCGTGACCAGGTGGATCTCCTCGACCTCGCCTCCGGGGCGCGTCACGAGCCTCGCGGAAAGCACTCCCTTGAGCGACAACAGGAGCCGTTCGGCCTCCTGAATCGTCCAGCGGGCTCTGTCTCCCTGCGACGACGCGGTCATCTAGCCCCCGAAGGACCAGGTGAAGGGCCTACCTGCGCCCGGTAGTGGTCGGAGACGACGCGGGAACACCCGGCCCGCTGCACCCCGTCGACCACGGAAAAGAGGTACAAATGTTTACCGCGAACCAAGTACATATGGGCGTCGACGCGTCATTCTGTCAAGAGCAAGGGAATAAGCGGGTTGTCGGCCATTGACGGCTGCTCGTGATCCTCGGCGACGGCGATCAGTTTTTCCAGAAAATTCACCTTGGATAGATGACTGCTCCATCGAGGTCGTCAGGATAGGCGATGCCCGCCATCCGGGCCAAGGTCGGTGCGAGATCCACCGTATAGACGGCCCGGTCCGTCGAACCAGCTTGAACTCCTGCCCCCAGGAGGACGAGCGGTACGTGTCGGTCGTACCAGTAAGGTGATCCGTGGGTCGTGCCGGTGCGCCCATGAAGGAGGTAGTTCGGCTTCAAGCGAAGCTCGACGCCGAAACGCGAAAGGAGGTCCCCCCCTCGGCCGGGGTAGTACGAGTTGCGGTACATCGTGGCGAACGAGTCGGCGGGCATGCCGACGGTCAGCTGGGTGTGGGTATAGGCCTCCGCGACCCACTCCTGATCACGAGCGAGACCGGCCAGCCGTTCCGCCACCTCCGCCGGCGGGCGGGACTCCCCACCCATGGCCTCCCCCAGAGCGGCCCCAAGAGATCGCCTCACCTCGGGAATGGCGATCCGCGTGGCATCCTCAGCGTTGGCCGCGAGGTATTCGGGCATCGTCTGCACGCCGTGGTCCGCCGTGAAGCCCGCCAGCCACCGTCCCACTCCGATCTCCTCGTCCAGGACATCGAACAGCACGCCGAGCTCGTGGTCCAACCTGACCAGGTTGTCCAGCTGCTCTTGGCTCAGGGGTCCGTAGGCGTGCCCGACGTGATCGGCGGCAGAAAAGGACAGCGCGAGGAAATCCTGTTCGCCACGCTGTCCCAGCTTCAGTGCGCGGATGGCCTCCTGGGCGAGGAGGCCCACGGCCTTATCGACCATTGGCCGTTCAAGCGTCCACGCGGCCCGCTCCCAGGGGTCCTCGGAGTGGGACCGGTGAGGAAAGGTCGTGTGCACTCCGTCCCCTTCATACTCGGCGGAGTCCGGCCGTGCCAGGCCCCACTGGTTCTCCGGCACGACCCTCTTCCACACACTGTCCGAGACGAGCTCCGGCATGACGTTCTCGTTGAACCTGCTGACCCAGTCCGGATAGTCGTCCCTGTAGTAGTGGGACGTCACGAATCCCAGCCGCTCCGGCGCGATCCAGTACACCTCCCCTCTTGCCTTGGCCGCCATGGTGATGGCCGCCCGGTCCTTCCCCGAGAGAGAGACGACGCGGGTACCGGGGTCCTGGGCGAGCATCCAGTCCGCGAGGCCCCCGCGCAGCAGGCTCGTCGGTGATCGACCCTCCAGGACGTCGATGCCAGTGATGGGCGAGTGCGGGTCGGCCACGGAGTACAGCGACTGCCATATCTCTCCGGTTCGCTGCTGCCATTCGTTGGCCACGATGCCGTGCCGGGAAGGATAGACACCTGTGGCGATCGTGGCGTGACCCGCAGCCGTGTGCGTCCTGGAATGGGCGTGGGAGGCGTTCGTGTAGCGGTAGCCTTCCTCCGACAAGCGCTTGAGGCCCCCGCTGAAAGCCCCTCCGTATCTGTCCAAGAGATCACCGCGAAGCTGGTCGACGGCGATCACCACGACCAGGGAGGGTGGGTCGGGCACTTCCTGGCCACGTGCCGCCCGGACCCCCAACAGCGCGGTCACCATGAGGAGCGCCAAGAACAGAGTAGATATCCTCATCCGGTCTTCCATGATTCCTTGCCCAGGGCCCCGCTCACCTGGCCCCGAAACGCCACGCCGCCATCCGACACCGCCCTCCAGCGGTCAAGCAAGGTAGCCCAGGGCCCGCTTCGGCACGAGACGTCCAGTCCCCTCAGGGCGGAGGAGGGGGATGGGCGGAATCGGGAACAGGACGAAGCCACCTCTGGGAGGAGACGCACGACACCGAGCAGGCTTCCGGGACCTCCGGCGTCGTGCGCAAGCCAGACGCGTCCTTGCCTGTCTCAGGTGGTTGACACTCCCTGGACGCCGATCTTTATTTTCAAGTCTCGGCATCCTCCACTGGGGCCGACACTACATTCCGGGGTAGCTCAGCCGGTTAGAGCATCTGACTGTTAATCAGAGGGTCGTGGGTTCGAGTCCCACCCCCGGAGCTTCCGCAAAGCGGGTCGGGCCATCGAGTTACACGCTCGGTGGTCCGTTCTTCTGTCAGGACCCACGTCCCTGAGTCTGCAATAAGTCATCACCGGAAGGCGCCATTCGGATGCGCCCAGGGTGGTCCACGGGCTTGTGACGTTGGCGGCGCGGCGGGACCGTCGCCGCCGTTCATGACCTAGACGCCGACCGAAGGAGGGGGCGATGGGGGGCTGCCTGCGCGCCGGTCCTGGGCGGGCTGACAGCGTTCGGGCGTCGTTCCTCGGTTGTGGGGAGTAGCCTGGCATGCGCCACGTGCTCTGGCGCGGCTGGAGCACCCTCCGGCAGCCATCCCCGCATGGTGCTCTGCGTCGAGCTTCGAGATTTCGTCCCGCGGGTCACCCAATCGCGCCCGCTGCTGCTCCAGTTGCGCC
>JBDHGI010000325.1:0-4484 GCA_039589955.1 Gemmatimonadota bacterium | reverse complement strand
CTATGCGGTCGCATTCAACGGAGGCGATCGCAGCAAGGACAGGTTCGACCTGATCAGGCAGTCGGCTCAGCGTGCGCTCGATCTGGATCCGGAACTCCCTGAGGCCAACATAGCCATGGGCCGGTACCACTATCACCTGGGTAGGGGTGGGGACTTCGATCTCGCCCTTCAGTACATGGAGGCGGGATTGGAGCGGAAGCCAGACGACCCTGGGTTCCTCTACAACGTGGCGAACGTGCAGAGGCGGCGTGGGGAGTGGGAGCAGGCGGCGGAGCTCCAGTCGCGGGCTTCCGACCTGGACCCCCTCAGTTTCAACGCAGCCCGTGAGGCCGCATTGACCTACCTGCGGATGAGGGAGTACGAACGGGCTGGACAGTACCTGGATCGATCGGATGCCATCAGGCCCACACCGATCACGAATGCTCGAAGAGCTTTGCTGGTCCTGATGCGCGACGGGGACGTCGAGTCGGCGATCGAGGCGTTGCGGGCGATTGGCGACGGTGACGAGGACCTCTGGACGAGCGTCGGGGACTGGGCGGGAGCGACCCTGCCCAGGCGGATTGCGGTCCGCGTCTTCTGCTCTCGCGAGGACTGCCAGGGAGCCGCTGCCCGACTCCCGTCGCAGACGGGTTACCGAAGTAGGGCGGACCTCTTCGGGATGCTTGGTGACCGCGAGCGCGAGATGGCCTACAACGATTCCGCCGCGGTGGAGCTCGAGGCTCGGCTGGCGGAAGACCCCTGGGACTCCCTCGGCCTTCTCTCGTCGCTATGTCTTTCCTACGCGGGTTCCGGCCGAGCTGATCTCGTGAGGCAAAGGGGCAAGGAACTTCAGGATCTCCAGCCTCACAAGCGGGATGCCTTGTGGGGGACCGACTTCCTGAGGAACCTCGCTGAGGCGTACACGCGCATCGGCGACCTCGACGCGGCGATCGATCAATTGGAGATCGTACTGTCCGTGCCCTCCATCATGACGTCCAGGCTGCTCGCAGTCGACCCCATCTGGGACCCGCTCCGTGAACATCCTCGCTTCCAGTCGCTGCTGGAGAATTACGCGGATGATGTGGAGCACTGAGATTCGCTGAAGCTGTTGGACGACCCATTGAATCCCCCACAGGGTGCACCCCATCGGTATTTGGGGTGTTTCGCTGGGTTAGGATGAGTTCCCCTGAGTTAGGCTAGGATCTTCTGCGACAAGGGCTTACGCCACTCTGTTCTTCGGCTGCGTTCTTCTGAGTTCGGCTGCTTGCGGCTGAGTTGGCACACAAAGCGGCACACAGAAACGCGGGTGGCGTGGGGGCTCTGAAGGAGCGCATGGAGAAGCGGCACACTTTTTCGGCCGACGTGTCCGGTTGGGGTGGCGGTGACGCACGCAGGCCATGCGCTCGGCCGTTGTGTGGCTTATCATGTCAGTTTCTCCCGCCGCGAGCCGCCCGTGACCGACCCCACCACCCGCCTGAACGCGGCGCTCGAGGGCCGCTACCGCATCGAGCGCATGCTCGGCGAGGGCGGCATGGCCACGGTCTACCTCGCGGATGACCTGAAGCACGAACGGAAGGTCGCGCTGAAGGTGCTGAAGCCGGAGCTGGCGGCCGTACTCGGGGCCGAGCGGTTCCTCACCGAGATCAAGACCACCGCCAACCTCCAGCACCCCCACATCCTGCCGCTGCACGATTCGGGCGAAGCGGACGGGCTCCTCTTCTACGTGATGCCTTTCGTGGAGGGCGAATCGCTCCAGGACCGTCTCCAGTGGGAGCGCCAGCTCCCGGTGGAGGACGCGGTGGAAATCGCCACCAACGTGGCCGAGGCCCTGGACTACGCGCATCGCCACGGGGTGGTGCACCGGGACATCAAGCCGGCCAACGTGCTGCTGCTGGACGGCAAGCCAGTGATCTCCGACTTCGGCATCGCGCTCGCGGTCGGTAACGCGGGGGGACATCGCCTAACCGAAACGGGCTTGAGCGTGGGCACGCCGTACTACATGAGTCCTGAGCAGGCGACCGGCGACCGCACTGTAGGGCCTGCGACCGACACGTACGCGCTGGGATGCGTCCTGTACGAGATGCTGATCGGCGAGCCTCCGTACACGGGCAGTTCACCGCAAGCGATTCTGGGCAAGATCATCAAGGGACAAGCAGAATCGGTGCGAGCACAACGGAAGTCCGTCCCTGCGAACGTGGATGCCGCGATCAGCAGGTCGCTCGAGAAGTTGGCGGCTGACCGGTTCACGAGCGTGGCGGCATTCGCCGCCGCGCTGAAAGACCCGGGCTTTGAGACTGGTCGAGTCGGTGAGTCGACTCGACCCCGGGGCTGGTCCCAAAGGGTGACAGCGCTCTTGGCGGGCCTGGTTGTCCTATTCCTTTCCAGCACAATATGGGCACTGAGTCGCCCGGAGCCTCCTCGCGCCGTCTCTCGATACAGTATCACGCTACCAGCGGAGCTCGGACTCGGAATCGGGCTTTCGAGAGACGGTTCCCAACTTGCCTACGTCGCACGTGGTGACAGCGGTCAGACTGTGTGGTGGCGACCGCTCGATCAACTGGATGCGGTCCGACTCCCGATTCCGACCGGTGTCCTCAGCGAACCGTTCTTCTCGCCCGATGGTCAACGCCTCGCCTTTTTCGAGTACGTGGGAACGGTTCCGACCGGACGAATGACCCTTAGGGTGCTGTCTCTCGATGGTGGGTCTCCAATCGTCACTCTTACTGAGTCTGGGCTCGGTTCTAATGGCTGGTTGGGCGCCACGGGTGCGTGGGGAGAGGACGGCTTCATCTATGCAAGCGGAGTCCCTGCCGATGGCCCCAGTGGCCTGGTCAAGATCCCCGAAGGGGGTGGCGCACCGAGTGCGTTCACGACAGTGGATACAACAGGAGGGGAGGGCTCTCACTTCAATGTGGATCTCCTGCCGAATGGGAAGGGGGTGCTCTTCACCACCAGGATCGAACTTGGTGACACGCGCCAATACATGATTGCGGTGGCAGATACGAAGACGGGGACGCACACACGGTTGATCCCGGGCCGGCGTGCGCGGTACGTGGGGTCCGGCCACATCGTATACGGCACCCTCGATGGTAGGCTCATGGCGGCACCCTTCGATCAATCCACATTGTCGATCACCGGGGAGCCAGTGGTCCTGATTAGTGACGATGATGTGCCAATAGACGCGGACCTTCTGGCCACATCACAGACTGGCTCTCTGGTGTATGGGCTTGAACAGGCAACAACGAGCACCCTGGACTTCTTCTGGGTTACGTGGGACGGGACCGCCGAACCCGTCGATCCAGGGTGGAGCCCGCCCAACGACTTTGGGGGCTGGTCGTTGTCGCCGGATGACGCACGGCTTGCCTTGAACCTCGAAGGGGACGTCTGGATCAAGCAGTTGGATCGAGGCCCTCTTTCCCGGCTGACATTCGATCGCGGAACGTTCCCAGTATGGACACCCGACGGACAGTCGGTGGTGTTTCGATCGAGTCGAGCCGGCAACCTCGATCTCTATGTCAAGAGAGCGGATGGCGGCCAAGGCGTCGAACTGCTACAGGACCATGAGGACGATATCCTCATGTACTTCTGGTCTGGGAATTGGTTGTTCTATCAAACCGGCATCCCGCACACCTCCTACGCGAGAGACGTGGAGGCCGATGGTCCGTCCGTGGAACTTCACGGTCTCCCCAACGACGCCACCGAGATGACCCTGTCACCGGACGGGCAATGGCTGGCCTATATGTCGAGACTCACCGGAGAGCAGACGATAGAAGTCCGGCCCTTCCCGGATCCGGAGGAGGGGCGATGGCAAGTCGCGACGGGTGAGAAATACCTGCTTGGATGGGCGAACAGCGGCCGGGAGCTGCTCTACTTGACCCGGGATTCCGTATTCTCGGTGGACGTGCTCGCCAGCCCGACGTTCGCGATAGGCTCCACGCAGGCCCTTTTCGCGACCGGAGATTTCGCGATGCTGCAGCCTTCCGCGGTGAGCCAGAGGTTCCTGGGGGCACGGATCTCCGTGGACGAGCCGGCGCCAGAGCTCATCGTGGTCCTCAACTTCCTTCAGGAGCTGAAGAGGCTCATGCCCAAGTGAGAACTGCCGAGGAGGCGGACAGCCGCTTCGGGGTCCCTCGTGCGCTGTACCGCCGTCTTCACCCACTCCCCGTTCGGCGCCCCCACCCAGTCCGACGAGCTCCGCATCACGATCCCCAGCCCACAGTACGCCCAGAAGTAACTCCGGCTCCGAACCCGGTACGGTGTCACCACCACCGGCAGCAGCTCGGCCGTTCGGATCGGCCCAGGCCCAGGCACGGTTCTTCACCCGCACCGCGTCGCCCACGACGTGCCTGTGACCTCGCGCCAAACAGCCCAGCCCCTCCAACCCGACCCCCTGAATCCCCCACAAGGTCCACCCCACTCGGTATTCAGGGTGTTTTGCTGCGTTCGGCTGACTACGGCTGAGTTAGGCTAGGGTCATCTGTGACAAGGGCTTAGGGCACGCTGTT
>JBDHGI010000324.1:0-4490 GCA_039589955.1 Gemmatimonadota bacterium | reverse complement strand
CTTTGAAGCCAGGTTGTTCCGCGACAACCGCATCTACGGCGTCTGGCACGACGAACTCGATGTCGAGTACGTGCTTCGGCTCCGCATCATCGACCCTCTCAGGGCCGAGGCCTCGAGGACTTAGGGTGTCTCCGAAAGGCAACTACTACCTCGACTATGGCAAGAGAGCACTCGGCAGGAACCGGCATCCCATAACTAATGAGTTGCGCCTACGCCGCTGTCGCGGCTCCGGGGGACACCGGCGCATGCCGTTGCCGAGCTGGAAGCGGTGCCGGATGTCCTTGAGCGTACAGCCTCCTCGGGGCCGAAAGGTGCGCCGGCGTCGCAACTCTTGAACGTTACGCGAAAGCGCGGTAAAGAGGATGGAGAACGCTATGGGGGCCGAGAATCGAGGTCGGTGGGTCACAGTTGTAGCCAACCTGGGTGTGTTGGCTGGATTGCTACTACTGGTGGCCGAACTCAGGCAAAACCGTGACCTGATGCGAGCGCAGATACGGCACGAGCTCTCGACCGTGCTCGTAGAGCACCAGACGGCGATCGCTCAGGACCCGCAGCTGGTGAGTGCCATTCGTCGAGGTGACGCCGGAGAGGAACTGTCGCCCGACGAGGCATATCAGGTTCTCCTGCGGAACAACGCGCTAATCAGGTACTGGGAGAATGTTCACTACCAGTATCGCGAAGGGCTGTACGACGAGGCGGAGTTCTTGAGTCACCGAGATGCATGGGCCCGTTACATGGGCAACTCGCCGCCGGCCGAGTCGTTCTGGTGGAGTTGGCGAGACGCGCACTCACCAGAGTTCCGAGCGGAGTTGGATGGGGTCTTGCCAACCACGGCCGCGTGCTGAGGCGGGGAAGGTGCGTGGGCCCGGGGCAATTAACTCTGCTTGGAAGCGCCTCCGCCTGACACGGGGCCTCCGGCTCGGGCCGCTATAGGCGGCCCTCGGCCCAACCGGCCGCCAGGGCGAAGCTGCCGAGCGGTGGGTGTTGAGTCGGAGAGAGCAGAACTGGGAATAGAAGTGAGGGCCGGTTCGGAGGCCCTGGAACGTTATCAGCGAGGCCGCAGATGGGGTGAACGGATGAGGTGAATCGAGTGAGGCGGTTCGAGAAGACGCATCTTCGGTGAGGTGGATGAGATGAGACGGGCCCATAGAGGAATCAGAAGAGGCAGGAGGATCGCGAGACTAGGAGTGACAGGCCTAGCGTGCGGCTGCCTTGCTGCAGTGGCCTGTGAGGAAACGGCGATTGCCCCGCAGCAGACCCTCGAACTCCAGTTGGTTGGAGCCGACACGTTCTGGATTCAGGACACAGAAGTGAATCCCGGTTGTCACTACGAGTGGATCATGCGTGCTACGGGGGACGTGTCGGCGAGAGCGGAGTTGCTCGGCGGCCACATATTCAATTCGTGGGACCTGAACTTGGCTCCTGTGGATACCATGTACCGCTGGGATGAGGAGACGATTAGACCGTTGTTCGGGGGATCTGCCGAGTTCAGGGCCGGCCAGCAGCGACAGTCGGGCCCATATGCCACAACTTCGAGAGGACTACCGTCCTTCCGGATGCGAGTGGAGTTCGACTACATCGTGACCCCTGGAAGATCCGAGCACGTGGTCTCACAGGACATGTACTGCCTCCGGAACTGAGCGAAGGCGAGCCCAGCGAATGAAGGATTCGGCTCTGGTCCAAGGTCCGAACTCGGGGGCTCGTGGTCCCGTATGCCTGGGGCTGACCGCGGCCCAGCTGATAACACGGGGCCTCCGGCTCGGGCCATTCGGCCCTCGCCCCAACCGGCCCGACCTGGTGGAGCTGGGAACGGAAGGTGTTGAGTCGAAGGATGCAGAACTGAGGAGGAAGTAGTGGGGCCGGTTCGGAGGCCCTGAACGTTAACTGCCATGCCCCAGGCGAGATGGTTTGACTTAAGGTAGTACTGAGTACTATACTCAGGGAAGTCGAATCGATGGGAGGTCCCGATCGAAGTCATCTCGACCCACACCTTCGAAGCGTCGGCAAAGAAGCTCCTCACCGAAGAGGACCGGCGGGAACTTGAGTTGTTGCTGGTAGAGGACCCCAGGCGTGGCCAGGTAATTGAGCGGACGGGGGGATTCAGGAAGATCCGCTTCGCCCGTCCGAGTCGAAGAGAGGGAAAGAGCGGCGGGACTCGGGTCATCTACTACTACCTCGACCGACGGAATCGGATCTACCTGCTGCTCGTGTATTCCAAGGGAGTGAAGGACAACCTGACGCGGGCTGAGGAAAACGAGCTACGGAAGCTGGCGAAGGCATTGGAGAGGGAAGAATGACGAAGGCGACCTCCAAGGGTGGGTTTGCGCAGCGACTGATTGACTCGGCGCGAGAAGCCGTAGAGATCGAGCGAGGCGAGAAGGAAGCGGCGCGAGTTACCCGTTACACGGCGGCGGAGGCGAGCGTCGATGCCCCACCTCGGTACGTGGCAAAGCGTATTCGGGAGATCCGAGATCACATGGCGTTGTCGCAGCCCGTATTCGCCGCGGCGCTGAACGTCAGCCCAGAAACCGTGCGGGCATGGGAGCAGGGCAAGAGGCAGCCAGACGGCCCCACGCTGCGTCTCCTGGAAGTCGCGGAGCAGCATCCTGAAGTGCTCCTTGAGAGTGTTCGGCCCCGACGCCGGGGGAAGCGGAGGGCCGCCAAGGTCGGATGAGGTTCGGTTTGAGCTTCGGGGGCGAAGTGACTGGCACGGCAGTTAACACCTATCAGGCCCCCGGGGTCAAGAGCGCGGAAGTCCCCGTGTCCGGGCTGCTGGGGAGCACGGGGAAGAAGGTCGTCGAGTCCTCGAGTGTCTGACTTCATTTCTCGTTGTGGGATGCAGGGCAGAGCCCTGCACCAAACACCTATCGAGGGTCAGGCGGCGCGGCGGGCGCCGCTGTAGCGTAGGCTGTGCCTAGGCTGCGCCCTAGAAACTGATGTGTACCCTCGTACCGTCCCTTCCAAAGAGGCGGGCTTCAGCGGCGGAGATCCGGCGTGGTCCAGTTATGAACGGGCTCGGGTGAGGGGCAGAGCTGCATGTCGAGGATCCGGTATGAGTTGGGGAGGAGGAGACGGCGTCCAATCACTGGGCGCAGGCTGCCGGAGCAGTCCGGCTCGAGTTATACGGACGGGCTCACCGCCTCCCCTCCCGTGGGTTCAATTCAAGAAGCGATCCAAGTCGAAGGGCTCGGAGTTGCGGAGCATGAAGTAGGACGCCCTGCCCAAGCGAGCGGCGAGCACGCTGAGCGCCTTGCCGCGGCCGTGCTTGGAACGGAGACGGTTGATCAGGCGCTGGCCTGGGGGGTCCTTCTGAAGGAAGAGAACGGCGGCCTCGGAGTAGGCCCACTTGAGGTGGGCGTTGCCGATCTTGGCGCCCGAGGTGCCCATGACCTTGCCCGCCGAGGTCTTCTGACTCTTCACGAGTCGCGCGTAAGAGAGGAAGTCTCCGACGCGGGGAAAGCGCTCCACGGTGTGGACCTCGTAGAGCAGGGTGAGGGCGAGGACGCGGCCGATGCCTGGGATCGTTTGCAGAAGCTTGAGGGTGTTGGGATCATCGACCATGGCCTGCCGCCGGATGGTGCGCTCGAGGGACCGGATGATCTCATCAAGGCGTTCGGCCATGGCCAGGTCGCCCTCGACGTTGACCCTCACCAAGGGATCAGGTATGGCCTCGGCGACGCCGGTGCGGTTCCTGGGGTGATGAAACGCGGCGTTAGGCGCGGGCAGGTTGAGTTGATGGAAGACGATACGGATGTGGGTGAAGAGTTCACTGCGCCGGCGGACGAAGTAGAGGCGGCGTCGCATGAGGTCGCGCGTGGCCCGCATCCCCCGGGGATAGACATAGGCCATGGGGAAGGCACCGCCGCGGAGCAGCGTCGCGAGCTTGTGGGCGTCCACTCGGTCGTTCTTGGCCTTACCGCCGTGGATGGCCTTCATGTAGAGGGCGTGCCCGAGCACGAAGGGGATGTCCTCCTGGGCGCAGAGGTCGGCGAGCCAGTACCAGCAGAAGATGCACTCGACGCCGACGACCAGGTCCTTGCGGTAGGGCTCGATGGCGCGCAGGAATCGCTCGGGCTCGCAGCGCACGTTGCGGTGGAGGACGATCTCGCCGGAGTCGCCCTCGAGGATGCACAGGTACATGGTTCGAGCGTGCAGATCGATCCCGCAGTAGTATCGATGCTGGTCCGTGAAGAATCGCATGGGTCCCCTCCTGGGTCCGATGAAAGAGTTGGCGCTCTCATCGTTCCTCTCGATCCTCGAGAGGTCCAGGAGGGGCCTGCATTAGGATCACTGGGCCTCCGGCTCGGGCCATTCGGCCCTCGGCCCGACCGGCCCGAGTGAGTGCGCTTCGGTCCGAGGAGTGTGGCAGGTCGAAGGAGTCAGGTGTTACGGGAATGGGTGACGGGGCCAGTTCGGAGGCCCTGAACGCTATACGCAACTGAAGTGGGTATTTGAAGGCGCACGCATGCAGGTCCCACAGATCTGAAGCG
>JBDHGI010000323.1:0-4514 GCA_039589955.1 Gemmatimonadota bacterium | reverse complement strand
CGGGTCTCGAAGTGGCCTGGGTAGGTGATGGGCTGGAGTGTCTTGGGGAAGGGGCGGGGTGACGGCTCGTAGAGATCGGCGGGCACAGCGCCGTCGAGGGCCTCGTGGGGGCGGGTGGAGTGCGAAGGTGTCGGGCCGTCCTGGATGCCATCGACGGACGCGCTTGCGACGCTTGGGGACGAGATCGTGGCGCAGGAGGAGGTTGTGGACCGTGGTACGAGACGGCAGGGGCAGCTCGGGCCGATGGCGCTCGAGGAACCAGATGATCTTCTTGGCTCCGTAGTCCTCGTGGGCCCGCCGGACGTTGAGGATGGCCTCGACCACATGGGGCGGAGTGGCCCAGGGGGAGTTCCTGGGCCGAGAGGACCGGTCCAGCAGGCCGGCAGGGCCCTCCAGCTCCCAGCGTTCGAGCCACTTGTACCCGGTGGGCCGACTGATCCCGTAACGCCGGCAGAGGGCGCTGAAGCTCTTCAGGCTGCGCTGCGCTTCGATGACAAAGCGTCTACGTTCGTCCACGACATGGGTCTCCTCGAACGGCATCGGTCACCTCCTGTGAGGTGCCGACTGTAAACCATGTCTGTTGACCTAGCTGTAAACGACGTCCCTTGGTCGGACCCCTTGAGGGTGAGGAGCTCGCGATGGAGGTGGCGGGCATCCTCGGCCTCGGGGGAGGGGACGTGGACGACGGACCAGACGTCGGCCTCGCCGTTGTGATAGCGGATGAGCATGGCGAGGAGCTTGGTGGCATCGATGCGGTCGGTCTTGATGCGGCGACGGCGGCGCTTGACATCGATGGAAGCGGAGTCGACGACGAGGTTGTGGCGTCCAGGCTCCGAGCCGAGGAAGCGATGGAGCCAGAAGCCATCGCGGCCGGCCTCATAGCAGGAGAGAAGGGAAACGGAGTCGTCGAAGTGGAAGCGACGGCGGGCTGAATGGATCTCCCGGACGAGTGCGTTGAGATCGCGGGCGGGGATGGAGCGCAGTCTGGGCTTCTGGCCGAGACCGGTGCTGAAGGCCAGTTTCCAGGAACGGTTCGACAGCTCGAAGGCGAGATAGAGGGCGGGCGGCTCGGGTAGGGTCAGATGAGCAGAGCGGGTCGTCGCGGACATGAGGCACCTCCGGATAGGAATTCGTGTTTCCTTGGAGGGATAATTTGCGGCGGCCCGCGCTCACTGGGACACAGCGATCCGAGCTAGGGGCTCACCATCTCCCCCCCGCATAGCATCTGGCGCGGTGAGCGGGAGAGTCGCGCTCCGCGCGGGTCCGGCATTATGCTCGCGCAGCAAAAATGCAGAACCGTTGGGCTGCTCCGGGTGATAGAGGGCTGGAGGTGAGCGCGATGCGGTGGTGGCTAGGCGGCAGGAACCGGATCTCGACTCTCGGGCCCCTTGTTGCGAGTCTGGTGGGGGCGGCGTGTGGTGACCCGCCTACTCCGAGCGTCCCCGAGCTCTCGGTTCACGTCGATACGGTTGACGGTAGTCGGGTCGTCGTTTCACACGTCGGCGAGGGACCAATTTGGGATATGGTCGAGCGCTTGAAGCTCGGAGCGCTCGGTGGCGACGGGGAGCCCCAACATGCGGATGAGTTTGGACGGGTTACCGGTGTGGTTGCGGGAGCGGATGGCGCGCTCTACGTGGCCGACGCCCTCGCGAGAGAGGTCCGCGTCTTCTCCGCTGAAGGAGCAGCCGTTCGCTCCATTGGGCGGCCAGGGGACGGACCCGGTGAGTTCGCCTCGATTCAGTCTCTTGGAATGTTAGGCGACACGCTCGCCGTGCTGGATCCTTTCAACGGTCGGATCAGCCTGTTCTCAACTGACGGAGAGTGGCTGGGTCAACGACCCTACGCGCGGGTCGGCGGGCCAGACATTCGGATCTTCCAGACGCGATCGGACGAGTTCTCCGTGCCGACGGTGCAAGGCCAGATGGAGCTCGTGTACGTTCGGCACACCGCATCGGGTCCTCATGAGAGCACTCCGATGAGGGTCGGGACCCCCGAGAACTTCTACGTCTACTGCCGCGGCGCGGGAGCTTTCCTCTATTCCTACCCTGAGTGGGCGCCAAGCGCGTTGCGTATTCCCGCGCCGGGAGGGCAGGCCGTCGAAGCCTGGGGCGGCAGGTATCACGTCTCCGTAGTCGAGCCCGGGGGCGATACCGTCCGTGTCATCGAGCGGGACTACGAACCGCGCGCCCCGACCGAGGCGGAGTGGCGAGAACAAGTCGCAATGTTCGACTCGATGATGGCACCGCTTGTGGATCGGCAATGCGAGCCAAACCGTCCGGTGAGACCCGCAGAGATGGGCCTGATTCGCACGATGTTCTTCGACGACTCAGGGCGGCTTTGGGTTGAAAGGCGGGCGAGCGGGGGCTTCTTGTTGGACGCGTTTGACCATGAGGGGCGGCTTCGCGGGTCGGTTGCCCTACCAGATCGCGTGCTGGAGGTGCCGATCTTCATCCGTGGCAGTCACGTCTACTTGGTGGTTGAGGGCGACCTCGATGTGCATCAGGTAGTCGTCTATGAGGTCGACGCGTTGGACGGTGGACCGTAGCAGACTGCCCGCGGGGCGGAGCAGCCTAACACCTATCAGGCCCCTCCGAGTCAAGAGCGCGGAGCTATGCCCTGACGCGCTGCTGGAGCAGCGCGATGAGCGAGTGAGCGACGGGTCCTCGGGACTCTGACTTCATTTCGGGACGCGGGTGCGGAGTGGATAGGACTCTGCACCAAACACCTATTGAGGTTCATTCCAGCGGATGTGCCGGAGCAGGAGCCGGGCTCCTGCGACTCTAGAAGATCATGCGTGCCCTCATGCCGTCCGATTCAAAAGGAGTACGGGCTGGATGGCCGAAGCCATGGGCCAGTTATCTGCGGGCTCGGGTGAGGGGCAGAGCATCCATAAGCGAGGACTCGAGGTGTATGTGGATCGGAGCGAGAAGCGGTGTCCAATCAAACAGGGCGGCTGCCAGGGCATCAGGCGGCTCGAGTTAGACGTCGGGCTCACCGCCTCCCCTCCGTAGGCGTCAGTTCATGAAGCGGTCCATGTCGAAGTCGGAGCCGCGGCGGAGCATGTAGTAGCTGGCGCGGCCGAGGCGAGCGGCGAGGATGCTGAGAGCCTTGCCCTTGCCGTGCTTGGAGCGAAGGCGGTCGAGGTGCTTTTGGCCGCGAGGGTTCTTCCTCAAGAAGAGGACGGCGGCCTCACTGAAGGCCCACTTGAGATGCGCGTTGCCGATCTTGGCGCCGGAGGTGCCCAGGACCTTCCCGGCCGAGGACTTCTGGCTCTTGACCAGGCGAGCATAGGATAGGAAGCGCTGGACACGCTTGAAGCGAGCGATGTCGTGGAGCTCGTAAAGGAGTGTGAGGGCAAGGATGGGCCCAACGCCGGGGATGGTCTGCAACCGGTCGAGCGTCGTGCGATCCTCGACCTTGGCCTGCGCCAGGATGGTGCGCTCGAGAGAGCGGATGATCCCATCGTAGTGGCCGGCGAGGGCGAGATCGGCCTCGACGCTGGTGCGGACGATGGGGTCGTCGAAGGCCTCGGGGACCTTGGCCCGGTTGCACTGATAGAGGAGCTGGCCGGAAGGGGTCGGCAGGTTGTACTGGTGGAAGGTGGTGCGGACATGGGCGAAGAGCTCGCCTCGTTTGCGCACGAAGAAGAGGCGGCGGCGGAGCAGGTCGCGGGTAGCTCTCATGCCCGGGGGATAGACGTAGGCCTTGGGCAGAGCACCGGCCCGGAGAAGGACGGCGATCTTGTGGGAATCGACCCGATCGTTCTTGGCCTTACCGCCGTGGATGGCTTTCATGTAGAGGGCATGGCCGAGGACGAAGGTGATGCCTTCGCGGGCGCAGAGATCGGCAAGCCAGTACCAGCAGAAGATGCACTCGGTGGCGACGACGAGGTCAGCCCGGTAGGGCGCGATGGCTTTGAGAAAGAGCTCGGGGTCCGACGGCAGATTACGGTGGAGGAGCTTCTCGCCGCTCTCGTGATCGAGGATGCACAGGTACATGGTGCGAGCGTGCAGGTCGATGCCGCAGTAGTATCGATGACGGCCGGTGTAGAAACGCATGGTTCCCCTCCTGGGTCCGATGAAAGGTCAGCGCTCTCATCGTTCCTCCCGATGGTCGGGAGGTCCAGGAGGGGCCTGCATGAGTATCAAGCAAACGCCTGCCCACCCACCCCCAGGAGGCCAAGATGAGGAAGCTTGCCATGGTACTCATGCTGACGCTTGCCCTCGGCGGCTGTGGGGCCGAGGCGCCCGCAGACCGGGACCCTGCCGCAGATGAGGCGGCAGCAGAGGAAGTCGTCGGAGACTTCTTCCGTGCGATGGAGAGTTGGGACGACCAGGCTCTTCGCATGACTGTCACAACTGATTTCGAACTGGTCGAAGACACGGTCATCATGAGCATGGACGATTTCATCGAGTTCATCGAGCCGTTCAAAGCCCAGGAAGCTGAAATGCGGTGGACGCTCACTGACTTCAACACCGAGTCGGATGGCGACGTCGTGTGGACTCGGTACATCA
>JBDHGI010000322.1:0-4539 GCA_039589955.1 Gemmatimonadota bacterium | reverse complement strand
GTCCCCGCCATACCGGGCGGCCAGCTCGTTGCGCGTGGCCTCGCCAACCCGGGATCCGGGCTTCACCGTGTTGGCCAGGCCCAGGCCGATGGTGACCGCGATGGCCGTGGTGCACATGTAGTAGACCAGGGTCTTGCCGCCGATGCGACCCAGCTTCCTCAGGTCGCCCAGCGACGCCGTTCCCACCAGGAGGCTCGCCACCACCAGGGGGATCACGATCATCGTGATGAGATTGATGAACGCCGTCCCCAGCGGCTCCAGGGCCCCCAGGAAGTTCTGGAAGGGCTCGATTTGGGCGAGGTTGGCCACGGCGCCCACTACGGCGCCCGCCACCAGCCCGATGAGGATCTTCGTATAGAGCTGCATGCGCGGCTCTCCGTTTCGCTCCGATGGTTTCCAGTCGGGGGCCAGAATAGACGGTGGTGCTCGTTCCTAGCAAGCGGGCCCGAGGCCGTCGCCGTCGGGGTGCCGGTACCGCCTTCAGGAAGCGGGAAGCACCTCCACCCTTCGGATGACGTCGCCCTCGAGGACGCTCTGCACGACCTCCATGCCCCTCGTGACCCGGCCGAACACCGTATAGTCGTGATCCAACCGGACATTGTCGACGAGGTTGACGTAGAGCTGGCCGTCGCCGGTGTCGCGGCCTCGGGTGGAGAGGCCCACGGTGCCCTCCCAATGGACCGGAAGTCCCACCTCGTCGCGGGTGTGGGCACCGTGACCCACGTACTCGTTGGCCCCGGGGCTCCCACCCTGAATGACGAAGTTGGGGACCACCCTGTGGAACGTGAGGCCCTCCAGGGCGCCCTCCCGGGCCAGGCTCAAGAGGCGGAAGGCGTTGGTCGGAGCCACGTCGGGCAGGAGGCGGAGGTCGATGGTCCCACCGCGGTCCATGTGCAGCCGAACCGTGGAGGCCTCCATGGCGCGCAGGTCATCCAGGGTGGGGTAGGGCAGACGGGCCTGCCGCCGCGGGGCCGCCAGGTACCGCTGGCCCGTCCAAGCGAGGAGGACGGCGGCGGCCCCCTCCGCCACGGGTGCGTCGTAATCCCGCAGGAAGGGCTCGACCCGTGCCGCGAGGCGGGCGTCGCCCACGCCCTTCGCCAGCTCCAACAGGGCGAGTCGGGGGTCCCGAAGGGTTTGAAGCCGCGCCTCCGAGAGCCGCTCGAGTGCGCCGAGGGCCGCGTCGGCCACCTCATCGCTCCGGGGCGTGCCGACCAGGAGCCCGGCCAGCGTCAGTGCCAGCTGGGCATCCTCGGCCTCGTTCAGCACCCGGGTGAGGTCGGCGTCGGCCCGCCGGCCCTCCAGAGTGAAGAGCTGCTGTGCCGCCTCGGTTCGGACGTTGGCATGCGGATCTCGGAGGAGGGCGCGGACCGCCCCGGCGTCGCCCATCGATCCGGCGGCCTCGGCGGCGTAGGCCCGCACGAACGGGCTCGGGTGTCGGACGAAGTCGGGCAGGAGTCCGGCGGCCTGTCCCGGAGATAGCTCCACGAGGGCCCGGAGGGCGTGCGCGGCCGCATGCCAGTCCGGCGAAGCTCCCGTGGGAAGGGAGGCCGCCAGGCCGACCAGAAGGGCCTCCTGCTCCCGGGGATCCGGGCAGGGGCGCCCCAAAGCGTCGAGAGCGGCGAGGTGGGCGTGGACCTGCTCGTCGCTCCGTGCCGCCGCCAGAAGCCCCTCGCAGGCGACGGTGTTCCGCGGACCGTCCGCCAGCCGACGGAGGGCCTCCAGCCGCACGGGCTCGGCGGGGTCGTCCAGGGCCATCAGGATCAGCCGCAAGTAGGCCGCCGGCCCGACCCGGCCGAGGCGGGAGGCCACGGCGCGTCGCACGGCGACCGCCGGATCCCGTAGGCCGACTTCGATGTCCGAATCTCCGAGGGCTCCGGCATGCCCGAGCGCCGTCGCGGCGAGGGCCCGGATGCGGACCCCGGTGGAATCCCGCGGGTCGTCCGTCAACCCATGGTTGAGGAGCGCGCGAAGCCTGCTCGCGAGGGAGCCGTCAGCGGGGACGCCGGCAGCGCGACGGGTCAGGGACTCCATGCCCAGCACGACGCCGATGAGCTGCTCTGGCGGCGCATCGGAACCGTCGGCGTCGAAGGTGAGATCCACCAGGGCGCGGGCGACCCGGGCACGTGCCCCCTCGTCCAGATCCAGGCGTCCGAGGGACCGGGCGAGGACGCCCCTCACCACGGGGTCCTCCTCCGCAACCATCCGGTCGAGGAGAAGGGGCAGGACGGCCCGGCCCGGACTACGGTGGACCGCCTGCGCCAGGGCATTGGCGGCCTCGGCCCGTACCACGCGGTCGGGATCACCGAGGAGAGGCGTGACATGGTGCAGCACATCGGCCCGCTCCAACCGTCCCAGTGCTCGCGCACCCGCCGCTCTCAGGCGGGCCGAAGGAGTCCGCGTGGCGGCCACGAGGGTCTCGAGGGCCGGGCCTCCGGCAGGTCGGACGTCCTCGGCCTCCACGATCGCCAGGTACGCCATGGATTCGAAGGCGGGCCGTCCGGCGTCGGGAACGCATCCGGATCCGAGGGCCAGAGAGAGGGCGAGGGAAGCCGCCCGGAGGGGGGAGGTGCGGTTCATCATGACGTCGTCTTCGCTCAGGCCGAGGCCTTCAGCTCGTAGAGCGGCTCGAAGCGAGCCGTGAAGTGTCGTAGAACGGGTGCCTGTTCCACGAAGCGGAAGCCTCCGATGTCGTTGCGCCTCCCGAACACGTCCAGCGCCACATCCACCAGGTAGTCGATCTGGCTCTTGGTATAGACACGGCGAGGGATGGCGAGGCGCACCAGCTCCATGGACGCCGGAACCTCCTTCCCGGTATCCGGATCGGAGTGGCCGAACATCACCGTGCCGATCTCCACGGCGCGTATGCCACCCTCCAGGTAGAGCTCCGCCACCAGGGACTGACCCGGAAGCTCGTGAGGGGGCACGTGGGGCAGGAAGGCCGCGGCGTCGATGTAGACGGCGTGACCACCTGGAGGCTCGACGATGGGAACGCCGCCGTCGGTGAGATGCTCGCCGAGGTAGCGGGCGACCTCGATGCGGTACGTGAGGTAGTCCTCGTGGAGAACCTCCTCCAGGCCCACGGCGATGGCCTCCAGGTCGCGCCCGGCCATCCCCCCGTAGGTCGGATACCCCTCGGTGAGGATGAGGAGGGTCTCCTCCTGTCGGGTCAGCGCGTCGTCGTTGGAGCAGAGGAACCCTCCGATGTTGGCGAGTCCGTCCTTCTTCGCCGACATCGTGCAGCCGTCGGCGTGGGAGAACATCTCTCGAGCGATGTCCCGGAGGGGTACGTCGGCGTAGCCGCTCTCGCGCTGCTTGATGAAGAAGGCGTTCTCGGCGAAGCGACATGCGTCCAGGTAGAGGGGGATCCCGTGGGCGGCGCACACCTCCTTCACCTCCCGGATGTTGGCCATGGACACGGGCTGCCCTCCGCCGGTGTTGTTGGTCACCGTGAGCATGCACAGGGGAATGCCGTCCGCACCGGTCTCCTCGACGAGGGCGCGGAGCCGGCCCACGTCCATGTTTCCCTTGAACGGGTGGTATTGGGCAGGCACCAGACCCTCCGGGATGGGAAGATCCACGGCGCGCGCGCCCGTCGCCTCGATGTTGGCCCTGGTCGTGTCGAAGTGCGTGTTGCTGGGTACCACGTGTCCGGGTCGACAGACGGTGGTGAAGAGGATCCGCTCGGCCGCTCGCCCCTGATGGGTGGGGATGACGTGGGTGAAGCCGAAGATGTCCTTCACCACGGCCTCGAATCGGTACCACGACTTGCTTCCCGCGTACGCCTCGTCGCCCCGCATGACGCCCGCCCATTGTTCGGAGCTCATGGCCGAGGTCCCCGAGTCCGTCAGCAGATCGATGAGGACGTCCTCGGCCCGGAGACGGAATGCGTTGTAGCCCGCCTCCTTCAGATAGGCCATCCGCTCCGCCGGCTCGGTCATGCGGATGGGCTCGACCACCTTGATCCGGAACGGCTCGATGATCCGCCGGCTGGGGCTCATGGCGTGACGACCACGCGGATGGCGGACCCGCTCCGCAGCGTGTCCAGGGCGTCGTTGATCTCGTCGAGGGGATAGCGGTGCGTGACCAGCTCGCCGAGGCGGATGCTGCCCTGGCGGACCATCTCGATGGCCCGGGGATAGTCCACGGGCCGGCACCCCAGGGAGCCCACCACCTCCAGCTCCCGGAACATCACCCGGCCGGAGTTCAGCTTCATGGCTTCGGGGCTGTACCCCACCAGGACCGCTCTTCCGCCGGTCTTGAGGGAGCCGAGCGCCTGCTCCTGGGTGGCTGCCCTCCCCACCACCTCGAACGCGACGTCGGCGCCGCCCCCTGTTAGCTTGCGAAGAGCCTTGTCCAGCCGTTCCACCTTCTCGGGGTTCACGGCTTCGACGGCGCCCAGCCGGGTGGCCCACTCGAGCTTGTCCGGCGCCACGTCCACGGCCACCACTCGGGCGCCCAGAGCCGCCGCGATCTGAACCACGTTGATGCCCACGCCACCGCACCCGAAGACGACTACGGAGTCGCCCGGGCGGACGCCCG
>JBDHGI010000321.1:0-4567 GCA_039589955.1 Gemmatimonadota bacterium | reverse complement strand
CATCGGCCATGTGGGGCCCCTCGAGGACGGCCTGTCCCGGGCGGGCTTCGCGGTCTGGAGCCTCGAGTACCGCCGCGTGGGGGACGACGGGGGCGGGTGGCCCGGCACGTTCCAGGATGTCGCCAGGGGAGTGGACCACCTGCGGGCGCTCGCCGCCGACCATCCGCTGGACCTCGGACGGGTCGTGGTGAGCGGGCACTCGGCGGGCGGCCACCTCGCCCTGTGGGTCGCGGCCCGTGGCAAGTTGCAGTCCGACAATGAATTATATGTTCCGGACCCACTTGTGGTGCACGGTGTCGTCGGTCTCGCTCCGGCACCGGACCTCGAGGGACTCCACGACGCCGGCGTCTGCGGCGACGTCATCGACGGCCTCATGGGCGGCTCTCCGACGTCGGTCCCGCGCCGGTACGCCGCCGCCTCGCCCATGCGACTCACGCCCGTGCCCGTGCCCCAGACCCTCGTCATCGGCACGCTGGACACTGCCTGGGGTCCCGTCGGTCGGGCGTACCACCGCAGGGCAGTGGAGGCCGGAGACGAGGGCATCACCCTGATGGAGGCCCCGCAGTCGGGGCATTTCGAGATGATCGTCCCGGGCACGTCCACCTGGCCGCTGGTGGCACAGGCCTTCGAGGAGATGCTCGCCAGCATCGAGGCGACCTCCCCCGGTGGACCGCACCCCTACCAGAGCCTGCGACCGGCTCGGGAGAACTGACATGAAGCCCACGATGTTGGCCCTCGCCACCACCACCCTCGCGGTTCTGAGCTCGGCCTGCGGCGACTCCGAAGCGGCGCCCTTCAACGCGGCCATCACCCCGGAGCGACTCTACGAGGACCTCCACACCCTGGCTCACGATTCCATGGGAGGGCGGCTCACGGGAAGCCCGGACATCGCTCGGGCCTCGGACTGGATCCGGGACCGCTTCGCCAGCCTCGGTCTGGAGCCTGCGGGGGACGGGGGATACGACCAGCACTTCGACCTCTCGTGGTTCAGCCTCGGGAGCCCGAACCGCCTCACCGTGTCCGGAGCGGGCGGATCCCGGTCACCGGGACAGGGCTGGACTCCCTACAACTTCAGCGGGACGGGCTCGGCCGGAGGGGGAGTGGTCTTCGTGGGCTTCGGCATCGTGGAGCCCCGCCTCGAGTACGACGACTACCTGGGGGAGCCCGTGGAGGGCAGGATCGTTCTGGTGCTGGAGCGTGAGCCGGGCGCAAGCGATCCCGCGAGCCCCTTCGACGGTGTCGTGACGGCGGAGGCGAGCCGCGCCTGGAGGAAGGCCCTGCACGCCCAGGAGCGGGGCGCCGCCGGCATCCTCTTCGTGCAGGACGTGCACAACCGGACCGACCTCGACGACTGGGGTCGGGCCCACGAAGGCGCCTGGCCCCGGGAGCCCCGCCGCATCGAGCGGTATCTGCTGGGCGACTGGGTGGAGCGGATCGACATCCCCGCCGCACGGATCTCCGCAGACCTGGCCGAGTCCCTGGTCGGGGGCACGGGCCGCACGCTGGCGGAGCTCGCGGCGGCGTCCGAGACCGACGCGGGTCTGGGCGCGATTGCCCTCCCCGGCGCTCGGGTCTCGATGACGGTGACCGTGGAGCGCCACCAGACGCCGGGGCGGAACATCCTCGCCATGATGCCCGGATCGGATCCCGTCCTCCAGGACGAGGTGATCATCGTCGGCGCCCATCACGACCACAACGGGACCGACGGCGAGACCGTGCTCAACGGAGCGGACGACGACGGCTCCGGCACCGTCGGCGTCATGGCCGTGGCCGAAGCGTACGCCCGGGCGGCGGAGGCGGGGCAGCGCCCCCGCAGGAGTGTGCTCTTCGCCGTCTGGGACGCCGAGGAGCGCGGCCTCCTGGGCGCATGGTACTACACGCTGCGGCCCCTCTTCCCTCTCCCGTCCACCGCCGCGGTGCTGAACCTCGACATGATCGGGCGACACGAGGAGGTGCCGGGCGACGGTGGTGGGCGCTTCCGCGGGCTCGAGCCCCAGACCGCCGAGTCCAACGCCAACGCCGTCAACATCCTCGGCTACGGCTACACCCCCGAGCTGGCCGCGGCGGTGGACTCGGCCAACGCCCTCACGGCCCTCGCGCTCCGCTTCCGATACGACAACAACGAGTCGAACCTGCTGCGGCGGAGCGACCACTGGCCGTTCCTCCAGAACGACGTCCCGGCGGTGTGGTTCCACACGGGGCTGCATCCCGATTATCATACTCCTGACGACGATCCCGCGCGCATCGAGTACGAGAAGATGACGCGCATCGTCCGACTGGTTCACCAGGCCAGCTGGAACCTGGCCAACGAGGACCGCCGGCCGGCCTTCCAGGGGATGGGCTCCCGGCCGAGGTCCTAGTGGAGTTGAGCTGACGGTGACTCCGTCCACCCTCGCCCACGTGTCGGGACTGCCATTCTTCGAGGGGCTCCCCCGGGAGGCCCTCGAGGCGGTGGTCGACCGCATGGTGCCTCGCTCGCTCCCCCGTGGTTACACCCTGTTCAGGCGGGGCGAGCAATGTCGTGGCGTCTACATCCTCACCTCGGGCCAGGTGGAGATCTACCGGTCCACCGTCGACGGACGCGAGCAGGTCCTCCACGTGGAGAACCCCGTTCAGACCATCGCGGAGCTTCCGTTCTTCGACAGCGGCGTCTATCCGGCGGCCGCTCGCACGACCCGGGCGTCTGAGGTCCTCTTCCTCTCGCTGGACGATCTACAGCGCCTCTACCGCCACCACCCGGAGCTCGCCGACGCCATCATCCAGAACCTGGGGCGACGCCTGCGCGCCCTGGTGACGCTCGTCGAGAAGATCTCCCTCAAGAGCGTGCCCGGCCGGGTCGCCGCGACGCTGCTGGAGATCGCCGAGCGCTCGGGCTGCCTGGAGGACGGCAGCGCCTTCGTCGTTCCCAGCACCCATACCGAGCTCGCCCACCAGCTCGCCACCAGCCGGGAAAGCGTGGCCCGCGCCTTCGCGCACTTCCGCCACGAGGGCTGGATCGAGCAGGAAGGACGCCGGGTGACGCTGCGGTCGGTATCCTCGCTCGAGCGGCAGGCCGAGGGGGCTCCGCACCGCCCGCCGTGCCGGGCCTCCTAGGAGCCGATTCATCCACTGGGCGCGCGTAGGGCGCTTGCGCGTGTTCAAGCAAGAAACGACGAGACGGCTCCTGGGGAGTCTCAGCCCAGCGCTTCCTTGAGGCGATCCAGACTTCCGAACGCTCCCAGGATCTGCAGGGGCACGAGGCGCAACGGGGGAGGAGACCGGAATACGCGGTTCCGGTAAGCCGCCAGCACGAGAAGCTGCTCCCGCTCGTCGCCCTTCAGCACCATCCCCAGGGCCTCCCACGCGGTCTCGCGGGAGCGCCGACACGCGAACCGGCGATCCTCCCAGCCCCGGTGCATGCCTGGACTCACGCACTCCAGGTCGCTCTCACTGAGGAGATCGAGCACGGCCACGAAGTCCAGGCAGTTGGGCACGTGCACGGCGTCCCGATACAGATCGACGTCGGGAGCCGGGGTCTCCAGCTGCGCCTGGATCGTCGCCGGAAAGCGGTCCTTCACCTCCATCAATCGCTGGACTGCCAGGATCTCGACGGCGCGAAGGCCGAGCTCCAGCGCCTCACAGAGCGCCGGAAAGTCCTCGTCCGCGGCCTCCCGTGCCTCCAAAGACCCCACCCACAGGCGCTCTGCCTCCTCCTCGGGTCCCAGCTCGATGACGCTCGGCAGGTTGCTCATGATCCCTCCGGGGACACCAGCCCTTCGGCATGGGTGCTCGTGAAGACGCCACCCGTGGTGACGGGCACGTGACATTGTCGGCACCGTACCCTCTCGGGGTGGCTGGTCACGATCTCGGCCCTGGCAGCGGGCCCGCTGTGGCAGGCCGTGCAGTTCTCACGCATCAACACGAGGTGGGGAATCGTCGGCGGCGCGTTGGCGGCCAGCCGGCTGCCCCGTCGAAGATCCTGGCGGAGCCCCTGGAAGGAGGAGCCCACGAACTCGTCGTCGGCGAGGACGAACACGTGGCACTGACGGCAGCGCTGCGTGGCGCCGGCATTGCGCGTGGCATCGTGGGGAGAGGCGGGGGCGAAGCCCAATCCGCTCACCGGCATGCCCTGTCCGTCGTGACAGGCGCTGCACCTGCTTCCGAAATCCTGGTGGGGAACGACGGGGGGAGCTCCGTCGTACAGCCGCCGCTCAGCCCGGACCGCGGCTGCCGACTTCACCGCATCCGTCCCGGCAATCGGCACCCAGGCGCCCTCGCCACACCCCAGGGGTGCCACGACGAGGGTGCCGACGGTCAGCAGGACCGTCAGACCTTTTCGATGCGAACCGCGCATTTCTTGAAGTCCGGTTCCTTGGAGATATTGTCCATGGCGTCCAACGTCAGGATGTTGGCCAGCCTGGCTTCATCGAAGAACGGGATGAAGGCAGAGCCTCGGGGAGGCTGACCCCGTCCCTCGACCTTCGCCGGGAGCTCGAGGCTGCCGCGTCGACTCACGACCCTCACCAGGTCTCCGCTCTTGATGGAGAGCGCCTGCGCGTCGGCCCGATTGACCTCCACGTAGCTGGCG
>JBDHGI010000320.1:0-4571 GCA_039589955.1 Gemmatimonadota bacterium | reverse complement strand
CATCATCGGCGTACTCTTCGAGCAGCGCCTTGAAGCGGGCGGTGATCGCGGAGGAGAAGGGCAACACCGTCGTGGCTCTCCGAGGGCCGGGAGTGTCAGGCTCGCTGGTGCTGCCTCAACCGGCGGAACCGCTACAGGTGGGTACTGTCGTGCGGGTGACCGTGGAGAGTCCACGCTAGGACGCCCGCTCGCGCTCGCACGATTCGGCACAAGACTGTTGCGTCCGTGCAGCATTGCGGCTCGTGAGTAAGGTGCGTATCGTCCGGCACCCTCCCGAAGGCCGCTGGTCCGGCGGCGGCCCTTTCTGCCTCCCTCCCAGGCCGGACGGGCTTCTGACGCCTACCGGTGCGACCCACGTGGTTTGGTGCCGAGTCCATACCTGTCCGTGGCCTCCCAGCCCACGAGGACGTGCCGGGGTCTGTCCGCCCGAGCGTTGGAGTCTTTGACCGGCCCACGACTCCGGGTGCCACCCTCATGCAATGGAGGTCCTTATGAAACGCCTCGCCTTGCTTGCCGCCCTTGCGCTGCTTGCGTGTGGGGACACGGCAACCGAACCAGCGGTGGACCAGCAGTTCACTCCGGTGATGTCGCTGTTGGGGGCAAACGAAGACTCGCAAGGCCAGGTGCTTACTTCCTTAGACGTGGGCGCATGGCCGCTCTGGGTGTACGACACCACTTACGACCCCGCAGCGGTGGTGATATGCACGGTGTCGGACGCCGATGACTCTTGGCCCGATTGGCGACGAATGGACGCAGAGGACCACGAGCGCATGACTCACATCAGAGTTCATGGGAGCCTCAGCCTAGATTGGATCCAAGGCCGACCTGAAGGTGCGCCGGAGGGCGGAGATATGATCGGAACGGGACACGCCACGTTCAACGCAAAACTCAAGTCGGATGGAACCATTGCGTCCATAACGGAGATGATTGTGGGCCGGACGGCGACGCAAGAGATCAAGTGCAAGCGTGTGAGTGACAAGGATGGAACTCAGTATGGCTTCGAGTGGGGACCGCTCGAGGAGTAGACTACTGCCTGCACCTTTAGGGGAGAATAGGGGGCCTACACCCCCACCTCGCGCTCGTACCAGTCGCTGCGGAGTTTCCGAGCGGGAGTCCCAAGATCAAGCCTCTGGTGATCTTGCCGGTCAGGCTCCGGGTTGGCATGGTGATGCGAACAGGAGAAGGCCATGACACGGGGCACGACCAGGAGGCGTCGATGGACCAGGCCACTGAAGACATCATTCGGGCTCACAAGGAGTGGGGTGAGGCTTTCCGGTCGGGGGACGTTGCTCAAACGATGGCGTTCCTGACGCCGGACGCGGTGCTGATCCCGCCGAATGAACCGGCAAGGAAGGGGGCTGAGGAGATTGAACCCTGGGCTCGGGGCTTTCTCGAAGCCGTCACGGTCCAAGAGATCGACATCGCGGTGGACAGTGTCCGCGTTGCGGGAGACTGGGCGGTCAGCCATGGCCGCTGGCATATGACCCTGGAAGTTGGCGGCAACGTCATGAGCGACACGACGCGGTACGTCGTGATCTGGGAGCGTCAATCCGATGGGGCCTGGAAGGTCGTGCATGACGTGTGGAACGGCGGCCTGCCCGCTTCTCCGGGTGATTGAGCGTCCAGCCTGGGCTGGGACGAAGCCTGGGCCGACCAAGTCGGGTCCGGGTCGCTGCGACGGGAGTTCTGACTGGCCGTGTGGACGTGAGCACCCTGACTAGCCTCGAGGCGAACCTGGAAGTGTTTCGGAGCGCCTTCAGACGCGTCAGGGTGGAGCAGAAGCCGGACACTGCGTGGACCTACTGGCGCGGTGGCGAGTCCGGTGAGGCCGTTCTTTGGCTGACCGGAGCCTTGGGTGTTGGTGAGTTCGCGTTTCTTCAAGCCCTCGCTCTCGCCCCCGACTTCCGGGTTGTCGTGCCGGATTATCCGCCTGTCGCCAGCCTAGGGGTCCTGGCGCGCGGACTCGTTGGGCTCCTGGACACGGAAGGCATCGGTGAGGCCCATGTCGTAGGCGGGTCTTTTGGCGGGATGGTGGCTCAACATCTCGTGCGTGCATATCCCTCTCGAGTGCGCTCGGTGGTTCTCTCTCACACGGTGGCCCCCCATCCGTCGACCGTTCGGTCTGCCCTGATCCGGGCCACGTCGATGCTCCCGGAGCGACTCTACCGGACCCTGTTCAGCCGGCGCCTAAGGAAGGCCTTCTCGGACGCTGATCCGTTTTGGGTCACCTTCTTCGACAGCACGGTTGCCACACTGAGCAAGGCCGACCTAGTCAGTCGGGTCCGACTCGCGGATGAGTTTCTGCAGACGGATCTACTTCCCGTCAGCGGAGGGAATCCACTGAGCCGAGTGCTCTTGGTGCAGAGCGACAACGATCCGATGATGCCTGCTGCCGCCCAATCCCAGTTGTGGCGCCTTTACCCTACCGCCGAGACGCACACGTTCTCCGGGACGGGCCACGCTGCGCCGATCATATGCCCCGAGGAGTATCTGGCAGTCATCAGGCGCTTCATCGCCACAGGTGAGAGCTGAAGAGGCCAGGGAGCCAATGGCCCGATAACCGACGCACTTCAGCGAATAGCTCGTACCTCCACCGCCCCCCCGAGGGGGTGGCGGCACCAGTCGAATGGTAAGACTGGTACAGGCGCGCCAGGACACGTCAGCCCTACAGGTGCACTGGAACTCACCTGGATCACCTCAAGACGCTCAGCCCGCCTGGAACAGGCTCAGACGGCCTTGGGAGGAACGGGGCCCCGTCGAACTGTCAGCTTCACCTCTGCTCCGGAAGCACGCGGAGCGATGAGTCGGTGACCCGCGCGTCCGCCCGCCTCCGCAACGAAGCGCTAGGCGTACAACCGACAAGTCCCGACCCACCACACTGCCGCGCCAGCAGGGCCACTCGATTCGAGCGCCGAAAGGGAGGGAGGCTCGAGCCGTCTCCTCTAGCCGCGCGGCCTAGGTCAAGGGTCCGCCCGGCCAGGTCCTAGCAAGGGACAGGAGAAGTAGTGGTCCCCAGCGTCCATCTCTTCATCCCCGTTGACATCCACCCACCAGCGGCCGCCGACGTGGCCTCGATCACCCGGGCCGTACTCCGTCGAGAGGGCGGTGCCGAGGGGCCAATCCGGATTCGTGCCCGGTGGGAAGAGCTGCTGGAACGGCCCGTGTTGCGGCAGGGGATCTGCGGTGACGATGGAGTCGTAGTATTTGCCCTGGCTGGTCACATAGATGATCGGCCCATCTCCGCGACCTCCCCCTCCCGCCGCGAACGACGGCTCTAGCTCGTCGATGAACGGAGCCGTGAGGGTGTCTGGCCCACTGCACGCGACCACCGCGAGAAGAGCCAGGAGAGTGGGGAAGCGAGGGCCTGCCCGGGAGAACGCCGAAATCTTCATCGTTCACCTCCTCGATGAGAGTAACGAATCCGGTGTGGCACCTCAGCAATGCCTCGGCCAGGGCACGGGCAGGTATGGTCTTGGCGCGAGCCCAAGGCGGCCGCACCGGAAGAGCGTTCAGATCGATGCCATGCGCGTCCGGCCTGGGAGGAAGGCGACAAGACCGCCGCCGGACCAGCGGCCTTCGGGAGGGTTCTGCAGCGTATGCTGCTATTCGTCGGGGCGCAATGTTGCATCGACGCAACAGGCGGGGCCGATCATGAAATAGGGTGGACGGGACCAACTCTCGAAGCTGCTGAAGGCAAACGGGGTGTCAGGAGAGTGGTCGAGCGAGCCCTTCGGGAGGACTGAAGCGTAGGTCGTCCCACCCCAACATCCTCATCGGGGAGGACCTCTTCCAAGAGGTGGGGCGTGGGCTGGATAGACCCATGGCAGATCCCGACGCCGGTGACCGACCGGAGGCCGCCGCAGGAGGGCCGGTGTGACTGCATCCAGATTGCATCCCGGAGACCGGTGAAATCCGGCTATTCGGGCATGCAGATCCGGTGATCGGACCTGCGAAAGCCCTTGTTCTATGCGGAATTCACCGAAATAGGGCAGGGGAGGAGCGTCCTCCTAAGCCGTAGGTCGCGCGTTCGAGTCGCGCCGGGGACATCAAGCGGCACAAGGCTTTCCGGCCTTGTGCCGCTCGTCCCACTCAAGAACACCGACACCTGAGAGGACGGCCGTTGCTACGACTCCGAGACCGACCCATCCGATGGCCCACCGCTTCATGGACGATCGGTGGCATTGGGCCGCTGCGCAACACACTTCTTGCCCAGCCGGGCGTTCCGTGGCGCCACCGGCGTAACAGCCGACTTGGCGAGCTAGCCCACCCGGAGAGTACATCGGGGCTCGATCAAGTCCAGGATGAACACGAATAGAGATTCTCGGCTGCGCGGGTCATGGCAATCACCGCGTAACTGCGGGCGAACAAAGCCAGCCCCGGACGCCCGGTGCGGGCGGCTGGGTTCACGCGCGAGTGAAGGTGCCAGCGGCACTAACCGTACTCGATGACGTTTCAGCGATACTTAAACGCGAGGTGATGGCCTGTGGGGCGGAGACTTGGTGAGGTGGAACGGTATCTTGTTCGACTGATACTGCCTCCAGTACTCGCGTTGGAGATGGTTGCGCCCGTCG
>JBDHGI010000319.1:0-4585 GCA_039589955.1 Gemmatimonadota bacterium | reverse complement strand
AGGCCCCTGGATGAAAGTGCCGAGCACGTGCAGTCGGGGCTGCTGTCATTCTTGGAGATCAGATCGATGATGCCGCGGCTGGCCAGACGAATCAAATCCCGGCAGATGGCAGATAAGGTCGAGCTCGCGCACGGACTCTACATCGCCGCTCTGGGTGTCGACCGCAACCTGCAAGGCATGGAAGATGCCCGTACCATCGATCTGAAGACGCTGGGCAGGATCCAGGCACGCTTCCTATCCTGGGAGATGAAGGCCAGTCGGCGGATCGAAGCTCTGGCCAAGGCGTTCCCCGAAGCCGTGGGGGCGGTTCAGAAGATCCTCGGAGAGAGGGAGGTGATCGAGGCAGAAGCCCATGCCCTGAAGCACCTTCGGGAAGTGGGACTCCTCACGGAGAAAGCTTGGACGGTGGCCCACGAGGAGAGGATCCGGCGGGAGCGCATCCTGCGCCGGAGGCTGCAGGCAGGCGCGTGAGCCAGCGCCGGCGAGCCACGACCTTCGTTTGACATCCCCCGCCTCACCGTTCATGATCCGGATGTTCCCCGATCTCGTGGACAAAGTCAGGCGGGTCGTTGCCGAGAATCTGCGCATCGACAAGCTTGCCGTGGTGGATGGAGGCGGGGAGGCCGGTGGGGAAGGCTTGCCCGACTACGTCCCCGACCTCGCGGGGTCGGCAGTCAGAATGATGGAGCAATTGAAAACCGCGACAGGTGTGGATCTGGCGCGCATCGGGACCCGCAGTGGCTCGGACGAGGCCGGTGAGGATCCCAAGGAGTCGGGGTAGAGTCCCCTTCGTCATCTGACCGCAATCGGAAACGACCCAGCTCGTCTTTCGACCAGGAGCACGCCGAACATGTCCAACGAGCGCTTGGCGGGCGCAATACTCGCTGAGACTCTCGAGGCCCACGGCCTCGATCGGGACACGGCCCTATACCGTGAGACCCTGGAGGAGTTTCTCCAGCAGGACCAGTCCACCGGTGAGTGGTCGATCTCGGCCAATCCGGATCCTTCCGAGGCGGTGGTCGACGTGTACGGAGGGGGTCACGTCACGCTGGCGGCTCAGATCGGCCCCGGCCTGGCCTTCACCATGCACCGGAGGAGCGAGTGGGTGGCGGACGACCGGGTCACCGTGGCCCTCCGTCTCGGCGATGCCCTCGATCAAGGGGGACTCGTGTATCCGGTCGAATCCGTCATCACCGACACCGTGTGGTACGTGACCCTCCCCGAGGGACGCGTTCGGGTCTCCCGGGGTTGACTGACCCGATGTCCGCCGCGCCCGTTCGGCATCGGTCGATTCGTTCGCGGGTCCTGGGCGTCCTGGCGCTCGTGGCCCTCCTCTCCGTCGGCACCATGGCTGTGGTCTCGTATCAGCTCGGGTCCGCCACGCTGGAGCGGCAGGCCCTCGGTCAGCTCACCGCGGTCCGCGAGCTTCAAGCCAGGCAGATCGAGACGTACTTCCGGATGATCGTCGACCAGGCCGTGACGAGCTCCGAGAACCGCATGTTCGTCGACGCCCTGGGGGAGTTCACCCGGGCCGTCTCCGCCCTGGGCGGAGAGCTGCAGGCCCGGGGGGTCTCGGGTGACGAGGCGGATCTGGGGCTGCGCCTCTACTACCAGGACGAGTTTCTGCCCCGTCTGGCAGCGAACGTCGACGACGTCGGACCGCTGGCCGACTACTGGCCCACCGACGCGGTGGCGCGTTCTCTCCAGCACCTGTTCATCAGCTCCAATCCCTTCGACGTGGGCTCGAAGCATCTGCTGGACGCGTCGGACGAGGGCACGCGATACGATACCGTTCATGAGCGGTACCACCCCCTCTTCCGGAGCTTCCTCGAGCGATTCGGCTACTACGACATCTTCCTGGTCGACGTCACCAGCCACCGGATCGTGTATTCGGTGTTCAAGGAAGTCGACTTCGGCACGTCCCTGGAGCGCGGTCCCTACCGCAGCTCGAACCTGGCGGCGGCCTACCGGGCAGCGACCTCCTCCCCGACAGCCTCCTTCACGAGGCTCGAGGATTTCGAGCCCTATGACCCCTCCTATGGAGCGCCAGCCTCGTTCATCGCGTCGCCCGTGTTGGACGACGACGATGTTGTGGGCGTGCTGGTCTTTCAGCTTCCCCTGGATCGGATCAACGGCGTCATGACAAGCGAAGGAGCCTGGCGCGAGGTCGGATTCGGCGAGACGGGGGAGTCGTACATCGTCGGCTCCGACTTCCGGCTCCGGACGGAGTCGCGCTTCCTGGTGGAGGACGCCTCCGGATACATGACGGCGGCCCGAAGCGCCGGGGTGCCGGAGGCGACGCTTCGCTCCATCGAAGCCTATGGGACGGCGGTCGGCCTCCAGCCGGTCCGAACCGAGGGGACACAGCGGGCACTGGACGGGGAGGGGGGTGTGGCTCGGTTCGACGACTACCGGGGTGAGCCGGTGCTATCGAGCTTCCGGCCCCTCGACATCCCGGGTCTAGACTGGGCGTTGATGAGCGAGATCGATGAGAGCGAGGCCCTGGGACCGCTCACCGTGCAGCGGAACCGGACGCTGGTGGCGCTCGCCGTCCTGTTGCCGCTGCTGGGCCTGCTGGCCGCCTGGTTCGCGGGGAACCTGACCCGGCCGCTCCGGGCGCTGTCCGCCACGGCCAGCCGACTCGCCGAGGGGCAGCTCGACGCCACGGTCGACCTCGGTCGAGGCGACGAGATCGGTGACCTGGCCAGGAGCTTCGAGGCCATGCGAGTCTCGCTGCGCGAGCTCATCGAACGGCAGAACCGGTCCATCGAGGCCCTGTCCACGCCGCTGATTCCCATCCACGACGACGTGGTCGTGCTTCCGATCGTCGGCGAGCTCGACCAGGCTCGGTGTGACCGGCTGCGTGCGTCGCTTACCGAGCAGCTGCACATGAACGGGGCACGCTTCGCCATTCTCGACCTGACCGGGGTCCCCGATCTCGACGAGGAGGTCGCGGAAGGACTTGTGCGGATCGCCCGGTCGGTCCGCCTGCTCGGGGCTCGCGCCATCATCTCGGGTGTCCAGCCTGGGCTGGCGATCCGGATGGCCGACGGGGACGTGGGAATCGAGGGCGTCATGACTGCGAGAACGCTCAGGGAGGCCATCGAGACGGCGGTCGAGCAGCAAGGGTAACGAAACGGTTGCCGCCTGCGTGCGGCTCAGTTCCTCAAGCGAGAGTCGAGATGTCCATTCTGCACGAGACGAGCGAAGGCGGTCACATGAGCTACCGGGAGCTTCTCCGGCTCTACCGGATCGACGACGATGACCTGGACCGCATCAGGAAGTTCGGCGCGGAGGCTTCGGATCGGATGGACGAGATGGTCCAACGTTGGTACGACTGGATGGCCGAGCTGCCCGACTACGAGGAGTTCTTCCCGGACGCGGCCACGCTCGAGCGCGTTCAACGCCTGCAATCCCACTACTGGGACGCCTTCATGGGGGCGGCGGTCGACGAGGAATACGTGGACCGTCGGCGCCTGGTCGGGGAGGCCCACGCCCGCATCGGTCTGAGCCTGAACACGTATTTCGCCGGGATGAACATGTTCCAGGAGTTGTTCAGCGAAGTCGTGCGAGACGGGGACTTCGAGGAGTCGGAGCGCGCCCCCGTGCTCGACGCGGTGGTCAAGCTCCTGCACTTCGACACGGCGATCGTCGTGGAAACGTACAACCACCTCGTGGAGCAGACGCTGACGGCGCAGTCACGCTCCCTCATGGAGATGTCGACGCCGGTCACGCAGATCTGGGAGAGCCTCCTCTTCCTGCCCATCGTGGGGATCATCGACTCGAAGCGGTCGCGGGACATCATGAACGCGACGCTGAGCAAGATCGCGGAGACCCAGGCGCGTGTGTTCATCCTGGACATCAGTGGCGTAGGGGTCGTGGACACCGCCGTGGCGAACCACCTCATCAAGATCACGCGCGCGACCAAGCTCATGGGATGCGAGACCACCATCTCCGGGGTTTCGCCTGCCATCGCCCAGACCATCGTGGACCTAGGCATCGATGTGGGTGAGGTGAAGACCACCGCGACCATGCGAGACGCCCTGGCCGACGCCGTGCAGGCCGTTGGGCGGCAGGGTGCGCCGAGCCGCTGACGATGAACTCGGAGGCCGTCTCCAAGATCCCGTTGCAGCTCGCCCAGGAGTGCGTGGTCGCCTCGATCCAGGTGGATCTGGACGACCGGGTGCTCCGCGCCTTCCGGGACGAGCTTCTGGAGTTCGTGCGAGCCTCGGGCGCCCGGGGCGTGATCCTGGATCTCTCCGGAGTCCAGGTGATGGACGCCGTCGAGTTCGGCGCGCTCCGCGACACGATGCGCATGGCGAGCCTCATGGGTGCGGAGACCGTCGTCTCTGGCCTTCAACCCGGTGTCGTCTCTGCCTTGATCGATCTGGGTGCGGACACCCACGGAGTGGAGGCCACGGCCACCCTGGATGACGCCTTCCAGCGGATGTGGCAGCTTCGTCGCGGCGAGGATTCGACGGAGAGCGACGACAGCGAGAATGCCCGGATGGTCGAGGCCCCCTTGGAGGAGGGGAATGACGACGGACGCGAGACCGAGATGGGTGATGGGCGCTAGGTCGCTGCA
>JBDHGI010000318.1:0-4597 GCA_039589955.1 Gemmatimonadota bacterium | reverse complement strand
CCCGGAGCTGGGCGCCGTCATCATGCGCTGCCTGGAGAAGAAGCCCGCGGACCGTTGGCAGAAGGCCGAAGAGCTGCTCACGCACCTGGAAGCGTTCGCGACCTCGTCGGGGGGCATGACCCCGACGCTGACGCAGCCCGTGGAGGCCGCGTCGGGCCGGAGCGGAGCGCCCCTCTGGATGAAGGTGGCGCTGCCTGCGGCCCTCGTGGTGGCAACGCTCGCGATCTGGCTCGGCCCCCTCCGAAGGGATTCCGAAGACGGGTCCGGCGGCCCCCCGACGGCAACCGCGAGTGCCGAGGAGCCCGACCGCCTGGTGGTGGTTCCCCTCCGAAACCTGTCCGCCGACCCGGAGCTGGACGTCTGGGGGCAGCTCGCGGTGGACCTCATCACCCGGGCCATCGACCAGGCCGGGCCCATCCACGTCATTTCCACCACCGCGGTGCGGGACGCCCTCGGCACACTGGGCACCGACGCCCCCGTGGCGGAGATCGCCCGGGCGCTCGGAGCGCGCTACGCATTGGCGGGCACCGTGGCCCGCACTGGGAACCAGGTCCGCTTCGCCGCGGAGATCCAGAACGCCGAGACCGGGGAGCGCCTCCGGGACGTGGAGCCCCAGGTGGGGCCAGCCGACTCCGTCGAGGCCGTCATCGCGGGTTTCGCGGAGGCCTCGGCGGTCGTGGCCATCGCCGTGTTCGATCCCGACGCGGAGTTCAGCGTCCGGACCTTTTCGGTGCCCGCGTCGGTCTCGGTGTTCCGGGACTACCAGAGACAGGTCGATCTGTTCTGCCAGTCGAGCTACCTCGAGAGTATCGAGATGGGCAACCGGGTCCTGGACGCCGATCCCGACTACCTCCCGGCCATGATCCAGAACCGGGTCTCCTACCTGAACAGCGGCCGCGTCGCCGAGGCCGACTCGGTGTCGAGGCTGCTGGCGCCCATGCGGGACCGCATGACCACCGGGGAGCGGCTCATGCTGGAGTGGCTCGACGGATATCTCTACGGCCGGCCCGAGCAGTCCCTGCGCGCAGCCGACGAGGCGTTCCGCCTCGAGCCCTCCACCGCCGTCTGGACCGCCCAGGCCAGCTATCGGGCAGGCAGGATCCAGGACGCCCTCATCCGCCTGGAAGACACACGCCAGGCAGAGAGCGCCTGCGGCGACTTCATGATCATGTGGAACGTGGGCTCGGCGGTTTACCACGTGGCCGAGCGGTACGAGGACCAGTTGGCTTGGGCCCGTCGGGGGCTCGAGCGGCTGCCGGATCACCAGGGCCTCATGGACATCGAGATCGCCGCGCTCACGGGCCTGGGCCGCGTCGCGGCCGTCGACTCGGTCCTGGCCGTCATGGCGTCGCTGCCGCCCCAGCCTAGGTACAGCCCGGGGCTCCGGGGCGTGTGGGCGGCTCGGGAGCTCCGGGCCCACGGCCACGCCGAGGCGGCGGCCCGGACCATCGCTGGAAGCCTCGAGTGGTTCGCCTCCCAGCCGCCCGAGGCCTCCCGCTACAACCGCGCCCGGGCCTTCTACTACGCCGGGCGGTTCGCCGATGCCGACAGCCTGCTCGCAAGCCTGGTGGAGGAGGCTCCCGAGAATCTGGAGTACCTTGGATACCGTGGTGTGACCCTCGCGGCCCAGGGCCGGCGGGACGAGGCCCTGGCCGTCAGCGAGCAGCTCCTCGGCATGGACCGGCTCAATGTGCGCGGCAGGCACATGGGTTGGCCGGCCCGCATCGCGGCTGCGCTGGGGGACGCCGACGAGGCCGTGCGCCTCCTCGACCAGGCGTTCCGGGTGGGCTTCCCCTTCAGCGTGGGCCTCCACCGGGAGCCCTGGTGGGACCCCGTCCGCGACGGTCCCGCCTTCCAGGCGTTGATCCGGCCGCGGTAGGAACCCCTCCGAGCCACGAGGCCGCCGGGGGAGCCCCTTGCTCCTGACTGCCCACCGGGTCAGACTCCCTGCACCCGTCACGGATTCCCTCCCTCAGGGAGCAACACCATGTGGTTCGAGACCATCGTCCGCGAGCAAACGGGTTGTGCGGCCTACATGATCGGCTGCCAGCGCACCGGCGAGTGCGCGGTGTTCGATCCCCTGTGGGACCCGCAGCCGTTCCTCGATATGGCCAAGAAGCAGGACTCGAAGATCCGGTACGTCATCGACTCCCACAGCCACGCCGACCACGTGTCCGGCGCCCGTTACCTGGCGGAGCTGACCGGCGCCGAGCTCGTACTGCCGGAGCTCGCCGACGTGACCTATGAGGCCACCAGGGTCAAGCACGGCGACATGATCCGCATGGGCGGCGTCGGCATGGAGGTCGTCCACGTCCCGGGACACCGACCCGAGCAGATCAACCTGCTGGTGTACGACTATCCAAGGGGGGACGAGCCCTGGTTCATCCTCACCGCCGACTTCGTCCTCGTGGGAGACGTGGCCCGCCCGGACCTCGCCCAGGCCGGGACCGAGGGAGCCCCGGTCCTCTTCGACGTGGCCATCCCACGCTTCCTCGAGCTGCCCGATCACGTGGAGGTCTATCCCGGCCATCTGGCCGGCTCTACCTGAGGACGCGTCTCCAGTGGCAAGGTTGTCACAAGCGTAGGATACGAGAGGCGCTTCAACGACGCCCTCACCATCAAGGACAAGGACCGGTTCGTGGCGTACATGGACGAGGATCAGCCGGTGAAGCCGGCCAACATCCTCAACATCGTCGCCATCAACCAGGGCAAGCGGGAAGAGACCCGAGGGACCCCAAAGGCGACGCCCCTGTCGCCGGCGAGCGTCAAGGACCTCATCGAGGACGGGCATCATCTCGTGGACGCCCGGTCCTCGGCCTCCTACGGTGCGGGTCACATCGCCGGCTCGTACAACGTCCAGCAGAGCAGCTCCGAGTTCGAGCAGCGCGTGGGCTGGGTCGTGCCCGACGACTCCCCCATCGTCCTGCTCACCGAGAGCGACGCCGACGCGCAGCTGGCCATCTACAACATGGCCTTCATCGGCATGGACCAGTTCGTCGCAGGGTACGTGCAGGGGGGCATCGACGCGTGGATGAACGCCGGCCTCCCGGTGGAGGTCACGTCCCAGATGGACGTGTTCACGCTGCACCGGCAGATGCAGCAGAACGGCATCCGGGTCCTCGACGTGCGCGAGCAGGACGAGTGGGACGATGGTCACATCAAGGACGCTGTGCTGCTTCCCTACACGTCGATGGCGCAACAGCTGACCATCCCCCCGCAGTGGGACAGGATCCCGTTCGCGAAGGACGACACCATCGCGGTGACGTGCCACACCGGCAAACGGTCGAGCACCGCGGTCAGCCTGATGCTTCGCGAAGGATACTCGAAGCTCTACAACGTCACCGGCGGCATGGAGGCATGGGGCCGGGCAAAGCTCCCCATGTTCGACGCCCAGGGGCAGGCCTGCTCGCTCTGAGCTGACGCCCCAACGGGCGGCACCCAACCGGGCGGCTCCTACCCTGGGGCCGCCCGGTCTGCGTCTTGGCGCCGTCGACGCACTACGCGCCCCCCATTTCGGCCTCACGTTCCGCGATCGGCCTGCCACCATCCCGATGGAACCATAGGGACGTCCGGATCCTATCAGAAATGTTCCGGGATGCAACGGTCCTACCCTCCCATGCGTCCCACGGTGTGATGTGCTCCCGCGCCTCCCTGCGGGCGGTGCTGATCCCCCCACACATATGACGAGGTGGATGATGCGGATCGGTCGCGTGGTGGTGGCTCTCGTGGTTTCGTGTCTCGTAGCGACGCCGGTGTGGGCGCAGGAGGGGCCGGCGACGAGCGGCGTCAACGTCTTCCTCGACTGCAACACCTTCGGGTGTGACTTCGACTTCTTCCGGCGGGAGATCCCCGTCGTGAACTGGGTCCGCGACCGGGAGGTGGCCGACGTCCACGTCCTCATCACGTCACGGGCCACCGGCGGCGGTGGGCGATCGTTCGAGCTTTCCTTCCTCGGCCTTCGCGAATTCGAGAGCGACGATCTCGAGCTCACCTGGGCCTCGTCGGGAGACGCCGTCCAGGACGAGGTGCGAAGGGGCATCGCGGAGCAGCTCAAGATCGGCCTGGTCCGCTACATCGCCGGCACCCCGGCCGCGGAGACGCTTTCGGTGAGCTTCGGCCCGGTCATGGGAGGAGGGCTCCCGCCGGGAGCCATGGCCCCGCCCGGATCCGCCCGCCAGCAGGAGGATGATCCCTGGGACTTCTGGGTGTTCCAGATCGGCGCCAACTACTTCGGGTTCGGCGAGTCGTCGCTGAAGGACAGCAACCTCCGCACATCTGTCAGCGCCAGTCGTACCACCGAGGACTGGAAGATCAGCGTCCGGGGAAGCTACAGCCGCAACAGCCAGTCGTTCGAGCTCACTGACACGACCGTGGAGGAGACCCGCGAGGACTGGAGCTCGAGCGGCTCGGTGGTGAAGAGCATCGGGGGGCAGTGGGCCGTCGGCTTCGAGGCGTCAGCGGGGTCCTCGACGTTCCTGAACCAGGATTTCCGTTGGAGCCTCAAGCCGGGCCTCGAGTACAACTTCTTCCCCTACGAGGAATCGAGCCGGCGTTCCCTGACGCTGCAGTACCTGGTCGGCGTGAACCACTGGAACTA
>JBDHGI010000317.1:0-4609 GCA_039589955.1 Gemmatimonadota bacterium | reverse complement strand
ACAGCGCGGATGAGAGCCTGGGCGGCCGGGGCCTCCTCATGCAGCGGGTCGGCACGCGTGAGGCGCCCCGCCCGATCCTCAACGACCCCGACCACGCGGAGGCGGGGCCCGCGCTGTCCCCGGACGGACGGTGGCTGGCGTACGGCTCCGACGAATCCGGGCGCGACGAGGTGAGCGTGCGCCCCTTCCCGGATGTCGAGCGCGCTCGGTTCCCCGTGTCCACCGATGGGGGGATGAGCCCGGTGTGGAGCCGCGACGGCACCGAGCTCTTCTTCCGCTCCGGTGATCGGAAGATGATGGCCGCGCGCATCTCGACGGAGCGCGATTTCCAGGTCGTCTCCGTCGAGGAGCTCTTCGAGATCGGCACGGAGTACGTCGGCGGCTACTCCGTCCCGTTCGCGGATGTCGCGGAAGACGGTCGGTTCCTCATGATGCGAAGCCTGCCGACGAGCGGCAGTCTCGTCGCGGTGGAGAACTGGTTCGAGGAGCTCAAACGCCTGGTGCCGCGCTAGGCACCGGCCAAGACGACTCGGCCCCGCTGTTTCGAGAGCGTGATGGGGTCCGTACTTGCGGGCACCCTCTCCCTCTGATCTCTTCGCCCATACCACTCCACCGAATCGACAGGACTCCCATCGACGGTCCGCCCCTCCACTTCAAGACACTCGGCAGTGTCGATCTCCGGCGCTCCGACGGCACCACGCTGCGGTCGCTGCTGGCGCAACCGAAGAGGCTGGCCCTCCTGGCGTACGTGGCCATGGAGGCGCCGGGCGGCTTCGTGCCGCGAGAGCGCATCATGTCCGTCCTGTGGCCGGACTCCGACAGCGCCCGGGCGAGGCAGTCGCTCCGCAACAGCCTGTACCAGATCCGTAGGAGCGCCGGGGCCGACGTACTGATCAACCGAGGGGCCGTGGACCTGGGTGTGAACCCGTCCCGGCTGCTCGTGGACGCCGTGGCGCTGCGTACCGCCGCGGAAGAGGAACGGTACGAGGATGCCGTGGACCTCTACGGGGGACCGTTCCTCTCGGGCTTCCACCTCGACGACGCGCCGGAGTTCGAGGAGTGGGCGAGGAGAGTCCGCGCGACGCTGGAGGCGGACGCGCTGAGGGCGCTCCGCGAGGTCGCATGCCTCCGCGAGGAGTCAGGCGAGATCGAGTCTGCGCGAGGCCTCCTGCGGCGCGCGCAGGAGCTCTCCCCCGCCGATGAGGAGATCCTCCGTCACCGGCTGCTCCTCTTGGAAGGGCAGGGCAATCGAGCCGCTGCCGTCGCAGAGGGCGAGGAGTGGATCGAGATGCTCCGGTCCAGCCTGGAGATCGAACCGTCGGCGCCGACCCTCCGCCTGATGGAGGACTTGCGGAGGGGAGATCGCGTCGCAGACGCGCCTCCGGAGACGTCGTCGACCGGGGCGGATCCACTCGCGCACCGCGAGGCTCCGACGGCTGCAGTGGCGACGGCGCTTCCCGGCTCCGGTGGTGAGCGCCGTCCCTCGCCTCGCAGGGCACGCCTTCCCTGGCTCCTCACCGTAACGGCCGGGGCGGTGCTGGCCTGGATCCTCCTCAAGCCGGCTCCACCGGAGCCGCCCATGGCGGGGGGCGTGATCGTCAATCCGTTCGAGGCGGACAGCGCGGCCGGTGGTCGAGCGGTCGGCGTGGCCCTCGGTGCCCTGATGGCGCGGTACTTCCAGCCCGAGATCGGAGGACTCGTCCTTCCCGTTGACAGGGAGGATGCGGCGTCCTTCGACGGCCGCAACCGCCCCCTGATTGCGGGCCGGATCCGAGCCGCGGAAGGACGTCTGGTGGCGGACGTGACATTGGCGACCACCGAGGATCCGGAGAACGTGCGGCACCGCGCCACCGTCGCCATGGAGGGCCGCGACCTGGAGGCGTTCGCCATCCGACTCGTGGATGAGCTGGGAAGCGGGAGCACCTCGGATCTCTCCGAAAGGGGCCCGGTTCCCCGGTTCACCCGGGCCCCGGGCGCTGTCGTCCCGTTCTTCGAGGGTGAGATCCACGCCAGGGAAGGGAGGACGCCGGAGGCGAGTGACGCCTATCGCCGGGCGCTCGACCTGGACTCGACCTTCGCCATGGCCTACTACCGCCTCTCGGTGACGGAAGCGCTCCAGGGCCGGACCGCCGAGTCCGGGCAGGCCTCGGACAAGGCCCTCGAGCTGTCGGCCAGCCTGACGAAGGGCGAGCTGAGCCTTCTCGACGCCTGGCACGCCTACCGCGGGGCCGGCGTGGTGCAGGCGCTCCCACTCTACGAAGCCCTGGCAGAGGCACGGGGGCCCGATCCGGAGGTGTGGCTCCGTCTCGCGGAGCTCCGTTTCCACTGGGGCCCTCAGCTGGGCATCCCGAAGGACTCGGCCGCGGCCGCGTTCCGAGCGCTCCTCCGGCTCGTCCCCGACGACGCGGAGGCGTTCCTGTATCTGGTCAGGCTCATGGGTCCCACCGCCGACTCGGACGAGTTGGATCTCGCCGTTCGGCAGTACGATCAGGCGCACGCCTCGGACGAGGTGCGGAGGGAGGTGGCCGCCATCGTCGCGCTCAACCGGAGGCTTCCTTCCGACGATGCGGTGGTGGACTGGCTCCCCGGTGGATCCTTCGCGGACGAAGCACGACGACTCTCGCAGCTCGCCGCATCCGCCAGGGTGCCGTACGACCTCGCTCCCCTGGTTCGCGCCCTCCCGCCGTCGGAGGATTCGTACGGGCGTACCCTCCGCTGGCTCCTGTCCGCCCAGCTCGCGGCATCCTCGGGCCGGATGCGTGAGGCCTATGCGGCCCTCGACACCCTCGGTGCCCTGAATCCATACCGTGCGCTTGAGTACAGGAGCCTGCTCGCCGTGACGAGTCCTGCCCCTGTGCCGGCCGACAGCTTTCGGGCGCTCCGGCGCCGCCTCCGCTCGGGGACGGTTCACCCGGGCTCTCCGGTCGGTCTCTGGACCGTCACGGAGGACCGCCTCGACGCCCCGCGCGCCATCGTGCTGGAATCGATGCCCACCACCCGCCTGGGCGAGCCGGTGGACACGACGGACCTGCTGGCGCGTGGGCGGGCGGCCTCCCACAGGTTCGATCCTGCCTACGTGCGGTATCTGCGCACGGTACTACGGGAAGGCGAAGCCAACCACGCGCGTGTGCTCGCGACGCTCGGGCCGGGAAGCCCGGAGAGCGGCACCTACCCCGATCCACTCAGCTACCTGGTGGGCACCTCGAAGTGGGCACGCATCCAAAGCCTGGTCGCCCTGGGCCGGGATGAGGAGGCCCTCCGGTGGCTCGAGACGATCCCGGACGTCGGCGGCTACGACCTGATGTACATCGCTCCGGCATCTCTGCTGCGAGGCCAGATCCTCGAGCGTCTCGGTCGCAACCGCGAGGCTGCGGCCGCGTATCGGCGTGCGGTGGAGCTGTGGGCGGAGGCGGACGCGGACTTCGACGCGCTGCTCCGAGCGGCCCTTGATGGAGCGGAGCGGACCGGGGAGACGGAGGCGAGCTAGCGAGGTGCGGCTGACCGAGCACGACGCCCCGCCGGCATCCGCGCGGCGGGGCGTCGAAGCCCGAGTAGCCTGGGGACGTCGTTGGAGCTCAGGACGGGGGCAGGTTCATGCTCAGGTCGGGGCGAAGCACGAAGAGCTCGCTCGTGCTGGACTCGATAGCGGAATCGGCCATGTCGATGATGGTCTGCATGTCAGCGTGGCCGTACACCTGCACCAGGAGTTGCTCCATCCAGTCCCGCGACCCGGTGCCGAACTCCGCGAAGCTCTGGTGTGGAACGGACACGGCCCACTGCCCTCCCACACCGCCGATGACGGGCAGGAACACCGAGTAAGCGGGCATCGAGCCCGTCTCAGCCATGGCGCCTTTCAGCTTGGTCAGGAAGTGCTCGAAGACCCGGTCTTGACCCGGTCGGATCTGGAACGTGATGACCTCGTACATGGGCGCCCGCGGCGACTCCGGCGTCCACCCACCCAGATCCACCATCCGCTCCATCCACTGCACACGGAAGTCCTGGACGTGGGGCGAGATGTTGTCGGCCATGCTTTCCTGTGCCCGGGCCGGGTCGACGGGGGGCGCCTGGTCGAAATCAGCCCAAGCGTGGTCGAACGTCCCCACCATGAACTGGCCGGACCGCTCGCCCGCGACGACCTCGTAGGTGACCCACACGGATTCGTCGCCGGCACGAAGCATGTTCTCCATGTGGGCCTTCACGCCTTCCTCGAAGGCCGAGCCATGGCCCGGCAAGGGGTCCACCACCACCGTTTGGGCGATGGTCCCCGTCGCCTCCTGAGCGATGGACGGCGGAGCGAGTAGGGCCAGGGCAAGCACCGCGGCGCAGAGAGTGTAACCGGTCAAGCGCATGATGGCCTCCAGATTGGGCAGGAACGGATCGGGCATATCGGCAGCCGACCCGGATTGCCCCCCTTTGGTGGGGAGCGGGCCGCATCGTGGGGGGATCGGGGCACGGGAAGCAAGCGTGAGGGGAGGCAGTTCGGCGCCAGGATGGGTGGGACCTCGTCCAAACGGACGGCTCACGGCCAGATGACGGCCCCCCGGTAGGTTCGCCTCCATTCGCGGTTCTTCATTGTCACCCTCCCTGGAGGTCCCGTGCGCCGCATCAG
>JBDHGI010000316.1:0-4625 GCA_039589955.1 Gemmatimonadota bacterium | reverse complement strand
GGATCCCGAGCCAGGCCAACTCTCCCTGGAACTGATGGGCCGTGTATTGCGGACCCCAGTCGTGCCGTAGGCCAATCCCCAGTGCGATCCGTGGCGCGTAGCCGTGCATGTGGGCCCTGACGCCCTGCCGGATCGGCTCCAGCGCTGCCCACCGATCCCCCATCTTCGCCACGTGCCAGCCCACCACATCCGTCACACAGTGGTCCACTGCCACGAAGGTCCAGCACCACTCGTCCTGCTTCGTGTAGAACCGCGTCGCGTCCGTGCCCCATAACTCGTTGGGCTCATCCGTCGTGATCCGCCCGCTGTGGCTCCGGTTCTCCCCGCGGGTGACCGCGCCGGACCGGCGCCAGCAACCCGTTCTCCCTCATGAGCCGCAGCACGCGATTCTTCCCCACCCGCATGCCCTTCGCTCTCAGGCGTGCCCGCACTTTGCGGTGCCCCTCGCCCAGGAAGTCACTCTCCTGAAGCACCACCCGGATCTCCTCCACGAGCTCGGAGTCCGTCCACCTGGTCTTCGGCCCCCGCTTCTTGGCTTCGCCCGGGTTCGGATCAACTCCCGTTCCGTCGGGTCGCGGCTCCGCTTCTTCAGTCCTTGCTGTCCGCTCTCCAGGAACACCCGCCGCCATTCTTCCAGCTCAGGCGGCGCAACCTGGATCTCGCGGCTCACCTCCCCCAGGTCCTCTCCCCTCAGCAGCCGGAGCACTACCTCCATCTTCCGCTGTGCGCTCCACCGTTCCGGTGGAGTTCCTCCGCGACCTTCGGTCGCTACCGACTCCCCAGCCTTCTGGGACATCTTCAACCCCTTTCTCTCTGGACCCCACATCCGTTCCCAATCTACTGTCCAGTGAAATCGGGGGCGCTAAAACCTTCACCGACCTCGGAGGCCCCGAACCAGCTCCGCCAGTTCCTCCCAGACCTTCAGATCCCACCACCTCCGTGCCGCGGCACTGGTCGAGGGCGCGACGAAGAGCAGCGTCCGGCCGAAGGTCGTCGGCTGAAGGCCGAACTGGACCTTCTTCTGCCGTAGAGCCTCGCGGGCGGCCCTCTTTCCGTTGAAGCACAGGATTCGAGGCGCGTGGGGCCTGAGGCATCGCTTGAGACGTGGGTCACGCGAACACAATCAAAGAACGCCGGCCAACCATCTGACCACGTTCAGGCAGAACTGGGCATTGCCGACGGCCAGCCGATTGTTCATCCCCATCGCAGCGCCATCCGGCCCTCGACGTTGGGCGGTGCACATGGCGGCCTCCCCCAACACCACGGCCCGGCCCTGACCTGCCTCGATTGCGCCTCCAGCGAGCCACCCCGTCATGGGGTAGCGGGGCCACAACTCCCGTGGAACGCTCGGGGTCGAAACGAGGCCGAATGCATCGCTCGGCAGTTTCAGGAGCGGTTCCACACGGCCCGAAGGAAGAAAGGCCGTCCCACCGAAGGTCATGATGCTCCGCACCGGCTCGTCGATCCCCTCCCGACCTCTGAGAATCGGATGGTCCCCCAGAGCACCGGGCGCCCCAAGCGCCTGGCGAAGCCGCTCAACGGTGTACCCGACCTCCTCGGCGACCACAAGGAGAGCCTCTGGATCCGGGTCTCCAAAGAGGCGGTACATGGCCCCACCATTCAGAGGCACCGTGCCAACCAGTGCGGCTAGGTCAGCGACAGCCCCTCCGAAGGGCGAATGATCCATGATGAGGAGGAGCCCCCCTCCGGCATGGAGCCATGCAAGGAGCTCAGCAACCTCTTCGGGCTCGAACGCGGGCGGGTGCGGGTAATTCCATCCGGATCGCGTCGCCTCCGGGTCCCCCTCGACAACTGCGTTCTCCGCCGCAAGAGCGCCGGCCACCACCACAAGGTCACAGCCCTCTAGCGCCCCGGGGCTTAGCGCCTGAGTGAGCGAGCGGGTCGGGAATCCGTCGCCCCGAATCAGCTTGTCAAAGGCGTAGTAGCGTCCGCTCAGGGTATGGAAATTGTGATGCGCAGCGTCCATGCAGACAGTGGGTCCACCTCCGAGCTCGTAGGCAGGGTGTGCATTGTGAACAGCGAACGAGGTATCAGGGAGCTGCTGGGCGTTCAGCCACGCGCCAGGGACCAAGACCGCGGCAGCGAGCACGAGAGACTTCATGCGCACCTCCCATCAATCATCGCGAGCACGATGACAGGTTTAACAGGCAGGTGTTGGCAGCATATGCCCCAGAGCGCCCCTGAGCCACATGCCTTGTCTGGAATACTAGCCAGCGCCGGTCGGGATGACACGCTCGTCCCGTGCGCTTCCCAATGGACTCGCAATCCCGCTGCGCACCACCATGCCCACCCGTAGCGCGGGGTGCAAGGTGAGGGATCCGGGCCCCAGCAGCCCCGCGCGACTGCCACCGCATTGCCGCTCGGCTCAACACCCGCCCCAGGAAACGCCTCGACTTCCTCACCCCACTGGAAGTGATATGAACAAAGCAGCGACTCGGAAGCGTTGCACTTCAAAGTTGATCCCGAGACGCGAGGGACGCACTCCACGCCATCGACGAATCCACCGTCACATCCGCGATGCCCAGTCCTCATGGCCGGCCAGCTGGGCCCGGATGGAGCAAGGGTGGTGTTTGGACGGGAGAGAGCGCGCTCTACCAAACGCCGGGAATCAACCGGCTCCTCGTCTCCTGCATGTAGTCGACGTAGCCGGGAAGCCCTTCCCGGAGGGCCTCCTCTTCGTCCAAGATCCGCATCACCAAGAAGAGGGGCGTGGGCAGAGCCGGGACCATCGCCCACCACGATCCCAGGGCCAAGGGTGCGAACAGGATCAAAGGCAGTATGGCCAGGTACATGGGGTGCCGGACCAGCGCGTAGAGGCCTGTCGTTACCAGCTGCTGGCCCTCCTCCACGCCGATGGTCCGCGACGCGTACCGGTTCACCAGGACCACCCGAATCACGAAGACGTACGACGCCAGGACCACACCGTCCGAGAAGATCACCAACCAGGTCGGCACGGCCGACCACCCGAAGCGCCGATCAAGTCCCGGGAGAGCGAACACCAGTAGCCAGGTCGCCGTGAACATCATCATGATGACCTTCTGACGGGCCCGCTCTTCGCGCATCCTCATCCGCCGCTCCAGGAGTTCAGGATCGGCGCGGACGAGGTAGATCAGAGCCCCGATGGCCGGGATGAACAGGGCTCCCAAGAAGACCCAAGCTTCCCAGTAGTCGAAGGTCCCGGCCGTGCCGAAGAAGAGTGCGCCGTAGACGACGAATCCGAGGACGGCACGCATGGCGGCTCGGAGGCCAAGGGACATGTTGGGGCGCCCGTGGGTCTCACTGACGGGCTGGGCGCTCTCCGGCCGCTGCGTTTCCACGTTCGTTGCTCCCTTGGGGAAAGATATCGTGGCTCGCGTTCTAACGATGTTGCAGTTCTGATCTTACAAGGCGAAGGCTGGTCTCACTCGGGCGGGGCGCTACGCTGGGCTTACTCGAGGTCCTGCGGCGCCCCAACCCTAGGAGATCAACCATGTTCGTCGCAGGAATCGACGCTCACGCAACGTATTCGGTCATCTGCGTGGTGAGCAACGGAGGCCAGCTCGTGCACGGACCCGTCCGCATCAAGAACGCCGAAGCGGATCGCCTCACCGAGCTCCTCGAGCCGTTCCGTCCTCGACCACCCGCTCCGCTACGCGGCGCACAGTGGGGCATGCGCGCTCTTGATCTCGGGGGCCTGATACGTGTTAGACGGCATCAGTTCGTCTGGCCCCTCCTGCCTGAGGCAAGATGTGGTGTCAGATCCGGTTAGCCTTTGAACACCGGTTTTCTGAAGGTGAATCTCGTCGCTATCCTCCACCCTTCATCTGGGTTTGTCCACGCACGGATCGGAGCCCGAGTGGTCACGGACGAGGCCCCCAAGAGAAGCCGGTCAATCAGAGCGCGACGCGGGACCCTTTTCCTTCACCGGGTTCTCAAGCCACCCCCAAACTGCTGCGCCGGCCAACAGTAGAAGAATCCAGTCCAACGGTACTCGGTAGCGGGGCATGTACACGACGATGTAATAGATGAGTGGATAGAAGATCAGGGGTGCGAAGAGCGCCGCCCGTTGTGGGTGGGTCATCGACGGAAATGAGCGCCACGCTCCCAGCAGCGCGAGGATCGTGAGGCTCGTGACTGCCAGAGCAGTCCCCCGGCGGTGTAGAGGCCCGAGCCAAAACTGCGTGAGCCGGGAGGCCGTCAATTTGAGAAACTCCCCTGGATGCCCTCTGATCCAATCCACCGCCTCGGCCTTGGCCCGCCGCATGTACTCCGCCTCACCTAGTTCCAGAACCAGTTGTGCTTCAGATCGGTGCGTCCCCGGGTGCCGAAACAACCCCCGGGCGGCGATCAAGTCCTCGGCAGCGGCTGCGCCTTCGTGGTTCGCAATGCGCAGTTCCAGGCCCAGGTTGCTCCGGATGAAGAAGACCTCATTGAAGACCATATAATTCCGCCAGCCCCACGGAGCACAGGATATGACCATCCCCAACACCATGACCGCTGACAAGACCCACCTCCGCCGGTCCCGGCTCCACCACAACTCGAAGACCAACCAGGCCAGGACGACAGGTAGCAGAACGGGTTGCAGATGAAACGCGGCACCGCATGCCGCACCGATGAATAATGAG
>JBDHGI010000315.1:0-4637 GCA_039589955.1 Gemmatimonadota bacterium | reverse complement strand
GCTCCCGGCCCCGGCGGGCCTCGGCTGGGTCCACCTCACCGGCAGGGAAGGTCGATGTGACTCCGTTGGCCAGGAAGAGAACGGGGTTCACCGTGTACTCGTCCACCCGACCCTCACCGAAGAGGTCGACGGCATAGTGGGCGTGGAGGTCGAAGAGCCCCGGCATGACGAAGGCGTCGCTCGGAAGGTCCAGGCGCTCGACGCCTTCAGGGAGGTCGGCGCCCGGTTGGCCGACGGTGCTCGGGTCGAGTCCGACGCGGAGGATGGTGCCGTTGCGCACGAGGATGCCGGGGTTGGTGCGCGCCCCGTCCGCCACGCCGTCCCAGAGGCGTCCGCCGAGGATGACGAGGTCGCCGGCAAGGGGAGCGGTCAGGTCCTGGGGGGTTGGCGTCTGGGCCGGGAGGACGCCGGGCAGGAAGAGCGCGGCGGCTAGGAGGAAGGCAAATGACCTCATGGCCGGTACGCGATGCAATCGATCTCCACCCGGAGACCCGGGTCGGGTAGTGAGGCGACCTGCACGGTGGTGCGCGCAGGCCGGTGGTCGCCGAACACCCGGGCGTACACGGCGTTCATGGCCTCGAAGTCCCTCAGGTCCACCAGGAAGACGCCACACCGGAGCACCCGGGACAGGTCCGATCCGGCCGCTTTCAGGATCGCCTCGATGTTGCGGAAGACCTGCTCCGTTTGGGTGGTCACGTCGGGGCCGCCCAGTTTCCCGGTGGCCGGGTCGGTGGCGCCTTGGCCGGAGACGAAGACGAGGCGGTCGAGGACCACGCCCGGGGAATAGGGGCCGATGGGGGGGGGGAGGTTGTCAGCTACGATGGGTTGGTGGGTGGGGGGGTGGGGCATGGGGGTCAACCGTTGGGTTAGGGGTACTACTTCCTGGGGTGCGCCTGCCGCACCCCGTCCCTCGGCTCGTCGCGGACCTTCACGGTGGTGCTGACCGTCTGCCCGCCCGCCCGGACCGTCACGGTGTAGGTTCCCACCGGAACGAGCTGCCGGTAGTCCCACTCGCTGGGGGTCGCGCCGGCACCGCGGGAGTACTCCGCCGAGGCGGTCTCGTCGGAGCGCAGGTCCCACCACACCATGTGCACGCCGGTGCCTCCGGGACCGGTCAGCGACCGAACGAGCGCGCCGGACGCGTCCCGGACCTCGATGCTGGCCGGGCCACCACCACCGCCCGTCACCGAGTAGCGGACCGCCGTGCCCACCGGCGGCGTCTCGGCCCGGAACATCTCGTCACCGTTGAGCTCCTCGATGGTGTTCCCGTAGGTGACCCGCCACCGGAAGCGCGTCCCCGGCTCCACGGGGAAGACGTGGAGCGGCCCGGCCAGGGCGTCGGCCATCTCGGCCATGGGACCGATGTCCACCGTCCAGATGGCCAGCCCGAAGGTCCCCACCGCCAGGTCCCGGTCCCGGGTCTGGACGGCCATGGTGCGCACGCCCACGGTGGGAAGCCCCGAGCCCAGGCGGGTCCAATGGCGCCCGCCGTCGATGCTCACCTGCACGCCGTGCTCCACCCCCACGTACAGGACGTCGGCGTTGCCGGGATCCTCTCGGATCACGTAGGCGGGGCCGTCGTCCAGGTCGCCCACCACCGACAACCAGCTCCGGCCCCCGTCGTCGGTGCGGTAGAGGTGCGGCGCGTGGTCGTCCCGGGCGTGGCAGTCCAGGGCGACATAAGCGCGGCCCGGGTGGAAGCGTGACGTCTCGATCTCCGCCACGACGCAGTTGTCCGGAGCGTCGGGGATGTTGCCGTCCACCTGCCTCCAGGTGCCGCCCAGGTCCGGCGTCACCCACACCGGCCCATCATCCGCACCGACCCACAAGGTGCGGGCGTCGAACCGGGACTCGGCCACGCTGAAGATCGTGCCGTAGGAGTGGTACCCGTCCTCGATGCCCCGGAAGGTGCGGTCCTGCTGCCAGGTGAGGTCGTCCGACAGCCGCTGGACGTCTCCGGTCTCACCGTGGATTCGGAAGAGGTAGTTGGAGCCCAGGTAGAGGTAATCCGGATCGTGCTCCGACAGCACCATGGCCGGCGTCCAGTTGTAGCGCACCGGCCCGTCGATGCCCACGGCCCGCAGCTCCTCCGCCGTAGGCTGCAGCTCGATGCGCTCCCAGGTGCGCATATCCAGCCGGCTGGTGTTCCCGAACTGCTGCACCAGATAGATGATGTTGGGATCCCTGGGGTCGGTGGCCGACGCCATGCCGTCGCCCACGTAGCGGAGCTTGTCCCAGTCCTCGTCGGTGATGCCCTCCTCGTCGTAGACCCGGCTCGGCCCCAGCCAGTGGCCGGTATCCTGCATGCCGCCGATGACGTGCCAGGGATCCTGGTTGTCCACGCTGATCTCGTAGAACTGGCCGATGGGCAGGGCGGACACCATCCAGGTCTCTCCCCGATCGAAGGAGATGTTCACGCCCCCGTCGCCCACGATGACCAGGTGGTCCGGATCCGACGGATCGATCCACATGCCGTGCAGGTCGTTGTGGACGTGGCGGATGTTCACCATCTCCCACGTGCGGCCGCCGTCCTCCGAGCGACGCAGCTCGAAGACGGGCATGTACAGACGGTCGTCGTCGGACGGGTCCACGAAGACCTGCTGGTAGTAGTAGCCCGTGGAGTGGTCGGCGACCTTCTCCCAGGTGGCGCCGGCGTCCTCTGACCGGTACACGCCCGTCTGGGAGCCCGCCCGCTCCCGGGGCTCCCGGGTGAGGATGCCGGCGTAGACGATGCGGGAATCCCCCCGGGCCACCGTGAGGTGGATCTTGCCCATGTCCTCGGTGGGCAGGCCGTCGGTCAGGCGGTTCCAGGTGGTGCCGCCGTCCGTGGACTTGAAGATGCCGCTCCCCGGCCCGGACTCGTCCATGTCGCCGCCCCCGAACCGGAAGCGCTGCCACATGCCGGCGTACAGCACGTCGGGGTCGTGGGGGTCCATCTCCAGGTCCATGGCGCCGGTCGTGTCGTTCACGAAGAGCACCTTCTCCCAGCGACCGCCGCCGTCGGTGGTGCGGAACACGCCCCGCTCGGCGTTGGTCCCCCACAGGTGGCCCATGGCGGCCACGTACACCCGGTCCGGGTCCGTGGGGTGGATGACGATCCGGGAGACGAGGTAGGAGTCGGTGAGCCCCATGTGGGTCCAGGTCTCGCCGCCGTCGCCGGAGCGGTAGACGCCGTCTCCCCAGGAGTTGGCCCGGGTGTTGGCGGGCTCGCCGGTGCCCACCCACACGATGTCCGGGTCCGATGGCGCCACGGCCACGGCGCCCGTCGAAGCGGAGCCGTACTCGGTAAAGACGTTCCGGAACGTCGTCCCGTGGTTGGTGGTCTTCCACAGCCCGCCGCCGGCCGTGGTCACGTACAGCGTCTTCGGATCGGACTCGACCCCCGTGACCGTCCACGCCCGTCCCGCCGGCATCGAGGGTCCGAGGAGCCGCCAGGTCAGCGACGCGGTGTGCTCCGGCGCGAGGGTCTGGGCGGGAAGCGCCGCCGGCAGGAGCGTGGCCGCGGCGGCAAGGGCGAAGAGGCGGAGAAGCGCGCGCATGACGGATCCGAGGGCTGAGGTCCGGGCAGGAAGGTCACGATAGCGCGGCCGTCCCCGATCCGACATGTCGCCTTGGCGCGAGCGGCCTACCTCCCCTCGACGAGCCGGTCCATGCTGGCCCACGCGAAGTGGGTGCCCGGCTCGGACCGGTCCCAGATGGCGAGAATGCCCGTGACCGGCCGACCCTCGTCGTCCTCTGTCCGCCACCGGCCGATGGAGGCGTCGGACCCGACGGACTGCCCCTCCGGCACCCACCCGGCCTCCATGAGCTGGTGGGCGTAGTGCGCGAAGAGGGCCTCGGTGCCCAGCTCGGACTCGATGGCGGTCCTCATGTGGATGCCATCGTCGGTGCTCCCCCCGCCCCGGGGCAGCACCCTGGCGCCGGGTGGCGGCTCCAGATCCGGGAAGCGGAGTCCCTCGGCAGGATCCCGGCGACGCATGTCCGCGAGGGCCTCCGCGTCGCAGAGGGTGCGCCCCCGCTCCCGGTCCTGGAAGCGGATCCTCAGGTACGCGCTGCCGTCCAGCCTGAGGCCGTTGGTCTGGACCGAGTACCGCTCACCGCACCAGACGCCCTGCCCGAACCGGTCCGTGGACTGGAAGCCGCCCATGGGATCCCGGGGCAGCGAGGGCTGGGTCCACCCTTCCTCCTCGAGGCGGGCGCGGAAGGCCTCGACGCCCTCGGCGGGCGTGCCGGTCACGGCGACCACGACGGTGCCCACCGGACCCTGGAGGACGCCGCCCACCACCCGCCCCGCCGCCGACAGCGGGATCGCCTCGCGAACCTCGGCCGGAGCCTCGCCCACGAACACCCGCGCGCCCCGGCCCTGGCCCGCCAGAAGGGCCCTGACCAGGTCCCGGGGCACGTCGCCGGACGTGTCCTGGGCGCTGGCCGACTCCGTGACCAGCCCCAGCAGAACCACGCCGACCAGGACCATGCCAACCGGGAGCACGCCGACCAGCGGCGATCGTCGATGGTGCGGACCGTTCATTCTCCCTCCCGTGGTCAGGGCCAATGGTCCCGGCCCCTCGGTCGCGGATCGACCAACGGCCGGTCGCCTCCTCACCGGACCATAGATGAGGCGGCCCGACGCGGTTGTC
>JBDHGI010000314.1:0-7630 GCA_039589955.1 Gemmatimonadota bacterium | reverse complement strand
CATCCTGTCGAGAGGTGGCTCCGGTGCGGGTGACGTCCTGAGCCGATCCCGTGACTGGCGGAGCGATCAGGAGGCAGGCCACCAGTGGAGTGAGGAGCAGGTGCATCCGATGCGCGAACATGACGTGGGTCTCGTCTGGAGCAAAGGGGAGACTCGGCGTCAGGCAGCGTAGATGCGCCGCGAGCCCAACGTCAAGCCGAGCTCCAGGAGACGCGGCGGGAGGATCCCCCGAGGTGCCCGGGGGGCGCGCACCGCTTGCCCGCGTCGGGTGACCCGATCAACTTCCCGGGATGAGTCTGCGCAAAGAGATCAAGGAACGGCGGCTTCTGCCTCTGATGGGCGCCTACATGGTGTCCGGTTTCGTGGCCCTGGAAGGTGTGGACCAGCTCATCTCCTACGGCCTCATCCCGGACATCTGGTACCGTATCGCGCTCGTCTTCTACCTGTTCGGAATCCCGGGAAGCCTCTCCATCGCCTGGTTCCACGGTGCGAAGGGTCGCCAGGAAGCGACCCGGGCGGAGATCGTGATCCAGGGAGTCCTGATGGTCCTGGCGCTCATCGTCGTCACGCTGGTCGTTCGGGACCATCGCGAAGAGGCTCGACTGGCAGAGCTTGCCACGTCGACCGGTATCGAAGCGACGAGCATCGGCGTGCTCTATTTCGAGGACCTCAGCCGGGATGGCGACCTGCAGTACGTCACCGACGGACTGACCGAATCCCTGATCGACCAGCTTTCCGATATCCGCTCCCTCGACGTGGTGTCCAGGAACGCCGTCGCCCCCTACCGAGGGGTCGATGTCTCTCCCGACAGCGTGGCCCGGGCCCTGAGGGTCGGCACCCTGATCCGTGGAAGCGTGGAGCCGAATGGTGAGGACCTTCGGATCACGGTCCGCCTCGTGGACGGCCTGAGCGGAGCGGACATCGAGCGGCAAGTGCTGGCTATTCCCGCCGGCCGGTTTCTCGCAGCCAGCGACACGCTGGCCCAGAACGTGGGACGCATCCTGCGGCGTCGCCTTGGCGAGGAAGTGAGGCTTCGCGAGCGGCGGGAGGGCACCGAAAGCGACGAGGCCTGGTCCCAGGTGCAGCGGGCCGAGGTGATCTTGCGGCAGGCCGAGGATGCAGCGGACTCCGGTGACTTCGAGGCCGCTCTCGGCAGGTTGCCGGTCGTCGACTCGCTTCTGGCGGTCGCAGAGGCCGCCGACACCAGGTGGGTACGCCCGCCCGCCCGGCGCGCGCACGCAGCCTTCCGCGAGGCATTCTTCCTCGCCAACGGCCTCGGCGACTTCGACCAGGCTGGTGTCGAGATCCGGAGGGGGCTCGGGTATGCCGAGCTGGCGCTGCAGGCCGACCCAAGGGACGCCGACGCCCTCGAGCAGCGGGGGGCCCTCACCTACCTCCTCTTCCTTCTCGGGCTCACGCAAGACGCCGAGGAGTCCGAGCGGTTGCTCGACGAGGCCCAGGCGGACCTGGAGGCGGCGGGAAACGCCGATCCGACGCGGGCGAGCGTGTACAGCCTCCTGAGCCACCTGTACGTGAACCGGGGAGACAACGTCTCGGTTGTCCTGACGGCCAGGCAAGCCTACGAGGAGGACGCCTACCTGGAGGACGCAGACCGCATCCTCCGGCGCCTGTTCTGGGCGCACTACAACCTGGAGCAGCTCCGGGACGCGCGAGCCTGGTGCGACGAAGGGGCCTCGAGGTTCCCCGACAACTACCACTTCGTGGAATGTCGTCTGTGGCTGATGATCTCGTCGGTGGAGGACCCCGACCCGGACGCGGCTTGGGAGCAGCTGCGGCGTCTGGACGAGCTCTCTCCCGACGAGTACGAGCGACGTCTCGGCAGGCTCCTCGTGGCAGGCGTGCTGATGCGGGACGGTCAGCGGGACAGCGCTGCTGTCGTCTTCGACACCGGTCGGGGCAACGCGGAGATCGACCCCCGTCAGGAGTTGGTGCTACAGGAGGCCCAGATTCGTGCCGCGTCGGGGGACCCCGACCGCGCCGTCGAGCTCCTTCGCGTGTACCTGGCCGCCGACCCCAGCGCATCGCTGGAGTCCGGCAGCGGACTGCACTGGTGGTGGCGCAACCTCGCCGGCCGGCAGGATTTCCAGGCCCTAAGCCGCTGACGCCCCAGGGCAGCGGGTAGCGCAGTAGCCAGACCGTTACGCACATAAGCCTTGACTTTCCGCCGGAACCCCATTAATTAGGCTCCGCTAAACGGTCGAGGACGGCGGATGCTGTACCGCGTGCATCCGAGCCTCCCCCTCCTCGATCCTCGCCACGCCGGGTGCTGTCCGAGGCAGACGCGGTCCCGGTTCAACGGAAGAAAAAAAAGACGTCGGGGAGACGGTGTGGAACAGTGCGCCCACGCCGGGCGGTGCCGGCCCACTGAGGCCGCACGAGGCAGGAGCGGTTTTCGCTGACTGGACCCGAGGGCTCGAGGCCACGAGCGCGCGGGTAACCTTAATGAGGGAGAGGCCGATGAAGAGGATGAAGCGGTGGTTATTCGTACCTATGGTGGCCCTGGCTTTCACGGCGTGCCAGGACGGCAACGATTCCGTGACGGGGCCCGAGGCGTCGGATCTGGCTCCCTCGTTCAGTCACACAGGAGTCGAGTCGTGCACCGGCTCGCCGTGTGACGGCCGCTTCGGAGGCACCCACGGGTTCTACTTCCTCCCGTCCCTGGTCTCCAACCCCGGCGTTACCGATCCGCTCGTCACGGGCCTGGCTCCCTTCCTCCGTGTCGAGGCCGTGGCGATCGATTGCCCAGTCGTGGGAGGTTGCTCCGACCCAGGCGACATCTCGGCGGTCGTGGAGGGGCTGGGCAGCTATTCCGCGAGCTGGAAGACCCGCAAGAATGGGAACGGCTCCCAGCCGGCGGAGTCCACGTGGCGGCTGAAGGTATGGCTCACCGACGGCTCGGCGGATTCGCCCCTGGATCTGCGCCTACTGGGATACCGGGACGTCATGCTCTCGAACTCACCCTCGACGGATCAGCCGGCCGACGATCCGGTGCTGGTGATCCAGCTCGGCTCCAACCAGAACGTGCCCTTCTACATCACCGAGGCCCTGGACACCTGCCTGACGAGCGGCGAGTTCTCCATCACCTGCCTGATCGCCAACGGCGGGGGCACGCTCGATGTGACGGGTCCGGAAGGATTCGGGACGGCCCTGCTCAGCATCGGGCCGGACAACGGCACCAACGTCTTCACCCTTACGATGGACAACTGCGCGGCCGACGACCTCGACGTGGACGTGCCGCTCATCGGGTGCAAGGTGACGGTCGAGTCGCCCACGCTGGCCCAGGAGGCCATCCTGAACGAGTCGACGATCCAGATCTGCGAGGTGCTGGACTTCGGTAGTGTGGGCGACTTCGCTGCCTACGTGCTGAAGGTGGACGAGGGTGGCCAGACGGTGCTTCCGCCGGCGGCATTCGATTGCTCGGATTCACCCTCCGGGGTTGCCTCCGCCGGCTTCCTCGGTCTTCTCGGCCAGGGCCTCGACAAAGTGGCGTCAGTGATCACACCGCGGCCGCTGGTGGCCTCTGCGATGATGGGCGGCGTGAGCGGCGGCGGCGGCCGGCTACGGGACCTGAGCGACTTCCAGCTCGGCGTGCTTCCGAAGGCCGAGAAGCTGTCGGGCGATGGGGCCTCGGTGGGAGCAGGTCAGTCCGTGACCGCCGAAGTCCAGGTGACGGATGCGGGCGGCCAGGCCACTCCGTTCACGACCATCCACTTCTTCCCCGATCCGGGCGGTGTGCTGGAGTGCCCGACCCTGCGCCTCGATGAAAGCTGTGTGGCCACAGGGACCCCGGGTGACCCCCTCGCGTTCACCACTGGAGCCTGGGGTATCGCGAGCGCCGTGTGGACACCGGCGGGAACCGGCACGGTGGAGCTGAGGGCCCTGGGCTGCGGCGTGGCGGTGGCAGGATCCGACACACCGGCTGTGGACAGCGACGGTGACTTCGTGCTCGGCACGCCGGCGCCCGACGGCGTCGACAGTGACGGCTTCGCCTATTGCGACCGCGACCCGACTGATGCGGACGACGGGACCAACGGCTACGCCAACGGTCCGGTCACCGATTTGGATCCCTTCGAGACGAGGGACGACACCGGCTTGATCGACTACGAGGTCGCCCTGAACGACCTGCCCCTCGTGTTCACGGCGCAGATCTGCAGCGTAGAAGTGGACGGCATCAAGGACGGCGCGTGGGATGAGTGCGCCGACGGTGAGGAGACCTTCCCGGTCAACCTCTCGGGAGGCGGCGGCAAGTCTGGGGCGACCGCGACGCTGCGGTGGCTGAACACCCCCACGGAGCTGATCCTGTCCCTGGAGCTGCCGCGCAGCTCGGACGAGTCCAGCACGTCGCTGTGGTTCGAGTTCGACGCGGGGGAGCTCGACTCCAACGGGCAGCCGGACCCGAACGACGACCTGATCGGACTCGAGCGCAAGAACGGAGTGTCGGTCGGGTCGGACCGGTATCTTGACGCCACGTGCGCCGGGAGCAGCGGCTCGTCCGTGTGCGGCGCCATCGACACGAGGGACTTCAACCTCCAGTCCGGGTTCGGTGAGAGCGTGGGCATGTTCCTCAGACTCGCGCTCGGAAACGGGGCCCGGGGCAAGACGATCTGGCCGGGATTCCGTGTCTACAAGGTGATCGACATCAAGTAGTCGGAAGGTAGGCCCCGGCGCGTCCGGGGCTGCGGAAAAGAGAGCGCCCGGGGGGAGTTTCCCCCGGGCGCTCTGTTATCTCCCTATCCCCCCTTCGGCACCGGGTAGCCCAGGGCGGCCCACGCGCTCTTCAGGCCCGGCTCCAGGAAGTACGAGCGCCAGGCGAACAGCCGGGCGGGATCACCTCGGGTGAACTGACGCTCCTGAGCGGCAAGGTCCACAGCGTCCGTGAGGGCCTCGTACGCGACGCCTTCGGCACGGGCCTCCCGCACCGCCTCCACCGTGCGCTCCAGCAGCCCGACCACCCGTTTGAGATAGGCCCGGTCACGCTGCGGCGGGCCGTGACCCGGGATGATGATCTCGGCGGGAAGCTCCGCCACCCGCCCGAGGGTGCCGATCCAGTCCACCATCGGTGAATCGAAGGCGTAGGGGATCGGTGCCACCAGCATGTCGCCGGTGACCAGCACGCTGTCGTCCGGCAGCCAGACCACCACGTCGCCATCGGTGTTCCCTCGCCCCATCCACCGCACCTCGATGCGCCGCCCTCCCCGATGGAATGCCATGCTGTCGTCGAACACGAGGTCCGGGTACACCAACTCCAGGCCGGGCAGCTCTGGGAGAAGGGCATCCCGATAGGCGGCGAAGAGGCGGATGCCCATGGCCCGCTGGGGATCCTCGGCGTCCGCGGCCTCCGCGGCGGCCATCAGGTCCTGGTCCTTCACGGACGCGTACACCTCCCGGCGTTGGTCCTCCATGGCCTGCCACTCCCTCTCCAGGGACGAGAGGGTGGCGCGGTGGGCGACGATTCTCGCCTCCGGGTAGGCCTGTCGGTAGGCGTGATTGCCGTTGGTGTGGTCGTCGTGCCAGTGGGTGTTGATCACGTGGGACACGGGTTTTTCCGTGATCTCGCGGATCCGGGCGATGACCGCCCGGGCCGCCGCGGGATTGATGTGGGTGTCGACGACGAAGACATCCACGTCGTTGACGATGACGACGGAGTTTCCGTCCACCGGCCCGGCCAGGGGGTCGGTCCTCGTGTGCAAGTAGATGCCGCCCGCCACCTCCTGCCACGCGTATCCGGGAAGGAAAGTCTCGCCGGCACCGGTCGGTGCCAGGAGGAATGGCGCGGCGAGCGTGGCGACGATCCTGCGCATGACGGTCCCCCGACGGTTTGCGTGGGCTCGCTGACGGCCTCCCCGATCCGTACGCAGCCGGTGCCGCGGCGTTTCGGCGGGCGCGTCGGGGGAATCAGGTGGCCACCGCGGCTGGCCGAGTGGCGAGCCGCCCCCGGGGGCCCTTCGTTAGGAAAGCCCCAAGCGCTGTCCCGACTGCGTGAGCGAAGCGGCACCAAGGTGCTCCCGGACGGCGTCGGTGACCCACCAGGAGGAAGCGGCCGGAGAAGGCCCTCTCGGGTTCCAGGCCAAGGTCCGCGCAGAACTCCAGATAGTCATCGACGGACTTCCTGAACTCTCGCCTCAGACCCTCGACGGAATCAGCCTCGAAGGTGACGACGTCCCGGATGTGTCGGACCCTACCGTGCAACATCTCGGCCTTCTCGTCGAAGGAGATCTCGGCTGTGTACCCTTTGTACTCCATCAGGTCTCCTCGATGTCGGCGAGGAAGCGGCGGGCGAGCGCGCGCCGCTGTCTTCGGCTCGAGCCCACCGGCACGCCACCCGTGCCAATATAGTATCATCTACTGATATCATACACCCTGGTCCGCCTGGAAGGGAGCCCGTGAGATGGACTGGAGGCACTGAGGCACGCTACCATCGGGGCCGACCTTATCCCGAGCGAGGCACGATGAGCGGCGATCCCGATTCCCCAGGCGCCCGCCAGCGCCCATCCATCACCGACCCCGAGGCCCGAGCCGCGCAGCGTGCCTACTGGCGCCGCAACGTCCGCTACGTAGGCGTCCTTCTCATCGTGTGGTTCGCCGTCTCGTACGGCTTCGGCATCGTCCTCGCCGAGCCACTCGACGACATCACGATCCCCGGTACCGGCTTCCCCCTCGGATTCTGGTTCGCGCAGCAGGGATCCATCTACGTCTTCGTGGTCCTGATCTTCGTGTATGTCGCGCTCATGAATCGGCTCGACCGCGAGTTCGACCTGGACGAGAGGGACGAAGCGTGAACGTCCAGGCGTGGACGTTCACGCTTATAGCGGCGTCCTTCGCCCTCTACATCGGGATCGCGGTGTGGTCGAGGGCCCGCTCCACGAAGGACTTCTACGTGGCCGGAACAGGCGTGTCGCCATTGGCCAACGGGATGGCCACCGCAGCCGATTGGATGAGCGCGGCGTCGTTCATCTCCATGGCCGGGCTGATCTCGTTCATGGGCTACGACGGCTCGGTCTACCTTATGGGGTGGACCGGCGGCTACGTGCTGCTGGCGCTCCTCCTGGCCCCGTATCTGAGGAAGTACGGCGCCTACACCGTGCCCGACTTCGTCGGCGACCGCTACTACTCGCAGACCGCCCGGATCGTGGCCGTCATCTGCGCAATCTTCGTGTCGTTCACCTACGTCGCCGGGCAGATGCGGGGCGTAGGCATCGTGTTCGGGCGCTTCCTCGAGGTGGACGTCAACATCGGCGTTTACATCGGCATGGGCATCGTCTTCTTCTACGCCGTGCTCGGCGGCATGAAGGGGATCACCTACACCCAGGTCGCTCAGTACTGCGTGCTGATTTTCGCGTATATGGTGCCCGCGATCTTCCTCTCCTTGATGATCACTGGCAACCCGATCCCGCAGCTCGGACTCGGCGGCGTGGACCAGGCCACCGGCGTGCCGCTGCTGGAACGACTCGACGGCCTGCACGAGGAGCTAGGCTTCGCCGCCTATACCGGCGGTACCAAGTCCACCCTCGACGTCTTCTTCATCACGGCGGCGCTCATGGTCGGCACCGCCGGTCTCCCTCACGTGATCATCCGGTTCTACACCGTGCCGCGGGTGCGCGACGCGCGC
>JBDHGI010000313.1:0-4647 GCA_039589955.1 Gemmatimonadota bacterium | reverse complement strand
CGCGATGACAGGCGCGTCACGACCTCGCCCGCTGGAGTCGACGGCCACGGGACCGCTCTCCTCGTCGAATCCATAGGACGCCACGTCCCCCCTGGGGGCCTCATCGCCCCCGCGCCCCTCCGCTCCGCCACCCGGCGCGCCTGCGAGGCCGCGGACGTCCTCGGCGCTCAGCGCGCGGCTCCACACCTGGAAGTCGTCCAGGTCGGCGCGCAGGTACGAGGTGCTCCGCTGGGGGAACTGCCGCCGACCGATCCAGTGATCCGTGGCCCCGAGCTCCGCCGGGGTGACGGTCATTCTCGGGTTCGTCGCTACGGGCCGGCCGTTCACGTACAGGGTACCGAGTCCGCCCGCCTGGGTCACGGCGACGTGCGTCCACTCGTCCACCGGGAGGGGCTGGGCGCCGTCGAGCCTCTGCTCCGCCTCCTCCCCACCGACCGTGATGGCGAAGCGGGGAACCGGATGCTCGTCGGAGACCCGGACCACCAGGTACATCCGGGCCAGTGGATCCTCGGCGTACTCCGGGTTGGAGTTGCCGAAGTCGAACACCGCCGCGCCGTCGTTCAACGTGGCCGGGGTCTGGTTCCTGTTCGTGCGCGTGAGCCTCGCCGCGTCGTACTCGCGGAGGTTGATCCAGGTGGCCACCGTGAAGTCCTGCAGCCCGGCGGTGATCCCGTCGGGGAGGCGGACGTGCTCCGCGTGGCCGATGGGCGAGCCCGTGAGACGCAGGGCCCCGCCCCCACCCCGGCCCGGCACCCTGGGCGTGGGCCGGCTCGCGGCCTCGGCCAACGCCGCCTGGCACTCCGCCAGCGCCGCCACCATGTAGTCGAGCTTCTGCTTGTAGAGAGGATCACCCGTGCCGGCGTACGCCTGGGCCAGCATGGTCATGAAGTGGCCGGCGTAGTGACCTCGGAGGTAGCCCGTCTCCGTCTCCCAGCCTCCCGGCGGCTCGGCCCCACGGGTGTCCAGCCCCGCGTTCGCCCGGAAGATGCTCAGCATGCGGTCCGGTCCGGCCAGCGGATCGGCCTCGCCGCCGTAGGCGCCGGCATAGTGGAGCATCCGGTCCCTCTTCTCCCGGAAGAGCCCCGGACCCAGGCGGACCCGGTCCAGGGGGAAAGGTCGGACGGTCCAGGAGTCGGGGACGCCGGCCACCGCGGAGGCACCCTCCCTCGAGGGCGAGCAGCCCAGGTGCGGCAGGACCGAGGCGCCCGCCAGCGCCAGGCCGGAGGTCCTGAGGAAATCGCGGCGATCCAACGGGAATCGAGGCATGTCGCAAGACGTCACGGAGGCCACCGGGCATGGGAAGTCCGAGTGGCGATGGCCTGCCGGCACGGTAGGCGGCGGGCGGGCAGCGGACAAGGCGGGATCGTCGGGAGGACAAGCCCCCGCCGGAAATTTCCTTGTATTCCCGGCCCGGGCGTTTTTAACGTTGATATAGGCAGTGATCGTCGTGGGTGCACGTGGATTCACGAGGCACCCCACAAGATCGCGTGGCTCCTAACGGCTTCCCCCCCCGGAGGTGAGACATGCGCGAGCGGTTTCGTGCACCCAGGGACACGGACGTCCAAGGCTGGGCTCCGACGGTCCTTGCAGCGCTCCTGGCGTCCTTCGTCATCGCCGTCCTGTCCGCATGAGCGATGATCCCGTGACCCTTCAGCCGGCGGCTATGCGCCCAGGGGCGCGAAGTCGGCCGCCGCCTCGATGGCCGAGGGGGTGCCGGAAACCAACGTCAGCTCGTCCAGCCAGCACGCCTCGTCATCCCGGACGGCGATGACCATCCGACCGTAGTCCTCGGGCAGGTGGGACCGGTGATACCGCATGTAGATGAACCGGTCGTCGGCTCCGCAGATCTCGATCTTCCCCGTCCGGTGGGACATCACGAACCGCGCCCGCTTGGCCAACCCCGAGATGTGCCGGTTCGCTTCCGTAAACAGATGGAGCCCCTCGGTGAGGGGCACCTCGAAGGGCTCGTTCCCGGCCGTGGGCCGACCCTGGAAGACGTAGTAGGGCGGGCATCCCACGTACGACAGCTCACGGAACAGGCTGGCCAGCGTGGAGGCCCGGTCGTTCACGCCGCGGATGATGGGGCACTGGTTCACGACCTGCGCGCCGGCCCTGAGCAGCAGGGCGATGGCCTCCTTGGCCTGGTGGGTCAGCTCCCGCGGGTGATCGAAGTGATTCACGACGTAGACCTGCGTCCCCGTCTCGCAGTGGGTACGGATCACCTCCAGGAGGTCGGGATCGTCGAGCACGCGGAACGGATTGAACGCGACCATCTTGGTGCCCAGTCGCACCACCCGGACGTGGGGCACCGATCCCAGATCGTCCAGGATCTGCCCCAGTCGCCTCGTTGACAACATGAGAGCGTCGCCACCCGTCAAGAGCACGTTGGTGATCTCCTCCTGCTCGGCGATATAGGCCAATCCCTGGCGGTGGTCGATGGAGGCGTCGTCGTTGTCGTTCATGAACAGCCGCTTGCGGAAGCAATACCGGCAGTAGGCTCCGCATACCTCGCTCACCACGAGGAGCGCCGTGTCCGTGTACTTGTGCTGGCATCCCCTGACCGGCGTGTAGCTCGCCTCGTCGCACGCATCCAGGGTACCCCACGCCGCGAGCTCGCCCTCGTCGGGCACCACCAGGCGCCGGAGGGGATCCTTCGGATTGTCCCAGTTGATGAGCTTCGCGTAGTAGTCGTTCAATCGGAACGCATAGCGATCTGCCACCGGCTCCAGCCTCCGGCGCTCCGCATCGCCGAGCTGGTGGAGCTGGGACAGGCGGGTGATGTGGCGGACCTTCATGACACCTCCTTGCCTCCGGGGACGATCCCGGTGGGCTCCTCCGTGCTGTCGATGCTGTACAGGGTCGGGAGTCCCGGACGTCGAATCGACGCCCCTCGCGATGCCCTCGGCCGCCTGGCGGGGCCGCGCGGGGGTCCGCCCTTCCGAGTCGGGCGGAGGCGGGCTAACGCCCTACCGCCGGACTGACCACCGTCCGGAAGGCCACGCTCGGGGCCTCCGTGCCGGAGACCGCGGTGGCGGGAATCTCACCTGACGTCCCAGACCAGAGCCCCGGTGTAGAGAAGATCGTGCTGCGTCTTGTCCCAGTACCGGTTGATGGCGTCACGAACCTGGACGTCGAACGTGAGACCGAACAGCGACAGCTTGGCTCCAGCGCCCAGATCCCCGCCCCACGTGTATCCGTCGTTGGGCAGGACGGCGCCTACCTCGTTGGGCCGCGTCGACTCCCCGAATGAATAGAACTTTCCGCCCACGCCCGCCAGCACGTACGGCTCCACCCGCCAGATCCGGAAGCGCGTGGGCAGCACCACCTGCACGCTCGTCATGGTCAGGGTGGCGGGGACGTCGAACCAGGTGTTCACCACCTGGGGGGGCTCGAACAGGACCCGCGGGATGAGCACCCCGTGCCCGGCCAGCAGCCAGGTGTCGAAGCTGCGCAGCACCTCCGCGCGAAATAGCACGCCCTCCCGACCGACGTCCACTTCCACGCCCAATCCGGCCACGAAGGCCCTCCCCAGCGACGCGGAGGTCCACTCCACGAAGCCGTCTCCGGCGAAGTTCGTGAACACCTCGTAGAAGAACGCGTCGGGCGCCGCCAGTCCGGCGCGCGGAATTGCGCGTATCGACACGTCCACCTGCGCGTCCGCCGAAGCGGGACCCATCAAGCATCCGGCGGCGACGAGGGCGAGACGGCGGAAGATCTTCATGAAAGAGAGCATCCGGTAAGTGGCTGTCTTATTGGTACTTGCAAGCTAACCCCGCCGTGCGTTCCGCCAAAGGCCGTGGCCCGTCGACGGCCGTGCGGGGCCTCGGGTCGATGGCCGACGCGCAGATCCGTGCAGTCCCGTCCGTAATCGTACGGATTCTCCCTCTAGCGCGATCCCGGACGGGCTTGTACACTGAAGGTGCAAGCCTGTCTCGGGTGTTCGAAGGTGCCACCTCTGTGGATCCGGCCCGGACGATGATCCTCCCTATCACGATACAACCGCTTCTGCTGACGACGGAGGGGGAAGCATGATGAGAAGAGGTTGGACCTTCTTTGTAGCCGCCCTGCTGGTCGCGGGAATGACCGCGTGCGAGGGGCCGGAAGGCCCGACGGGTCCGCAAGGCCCGGCAGGCCCGACGGGCGCGGCGGGTCCGACGGGTCCGCAAGGCCCGACGGGACCGGCGGGCGAGGACGCGAATCAGACATGCACGGAATGCCACGTCGCCGACGTCACCATGTACGCCAAGCAGCAGCAGCTGGCGGTGGCGGCCCATGGCCCCGGGCAGTACGTGCGCGACAGCGGCGAGTGCGCGGTCTGCCACAGCCACCAGGGCTGGCTCGAGAGGCTCGAGACGGGTGAGTGGTCCTACTCCGCGGGCTCCGTGGACGACGTGGTGCCCATGAACTGCCGCACGTGCCACATGATCCACACCACCTACACGGCCGCCGACTACGCGCGCCGGTCGGGCGTTCCGGTGGCGTTCCGCCTGACGGAGACCACCGGGTTCGGTGAGGCGGTGGTGGATTTCGGCAACGACGCCAACCTGTGCGCTTCCTGCCACCAGGCGCGCATCCGGTCGGGTCAGATGCCCGAGATTGGCGGTGCCGACGTGACCATCACGTCCACCCACTGGGGTCCCCACGGGA
>JBDHGI010000312.1:0-12765 GCA_039589955.1 Gemmatimonadota bacterium | reverse complement strand
ACTCCGGGCCGATCGCCGGCCCACCCCCTCGTCCGTTCCCCCCCCCAGCGGAGTGACCCTCATGATGCGTTGGATCGTAGGATCGAGCATGCGGCTTCGGCACGTGGTCGTCGCCGCCGCAGCGCTGTTGCTCGTCTTCGGCTTCACGCAGCTGGACCAGCTGCCCTTTGACGCCCTCCCCGAGTTTTCCCGGCCCCAGGTGGAGATCCAGACCGAAGCACTGGGGCTGTCCGCCCAGGAAGTGGAGGCGATGATCACCACGCCCATGGAAGCGGACATGCTCAACGGCACGCCCTGGGTGGCGGAGCTCCGCTCCCAATCCAGCCCGGGCCTGTCCACCATCTGGCTGATCTTCGAGGACGGCACGGACCTCCTCAGGGCCCGGCAGGTCGTGCAGGAGCGCCTAACCGAGGTGTTCGCGCTCCCCAGCGTGTCGTCGCCGCCCACGATGCTGAATCCCCTGTCCTCCGCCGGCCGGGTCATGGAGGTCGGGCTCACGTCGGAGTCGCTGTCCCTCATCGAGATGTCGGTGCTTGCCCGGTGGACCATCGTGCCCCGCCTCATGGGCTTGCCCGGAGTGGCCAACGTATCCATCTGGGGCCAGCGCAAGCGGCAGCTCCAGGTGCAGGTGGATCCGGAGAACCTGCGGGACCAGGGGGTGACGCTGGCGCAGGTGATCTCCACGTCGGGGAACGCGCTGTGGGCCTCTCCGCTGACGTACCTGGAGGCGTCGACGCCGGGCACCGGCGGCTGGATCGACACGCCCAACCAGCGGTTGGGGGTGCGGCACCTGCTGCCCATCACCACGGCGGAGGAGCTGGCCCGGGTGGCCCTGGACGGAGACCCCTCCCGACGCCTGGGTGACGTGGCCACGGTGGTGGAGGATCACCAGCCCCTCATCGGCGACGCCCTGGTGGACGACGCCCCCGCGCTCATGCTGGTGGTGGAGAAGTTCCCCTGGGCCAACACCGTCGAGGTCACCGAGGAGGTGGAAGAGGCCCTCGCGGCGCTCCAGCCGGGCCTGAGTGGGATGAACCTGGATCCGACCCTCTACCGGCCGGCCAGCTATCTGGACCTGGCATTCGGCAACCTCGGCCTGGCACTGGCCATCGGGGCCGCTCTGGGACTCGTGGCCCTCTTGTTGTTCCTCCTCAACTGGCGCATCGCAGCCATCGGCGTCGTCTCCATCTTGTCCGCCGCGGCTGCGGCCGGCACCGTGCTCTACCTGCGCGGGGCCGCCATCAACATGATGGTGGTGGCAGGCCTCCTCCTGGCCACCGGGATCCTGGTCGACGACGTCGTCGTGGGCATGGACTCCATCCGGCGCCGTCTGAGTGCCCGTCGCGAGGAGGGCGGCGACGAGTCCACCGCCGGTACCATCATGGAGGCCGCGTTGGAGACGAGGACCTCGCTCCTCTACGCGACGCTGATGATGGTGCTCTTCGTTGCTCCCCTGCTCCTGCTGGAGGGGGTCACCGGCGCATTCGCCAAGCCCTTGGTCCTCTCGTACGTCCTCGGGTTCCTGGCCTCGATGCTGGCGGCCCTGACGGTGACGGTGACCCTGAGCTGGTTCCTCCTGCGGGGTGCCCCGATGGAGCGGGATGAGTCGCCTCTGGCGGCATCCCTCCAGCGCGCCTGGGGCTCCCTGGGTGCCAGGATCGCAGGGGCCCCCCGGCCGGCGTTCATCGCAGTATGTGTCCTGGCTCTGGCCGGACTCGGGACTGCGGCCATGCTCAGCCTGGAGTCGGTGGAGCCCAACCTCAAGGAGCTGGACCTGCTGGTACGGTGGGAAGGGAGCCCCAGCACGTCGTATCCGGCCATGAGCCGGATCACCCGCCGGGCCGGCGCAGAGCTGCGGGAGATCCCGGGGGTCCGCAACGTGAGCGCCCACGTGGGGCGGGCCATCCTGTCGGACCGGAAGGGTGACGTCAACGATGGCCAGCTCCGGGTGAGCATCGACCCTGCTGCCGACTACGACGCCACGGTGAGCACCGTGCGCGAGGTCGTGGCCGCCTATCCCGGCCTTTCCAGGGAGGTGCTGACCTACATGCAGGCCCGGGTACGGGAGGAGCTCTCTGGCACCAGGGAGTCTCTCGTCGTGCGGGTGTACGGCGAGGACATGAACCTGCTCCGCGCCAAGGCGGATGAGGTCCGAGCGGCCATGGCCCGTATCGACGGGGTCACGGACACCCGGACGCTGTACCCCGGGGAGAGGCCCACGGTGGAGATCGAGGTGGACCTCGAGCGGGCCAAGGACTTCGGCCTCAAGCCCGGTGACGTGCGCAGGGCGTCGGCAGTGCTGCTCTCGGGCATGCAGGTGGGAAGCCTGTTCGAGGAGCAGAAGGTGTTCGACGTGGTGGTTCTTGGCACGCCGAGCACACGCCACAGCCTCACCAGCATCCAGAACCTCCTCATCGACACCCCCGGCGGCGGGCACGTGCGACTCGGCGACGTGGCCGACGTGCGCATCGCCCCTTCCGTGACCGTCATCAACCGCGACGGTGCGGCCCGGAGCCTCGACGTCACCGCCGACGTGGGCGGACGCGATGTAGTGGCCGTGGCCGCGGACGTGGAGCGGGCCATCGAGGCGGTGACCTTCCCTCTGGAGTACCGCGCCGAGCTCCTCGGAGAGTATGCGGAGCGACTCGCGGTTCAGCGGCGGGTCATGGGCTTCGCCATCGTGGCGGCCATCATGATGCTGCTGCTCATCCAGGCCTTCGCACGGAGCTGGGCGGTGGCCTTCGCCTTCTTCCTGACGCTTCCCATGGCCCTGCTGGGAGGGGTGGCCGTGGCCCTGCTGATGAACGGAGGCACGATCTCGCTGGCCTCCATGGCGGGCCTGATGCTGGTCTTCTCGCTCGCAGTGCGAAACGGAACCGTGCTCATCGGTCGCTGCCAGCAGATGGAGGGCGACGGCATGGAGTTCGGTCCAGAGCTCGTGCGCCAGGCGACGGGGGAGCGGTTCGGCCCCATCGTGACCACCACCGTGACGACGGCGCTCTTCTTCCTCCCCTTCGTGCTGTTCGGGAACGTGGCGGGCCTGGAGTTCGCGGCTCCCATGGCGGCGGTGGTCCTGGGCGGCCTGGTCACGTCCACGCTGTACAGCGTTATGGCGGTGCCGGCGCTGTACGCCCTGTTCGGCGCAGCGCGGGAGCCCGAGCTCGGCCTCCCGCCGGTCTCTGAGCTCCTCAGGGAATCACCCGGCCTCGAGCCGGCGACGTGAGGGGGGACGAAAGATGAATCACGCATTCGAAGCAGCATCCACCCGGAGGAGCACCATGCGGTACCCCACTGGATCCATCGTCGGCGTCCTCGCCCTCGCGGGCGTCTTCTCCTGGGGGTGCACGCCGGCCCCGTCCTCCACGGCCAGCGCCGAGTCGGCGTCCCACGTGGAGCACATCGAGGGATCGGACCTGAGCCGTGTCACGCTGAGCGAGAGGGCCATGGAGCGCACCGGCGTGGAGACGGCCCGGGTCCTGGAGCGGATGGCCTCTCGCTACGGGTCAGCCCGCCTGAGCGTGCCGTATTCGGCGCTGCTCTACGACACCGCGGGGCGTACGTGGGTCTACACGAGCCCCGAGCCTCGCACCTTCGTCCGGGAGGAAGTCGTCGTCGACTACATCGAAGGCGACGTGGCCATCCTCTCGAGCGGGCCGACCATCGGCACGGTCGTCGCCTCGGTCGGAGTGGCCGAGCTGTACGGCACCGAGTTCGAGGTCGGACATTGATTCTGCAGCGAGGTCACAAACCATGATGAGATGGATCGTAGGATCGAGCCTGAGGTTTCGTTACCTCGTGGTCGCCGCTGCAGGCGCCATGGTTCTCTATGGCGCCGGACAGCTCCGCGACTCTCCCGTAGACGTGTTCCCCGAGTTTGCGCCGCCCCTGGTCGAGATCCAGACCCCCGCCCTTGGGCTGTCGCCCTCGGAGGTGGAAGCCCTGGTGACGATTCCCCTGGAGGAGGCGCTGGCCGGGGTGCCGGGAATCGACGTGATGCGCTCCAAGTCGGTCCCGCAGCTGTCTTCGGTCAAGATGATCTTCGAGCCGGGGACGGACCTCATGGAGGCCCGGCAGCTGGTGGAGGAACGCATCCAGGTGGTGACGTCCTCACTACCTCCGTGGGCCAGCCCCCCGGTCATGCTGCCCCCCCTGTCGGCTACGAGCCGAACCGTGAAGATCGGGATCTCGTCGGACTCCTTGTCGGTCATCGACCTGTCCATGATCGCGTACTGGACCATCCGGCAACGCCTGCTGCAGGTCCCGGGGGTGGCGAATATCGCCATCTGCGGCGTGACGCTGGACGAAATCCGGGAGGCCACGGCCGACGCCCTGGACGTGGGCCTGTTCCGCTTCTCCGACGGGCACTTCGTCGGCACGGGCGGGTGGCTCGAAACGCCCAACCAGCGGCTCCCGGTACGGCACGTCCTACCCTTGGTCTACCGGTCGGACCAGGTCAACCCGGACCAGTTGGCCAACGTGACCGTCGCCGTCAGGAACGGGGAGCCCGTGCTGATGAGCGACGTGGCTGAGGTGGTCATCGATCACCAGCCCATGGTGGGCGACGGCATCATCAACGACGATATCGGCCTGCTGCTCATCGTGGAGAAGTTCCCCTGGGGCAACACCCTGGAGGTGACCCGGGGCGTCGAGGCGGCGCTGGACGCGCTGCGGCCGGGTCTTCCCAACGTCGAGATCGACAGCGAGATCTTCCGGCCGGCCACCTTCATCGAGGTGGCCATCGACAACCTGACGAAGGCCCTCCTGATCGCCGCGCTTCTGGTGGTCCTGGTCCTGTTCATCTTCCTCTACGAGTGGCGCGTCGCCCTCATCAGCTGCACCGCCATCCCGCTTTCCCTCCTGGCGGGGATCCTCGTGCTCTCGATCCGCGGCACCACCATCAACACGATGGTGCTGGCGGGCCTCGTCATCGCGCTCGGAGCGGTGGTGGACGACGCCATCGTCGACGTGGAGAACATCATGCGGCGCCTGCGCGAGGCCCGCAGAGAAGGCAGGCGAACACCCATCGCCCGGGTGATCCTGGAGGCGTCCTTCGAGGTGCGGCACGCCATCATCTTCTCGACGCTCATCGAGATCATGGCGCTGGTGCCGGTCTTCGTCATGGAGGGTCTGTCGGGAGCGTTCTTCCGGCCCTTGGCCTTCTCGTATGCCCTCGCGGTAGCTGCCTCCACGGTGGTGGCTCTCACCGTCACGCCGGCCCTGAGCTTGATCCTGCTGCGGAACGTGCCCGTGGAGAAGCGGGAGTCCCCGCTCATCCGCTTGCTGCATCGCTGGTACGACCGGGTGCTGGCCGGCATCGTCAGGAGCCCGCGCCCCGCCTACGCCACCGTCGGCGTCATCGCCGTGGCCGGCGTGGTGGTGGTACCCCAGCTCGGCCAATCCCTGCTCCCCGACTTCAAGGAGCGGGACTTCCTGATGCACTGGCTCACGAAGCCGGGCACCTCATGGCCCGAGATGAACCGCATCACCATCCAGGCCAGCAAGGAGCTGAGGCAGATCCCCGGGATACGCAACTTCGGGGCGCACATCGGCCAGGCCCTCATCATGGACGAAGTGGTGGGGATGTACTTCGGAGAGAATTGGGTCAGCGTGGACCCTTCGGTGGACTACGACGAGACCGTTGCCGTCATCCAGGCCACCATCGACGGGTACCCGGGCCTCTTCCGGGACGTGCTGACCTACCTCAAGGAACGGATTCGGGAGGTGCTGACCGGCACCTCCGAGGCCATCGTCGTTCGCATCTACGGCGACGATCTGGACCTGCTCCACGACAAGGGGAGCGAGGTGCGGGAAGCCCTGGAGGGCATCGAAGGGATCATCGATCTGCACGTGGAGCTCCACGAGAACATCCCGCAGATCGAGGTGAAGGTGGATCTCGCAAGGGCCCAGCAGTACGGGCTGAAGCCCGGCGACGTGCGCCGGGCCGCCACCACGATGATCGCCGGTGAGGAGGCGGGAGACATCCACATCGCCCACCGGACCTACGACGTGCAGGTATGGACCACTCCGGAACACCGCAACAGCCTCACGGACGTCCGGGAGATGCTCATCGACGTGCCGGGCGGCGGCCGCGTGCAGCTCCAGGAGGTGGCCGACGTCCGGATCGCGCCCACCCCGAACGTCATCGAGCACGAGAACCTCAAGCGTCGCCTCGACGTGGGCGCCAACGTCCGGGGTCGGGACCTGGGGTCCGTCTACGCCGATGTTCGCGAAGCACTGGCGGGCGTCGATTTCCCCCAGGGCTACTACCCTGAGCTACTGGGCGAGTACACGGAGCGCCTGGCGGTGCAGCGGAAGATGCTGATCTTCTCCATCATCGCCATGATCGCCGTCTTCCTGCTCCTGCAGACGTCCTTCCGGAGCACTCGGCTGGCAGCCCTGTCGTTCGTGCTCCTGCCGGCAGCACTGGTGGGTGGGGTGCTGGCGGCGTACCTGGGTGACGGCGTCCTGTCTCTGGGATCCCTGGTCGGCTTCCTCACCGTGCTGGGCATCGCCGCCCGCAACGGAATCCTCATGATCAATCACTTCCAGCATCTGGAGGAATTCGAGGGAGAGAGATTCGGCGTCGGCCTCGTGCTACGCGGGGCCAGGGAGAGGCTCGCGCCCATCCTCATGACGGCGACAACCACCGGTCTCGCGCTGACACCCCTAGTGGTCGTAGGACCGATTCCGGGGAACGAGATAGAGCATCCCATGGCCGTGGTGATCCTGGGCGGATTGGTCACGGCCACCCTCATCAACCTCTTCGTGGTGCCTCCCCTGTATCTGAAGTTCGGGAAGGCGATGGCGCCGCAGCCGGCGGTCGTCGAGGGATAGCCGAATCCGAATCCGGGGGCCGGTCCCGCAGGCGGGACCGGTCCCCCCCTGCCCACGAGGGCTGAGGGGATCGTCAAGCCAAGGAGCGAACATGTGGAAGCGAGGTGAGTGGATCGTGCCGTCCACCGTCGCGGCGGGACTCATCATCTGGGCCTGCGCGGAAGGCGCGACGGAGCAGGTCACGTACGACTTCAGCCCGGAGAACTTCGACAACCCCACCGTGATCGACAACGTCTGGTGGCCCCATCCGCCGGGAACCCAGTTCATCTACGACGGAGTCACGGTGGAGGAAGGCGAGGAGATCGAGCACCGCATCGTGATCACCTTCACGGATCTCACGAAGGTGATCGGCGGCGTGAACTCCGTCGTCGTGTGGGAGCAGGACATCAGCGACGGGGAGGTGGTGGAGGCGGAGCTGGCGTTCCGGGCCCAGGACAACGAAGGAAACGTCTGGCACCTGGGCGAATACAGCGAGGTGTACGAGGACGGTGAGCTAGTGGGCGGGCGGACCTGGCTGGTCGGCCACCTGGACGGGGCTAGAGCCGGCGTCATGATGCAGGGGGATCCACAGCCAGGAACGCCCGCCTTTTCCGAGGGGTTCGCGCCGCCACCCGTGAACTGGACCGACTTCGGACGTGTGCGGGAAGTCGGGGTGTCGAACGAGGTGGAGCACGGCGCCTTCGACGACGTCATCGTCATCGAGGAGTTCAACGAAGAGGAGCCCGGAGCCATCCAGCTCAAGTACTACGCCCGGGGCACGGGCCTCATCCGGGTCGGCTTCGCCGGAGACGATCCCACACAGGAGGTGCTGGAGCTGGTCGACGTCATCCAGCTGACCCCGGAGCAACTCGCCGAGGAGCGTGCAGCCGCCCTGGCCCTCGAGACCCGGGCCTACGTCTACGGACAGACGCCACCCGCGCAGCAAAGGACCGACACGGGCGGATCCTAGACACGACACCAGCAACCCTGCCGCCGCTCGGAAGGATGCCCAGGCACGACTCCGCCGGCGTCGCGAACCGAGAGGTCGACATGAAGCACACGAAGTGGGCGTGGATCGCCGCGATCCCTGTCGCGGCGATCCCGCTCTGGTCCTGCCAACAGGGCTCGGGGTCGGAGACTCATGATGTCCCGGCCCTGGTCGAGGAGATCCAGGGAACGGGGCTGCGGCAGGTCACGCTGAGCGAGAGGGCCGCCGAGCGACTGGGGATCCAGACCGCGACGGTCCGGAGAGCCGACGGACCCGGCGCCGTCATTGCCGCAGTTCCCTACAGCGCCGTGATCTACGATCCGCACGGCATGGCTTGGGTCTACATCCCCACGGCGCCCCTGACGTTCGTGCGGCACGCCGTGTCCATCGATTCCATCGAGGGCGACATGGCCTATCTGAAGGTGGGCCCTCCCGAGGGGACGCAGGTGGTCTCCGTGGGCGTCGCGGAGCTCTTCGGGACGGAGCAGGAGATCGGCGCCCGGCCGCGGGAGCCACGATCCACGCAGGACCATGCAGTCAATCCGCTACCCGAGATCAATGAGGCACGGCATGTCCGATCCACGTAAGAATAGAAGGAGAGCGAAGGGCGTCTTCATCATCGCGGCGCTGGCCGGCACGGGGACGCTTCTGGCGGCGTCGCCCCTGGCCGGCCAGCAGACCTCCCTGTCCCGAGGGCCCGACGGCGCCATCACCTTCGCGCCGGGGCTTCGCGTCCAGACGCGCTACCGATTCGACGCGTCGGACGACAACCACGACATCTACATCGCCCGGGTGCGCCTCAAGGGAGGCGGCAACGCCTTCGGCGTCGCCACCTACTACACCGAGGTGAAGCTCGACGGCACCGGACGCTTCGGCGGGAGCACGAGCGCCCAGATCGAGAACGCTTGGCTGAACTTCAGCGTGAATCCGGAGTTCGCGGTGCGGGTCGGGTTCGGAGACATCCCCTTCTCTCGGGACGCCCTGACCTCCGACTCGAAGCTCCTGCTTGTCGACCGGAGCCGAATCAAGGACGGACTCACGTCTGTGGGCATGGCCGACAACACCATCGGTGTGATGCTCCACGGCCGGACAATCCCATGGTCGCCGGTCGGGTGGCGCTGAACCTCCTCGACCCGAGCTCGGCCGGCGGATACGGCGACTACCGGGGCTCCTACGTGGGCAACGGTCGGCGCCTGGCCGTCGGGGCGAGTGCCGCGTACCTGTCCGGGGCACGGGACGACGCGACGGAGCTGGACGTGAACGGCATCGGAGCCGACCTGTTCTTCAACGAAGGACCGGTGAGCGTCCAGGCCGAGGTGGGGCGGTACGCCCGGGACTACGGCACCACCGACGAGGTGGGCAAAGGTGGCTTCGTCCAGGGTGGAATCCTGGTGAGCCCGCGGGTCGAGCTGTCGGCCCGGTTCCAGCAGTTCGACCCCAACGACGACGTGACGGACGACCGGGAGCGGTGGACGTCCGTGGGCGCCAACTTCTACATCCGGGATCACAACCTGAAGGTCCAGACCGACTTCACGATCCGGAAGGAACAGGGCACGGAGATCGACAACAACTTCTTCCAGATCCAGCTGCAGCTGGATTTCTGAGGGTCGCTCGCCCTCGAAGCTGCCCCGGGAGGCGGAGATCGGCGTCGCCCCCCGGGGCCGCGAGCAGACGAGCAGGAGGCGCATGAAGACGTTCGTGACCATGCTGGCCGTTGCGGCCACGGCGCTGGGGTGTCCCATGCCCGACGCCGACGGGTCGGGAGGCGCTGCTGCGGGTCCCTTCGACCGCGCCACCGTGCGCTTCGAGCAGAACGCCACCGACGGTGACGCGGAGGTGGTCTTCGAGGTGCGCGGTGGGGCCGACGGGCTCGCCTGGCTCACCATCACGGCTCCGGACGGGAGGACCGTGGCGGATTTCCGTGCCCCGGACGAGTCCACCCTGGGGGTGCGGCAGCTCCTGCTGGAATCTCCCGAGCCGCCGGACCCCGAGGTGGTGAAGGCCGCCTACCCCGAGGGCGTGTACGACTTCGCCGGAGGCACGGCGGCAGGCGACACCCTCCGGAGCCCGGCCACCCTGAGCCATCGCCTGCCGTCGCCGGTGACGGTTCTGGAGCCGGCGGACGAGGCCGAGGACGTGGGGACCGACGGCCTCCGCGTCAGGTGGACGCCCGTGGACGCGGCGGAGGCGTACCTCGTCACCGTGGAGCAGGAGGATCTCGAGCTGAGCGTCACGGCCAGGCTCGCTCGAGGCTCGGAGACGTTCGTCGTGCCGGAGGGGTTCCTCCGGCCCGGGCTGGAGTACCAGCTCGCCATCGGCACCGTGGCCGACGACGGGAACACATCGTTCGTCGAGAGCACGTTCACGACTGCTAGAAGGGATTGAGAGAACCATGACCAGGACATTGGAGCGGTGGTTGTTCGGTGCGGTGACGCTTGCCTTCGCCGCCATCCTCTCGACTCCACCGGTTGTCGCACAGGAAGAGGAAGGGGAGGAGGAGCAGGCGGAGACCCCTCAGGACAGGCCTACGCTCCAGGCCCACCCCTTCACGGGCGTGATACGTCTCGACGGAGTGCTGTCGGAGCCCGTCTGGCAGGAAGCGGAATCCACGAGGGAGCTCATCACCATCGAGCCGGTGGAGGGTGGCACCCCACACAACCGCACCGAAGTCAAGGTCCTGGTCAACCCCAGGGAGATCATCATCGGGCTGACGTGCTACGACGACGACCCCGAGGGCATCGTGACCTACGCCATGGCCCGGGACATCGAGCTCGATGACGAGGACCACGTCGTGATCATCCTCGACACGTTTCGGGACGGGCGCTCGGGCTACGTGTTCGCCATCAACCCCAGCGGCAGCCGGTTCGACGGCCTCGTCATCGATCAAGGTGAGGACGTGAATCCCGCCTGGGACGCCATCTGGGAGGGCGCGGCCTCCCGGGACGGAGAAGGGTGGTACGCCGAGATCAGGATTCCCGTCCAGAGCCTGGGCTTCCGGCAGGGGCTGGACAGCTGGGGGCTCAACATCGAGCGCCGCGTCACGCGGCTCCTGGAGACGAGTCGCTGGGCCGGCGCCAACCTCGACTACGAGATCTTCCTCACGAGCCAGACGGGGATCCTCGCGGGCCTGCCCGAGTTCGATCTGGGAGTCGGATTCACCTTCACGCCATCTCTCGTCGGCCGGACCGGCAAGCAAGCTCACGAGGACCGAGAATCGGATCTGGACTACGCCCTCGACATCACCCAGAGGCTCGGCTCCAACATGCTGGCCGCGTTGACCGTCAACACGGATTTCGCCGAGACCGAGGTGGACCTGCGTCAGATCAACCTCACCCGCTTCCCCCTCTTCTTCCCCGAGAAGCGGTCTTTCTTCCTGGAGGGTTCGGACATCTTCGATTTCGGCCTGGGCCTCGACGAGGAGAACCTGATCCCCTTCCACAGCCGCCGGATCGGCCTCGTGGGCATCGGGGAGGGTGATCAGGCGGAAGTCCCCATCAATGTCGGGGGCAAGATCAACGGCCGCCTCGGGAGCACCAACGTCGGGGCGCTGGTGGTCAACACGAGGCAGGTGGATGGGCTCGAGCTGGACGAGGACGTGGTCATCGACGTCCCCCGCACGACCATGGGAGCCGTGCGCTTGAGCCAGAACATCTTCCAGGAATCGTCCATCGGGATGCTGGCGACGTTCGGCGACCAGGCGGGTCGATCGGAGAGCTGGTCGGCAGGAGCCGACTTCACCTATCGCACCTCCGAGCTCGCCGGCGGCGACAAGATCCTGAACGTGGGGGCCTGGGGGTTGATCAACCGCCGGGAGGGCCTGGAAGGGGACAGGTCCGCCTTCGGGTTCATGATCGATTACCCCAACGAGCTATGGGAATTCTCCATCAGCTCCGTCCGCATCGGGGACGGGTTCGACCCCTCGCTGGCCTTCGTGCCACGGAGCGGCGTTCACATCTGGGGACTCGGAGGGGCGTTCAAGCCCCGACCCGCGTGGAGCCTCGTGCGTCGGATGACCCATGAAGTGGATTTCGTTCTGGTCAACACGCAGGACAACTCGGAGTGGGAGAGCTACGCGGCCGAGATAAGGCCGCTGCACTGGCGGTTCGAGAGCGGAGACAACATCACGTTCGACATGGTCCTGGAGGGTGACCGACCCCCTGAGGAGGTCGAGATCACCGACGAAGTGGCCGTGCCCGAGGGCGAGTACGAGTGGAAGCGCTACGGCGTTGCGTTTTGGGGCGCCGACAAGCGGGCGCTAGGGGGCAGGATCCGGTACGAGTGGGGCGACTACTACAACGGCAACCTGCGAACCTTGGAGGCGAGCGTCCTCTTCCGGCCCTCAGCGCTCCTCACCCTGGAGATCCTGGCTGAACGAAACACCGGAGAAGTGTCGATTCTCGAGGAGGGGTCGGAGGAGGTGGTGCCCGCCGACTTCATCGAGCAGGTGTACGGGACCAGGATCATCCTGAACCTGTCGCCAAACCTGCAGGTGAGCACGCTCACACAGTACGACACGGAGAGCCGCGAGCTAGGCTCCAACAACAAGCTCCGCTGGACGTTCCACCCCAACGGAGACGTGTTCATCGTATACAACCACAATCTGATTCGGACCCTCAACGACCCGAGGTGGCTGTTCGAGTCGAATCAGGTTCCTCTCAAGATCCAGTACAGCTGGCGGTTCTGAGGCACGGCGGGAAGTGGCGGGTCGGCCTACGCCGACCCGCCACCGGCCGAGCGGGGCGGCCAACGTCGACCCTGGTTAGCTTTGGGGACGCACCCACCGCACCTGATCGACGCCCGTGCTCTTCCGACGCAAGCCCAAGCCCGTTGCACCCGTCGTCCACGCCGTCGACGAGGACTTCGACGACCTGCTCTCGGCCGAGGGCGGGGTTACCCTGGTGGACTTCTGGGCGCCCTGGTGTGGGCCCTGCAGGCTCATGGGTCCCCTTCTCGATGAGGTGGCC
>JBDHGI010000311.1:0-4683 GCA_039589955.1 Gemmatimonadota bacterium | reverse complement strand
CCACCGAGATCCGCACCGGACCGATGGCCGCCTCGATGCAGAAGCACAGCCGCCGGAGGACCATGGAGTAGCTCTGGGGTCGCACGCTCTCCCAGCGTTCCCGGTTCACCTCCAGATCCGACCGGGCCCCGTCGTCCGGGTCCAGGATGCCGCACCCCGAGGCCGTAGCCAGGAGCGCGAGGGTCCCGATGTGCTTCAGGCTCATGCCAACGTCCGTTTCGTCGTCGCGTTCGTCCCTCCTGATAACGGACGACTCGGCGGCGGGTTCCGTGACAGTGGTGGGTCCGCCACGGACCTCAACGGACCGGCACCACGGCCGAGGGCCGGAGGCGTCGATGGACGCCCCCGGCCCTCTGGTCTTCTCGGCCACGGCCTCCCGGCAGGAAGCCGCCCTAGTGCGTCATGCCCGCGCGCTTCCCCTCGGCGAAGGCCGTGCCCTCGATCCCCCGCATCACGACGGCTGACGCGTGCTCGCCCATCACCTCGAAGTCGAACGTGAAGCCCATCTCGACGTTGAACAGCTTGGCGTCGCGATAGAGGCCGGCGCTGAACCGGTTGAGGCCCGCCGGCACCAGGTCGAACTCGAGCTCGTCGCCCGGATGGATGGGGAAGGGCAGGTGGCCCCGGAGGCGGCCGTCCTTCTCCGTCACCGTGAGGGTGGCCTCGGTCTCCCAGCCGGGGAGGGGCAGGACCGCCAGGCCATACGAGCCCAGGAAGACCTGCCGCTCCTCCGCGGCGATCGCCACCGGCTTGGTGGGCTCGACCAGCACCTGGGCGGGGACCGTGGTGGTCCCCCAGCTCATGGCCAGGATCGCCGCGTCGCCGCGCACCTGAGGGAACGACCAGGTGAGCATCTCCGAGTGGTGGGACTCCTCGGGCTGCACCGCGACGTGGATCTGGTCGGCCGCGGAGTCCGGCTTCAGGAAGTGGAAGATCTCGGGGTTCGGGTTCAGTGTCAGCGTCCACTCATCGGGCCTCGGGATCATCCAAACCGAGTACCTGCCCGCCGGCACCTGGACGCCGTTCAGGCGGATGTCCTTGTCGGCCTCCAGCGTGGTGGCCCAGTTGGCGCCGGGCGTCCACACCACGTTCCAGGGCACGATCCCCCCGAAGAGCTCCCGGCCCCGGGCCACGGGGCGTGCGTAGTCGATGGTGATGGTCGTGCCGTCGAGGGTCTGGGATACGGAGCCCCTCTCGCTCCCGCGGATCTGGGATTGGGCAGGAGCCGGCAGGGCGAGGCCGAGGGCCGCCGCGGCCAGCAGTGCAGGGTGTACGCGCGTCATATCGTCCTCCTGTTCGCACCGGGGGACCGCGACCCCGCACGATCCGCGCCCGGTACATGGGCAGTCTTCCTATCTACTGCGACGTACAAGAAAGCCACAAGGACGGGATCAGGGTGGGGGCTCGCCCCGGGCAAGCGTCATCGGAGCAGGCCGACCCCGGGAACGCGCCGGCCAGCCCCGGCCACCGCCGGCCGGCCCCGGCGTGCTCATTCCGACCGGAGCGCCTCCACCGGATCCACCCGGGTGGCCCGCACTGCGGGCGCCAGGCTCGCCGCCCCGGCGAGGGCCACGAGGGCCAGGGAGGCCAGACCCAAGGTCAGCGGGTCCGTGGGGCTCACCCCGAAGAGCAGCGACGCGAGCACCGGCGCCAGGGGAAGCGAGAGCACGAGGCCGATGGCCACCCCCAGCCCCGCCAAGCCCAGGGATTGGCCCAGCACGAGCCGGCGCACCTCGGTCGTGTCCGCCCCCAGGGCCAGGCGCACCCCGATCTCGCCGCGCCGGCCTTGCACCATGTAGGTGATGACGGCGTAGACGCCCAGGGCGCTCAGCAGCAGGGAGAGCGCCGACGCCACCCCGAGGAGCAGCGCGATGAAGGAGTCCCGGGCGGTGGAGGCCGCCACGACGGACCGCAGGGTGCGGATGTCGCTCAGCGGCACCCTCGGGTCCAGCTCCTGGAGGGTGCGGCGCACGCCGGGGACGAGGGCCAGGGGCTCGGTCCCGTCGGTGCGCACGGTGAAGTGCATGAAGCGGGGGACGGCCCAGTTGCCGTTCTCCCCGGGGAGCATGGACAGGTAGATGGCGTCCCACACGGGCCGGCTCAGGCCAGCGCCGCGCACGTCGCCCACCACGCCGACCACGGGGGCCATGGGTGCGCCGAAGCCCGAGGCGCCCCGCCCCAGGGGGTCCTCCCCCCGCCAGAAGCGCCGCGCGAAGGCCTCGCTCACCACGGGGACCATGGTGCGGTCGGTGACGTCCGACCATGCGACGTCCCGCCCCCGCACCGGGATGCCCACCGACTCGAAGTAGCCGGGACCCACCAGGAGGACCGGTACGCACGTGGCGTCTTCCCTGGACGCCGGCTGCGCCTCCTCGACGTAGACGACGGCGCAGCCGTCGAATCCGTCCAGTGGCAGCGCGCTCACCAGCCCGACCCGCTCCACGCCGGGGAGCGCGCCCAGGGCGTCGGACGCCCGCCGGTAGAACTCACCCGCCAGCGGATAGTCCCCGTAGTGCTCGAAGGGCAGCACCACCCGGAAGGTGAGCACGTCGTCGGCGTCGAGGCCCGTCTCCACCTGCGCCAGGTTCCGGAAGCTCCGGAACAGGAGGGTGGCGCCGGTGAGGAGCACGAGGGAGACGGCGAGCTGGCCCACCACCAGGCCGCGGCGCAGGGCGTGGTGCCGGCGCGAGGGCGTGAGCCCGCGTCCCGACTCTCCCAGCACCTGGGTACGTCGGGACCCGCCGAGGAGGGGGACCACGCCGATGACGGCGCCGATCCCCAGGGAGAGGAGCGTCATGAAGAGCACGGCCGACGCCCCCGGGGCCACCTGATCCAGTCGGGGGACTCCCTCGGGAGCCAGGGTCACCAGGGTGCTCACGCCCCAGGCCGCCAGAGCCAGGCCGGCTCCTCCGGCGGCGAGGGCCAGGACCAGGGACTCCAGGAGGAGCTGACGCGCCAGGGCGCCCCTGCCGGCGCCGAGGGCGGCGCGGATGGCCAATTCCCTCTGCCGTCGCTGGGTCCGGGCCATCACCAGATTGGCCGCGTTGAAGCAGCCGACCAGGAGCAGGAGGCCGACGGACCCGAAGACGATCCACAGCGTCCCGCTGATGTGCCCCACCACGTCCTCGTGCAGGGGCGTGGCCACGGCGTGGAAGCCGTACCGCTCCATGAACTCCTGCGAGTAGGCCGTGGGCAGCACGTCGGGCAGCCGGGCGCTGAGGCCCGCCAGCTCGGCGTTCACCGCGGCCACGTCCACCCCCGGCGCCATCCGACCCACGGCCCGGAAGGTGTGCTGGTTCACGGCCCTGGCCTCGGGGTCCAGGTAGAGGGGGAGCCAGAGGTCCATGGGGTTGCCGGGGCTCGAGGCCTCCTCGGGGAGATGGGCACCCTCGGGAAGGATCCCCACGACCTCGCTGGGCCGGCCCTCGATGAGGACGCTCCGGCCCACGACCGTGGGGTCGCCTCCGAAGCCCCGCTGCCAGTACCCGTGGGAGAGCATGACGACACGGGGATCCCGTTGGAGGCTCTCCTCCCCGGTGAAGGCCCGGCCCAGGAGGGGCTCGATGCCCAGGACGCGGGGCAGGTCCGGGTTCACCATGGCGAGGCGCACCCGCTCCGCCTGCCGTTCCGGCTCCTCCACCGAGCCCACCGTGGTAACGCTGGAGACGTAGAGCCCCAGGGAGGACAGGGTCGTGGCCTCGTCGCGGAAGTACACGTACTGGCGCCGCGCCAGGTGCCAGCGCGCGTCGGGCTCCAGCCCGGGCACGGCCGACTCCAGACGCACCAGCTCGTCGGCCCGGGGGTAGGGCAGGGGCCTCAGCACCACCGCGTCCAGCACCGTGAACACCGCGGTAGTGGCGCCCAGCCCCAGCGCCAGGGTGCTCAGCACGCCCAGCGTGAAGGCCGGGGCGCGCGCCAGCGACCTGAGGGCGAAGCGCAGCTCACGCCCCCGGGAGCTCGGCTCCCCGCCGCCCGGTCCCCCTCCCGGGATCATCCGGAAAAAGAGGTACCGCGCGATGAGGCCGAGGACGGCCGCCCGGTACCTGAGTCCCCTGACCCCCCGCCGGCTGTGCTCTTCCTGCAGATCGCCCAGGAGCCCCTCCGCAGCCTCGGCATCGCCGACGACCCTGCGCAGCATCCCCTCCAGCATCCCCCGCTCCCTCGTCATCATCCCTCCTCCAGCGCCTCGTCCAATCCCTGCCAGATGCTCACCAGAGCGTCCCGCGCTTCCTTCAGCGCGTGCCGTCCCGCCTCGGTGACTCGGAAGTACCGCCTCCCGCGACCACCCCGTCCCGGCGCCGTCTCGCCGAGCCGGGACCTGAGGTATCCCTTCTTCACGAGACGATCCAGCGTGATGTAGACCGCTCCCCGGGCCACCTCCCGACCCGCCCGCCTCGCCAGCTCGTCGCGCACCGCCATGCCGTAGGCCTCGTCGCCGAGACGGAGCACCGTCCACATCAGCATCTGCTCCAGCTCGCCCAGGTAGCCGACTCGGTTGCCCATGGTGCCGCTCCTCGTGCTCGGTCGCTCGTGTTTCTCGGCCGGTCGCGCTTCTCGGCCCACTCCTCCCGCATCGGGTCCGAGCGCCGGTCGCGACCGTGCCTACATAATTGTCACGATGTCTACATAATTGACGTAGCTCGGGTCCGCAAGGCTTCGGGGGGCCCGGTGCAACGGTGCCCC
>JBDHGI010000310.1:0-4694 GCA_039589955.1 Gemmatimonadota bacterium | reverse complement strand
TCGCTGAGGTCGGCTAAGTTGCTGGGAGTTAGGCGGTTCGGCCGTCGCTTGATCTCCTGAGGTGGTCTGAGATCCTCTGGGTATCGGGGAGTTTGGGGCCCCAGTTGGGGTCTCAGTCGATGGCGCACGGCTCCCCGCCGCAGCCAAGTAAGTCCTGAGTCCAGAGGGACCCCATGGCGAACGGCTTGGAAACGCTGCGGTGGACCTTGTGGGCAATTCAGGGGCTCACCCGGGCTCAGTGCTCCACATCATCCGCGTACTTCTCCAGCAGGGCCTGGAAGCGGGGATGGTCGCGGAGGGGGTCCTGCTCGTTGCTCTCAGCCCTGGCAGCGGAGCTGACTCAGAACCCCGCGATCGGTCCCAGGTATCGATCAAACCAGGCGAGCGACTCCCGGGCAATGATGTGGAGTGGAACGAAGTGGCCGCCGTCATACACTGCATGCCGCTTGTGCTCCGCAGGTGTACCGAGGAGGTTGAACATCGGCACTTGCGACACTTCGTAGGGCATTCGGAAATCCTGGCGGCCGCTCACCATCAGCACCGGAACCGTAACGCGAGACACGAAGTTGAAAGGATCCACCTCGGCAAGGGGAGAGTAGTAGTCCAGCCCGCCGACGTACGCGATTCCAGCCTTGAGTCGCGGCTCCGTCGCAAGTGCGATCGGCAACATCATCCCTCCCCAACTATGCCCGTAGTAGGCAAGCCTCGTCGTGTCGATGTCCGGTCGCGTTTCGAGATAGTCGATGGTCCGTCGCAGATCCTTTACCCACTGAATCGTCAGTTCCCGTTCGCGGTGCGACCCCTCGCTCGGGTGGCCGTTGATAGGTCCTTCCTCGTCGTCCCGATCGAGTGTCCCTTTGAAGACCGGCAAAGCGACCGCGCGGCCAGCGTTGAGGATGAAGTTGATCTGGAGAGGAGAGAGCTCCTCGATGCCGCGGTACTCCAACACGCCGCTCCCTGGCCAGTAGAGAACAGTTTGGTACGGGGGTTGGCCTCGCCCGGGGAGATAGACATAGGCCGTCATCCTTTCGACGCCATACGCAGCAGTGAAGCTGACCCGTTCTCGTATCCAGTCGGCGGACGTGTCAGCGCGTTCCACCCGTGCATCAAGCGGGGCTTTGTCGTAGGCATAGAGCCCCACGTATGTTCTGTATTCGCGCTGCTCGACAGGACTTTCCTCTGCGTAATCTCGCCAGGATGGGTCGGACGGCGGCACCGGGGCGTTGGCACTCACAGTGCCGACGGAATCGCGATAAAGAGCCAACCGCATGCCATTCTCAGGTGAGCGATCCCAAGCGGAGACGGCTATCCAAAAATTGGCCATCCAGTCTGCGTCACTCCAGCTTGCCCCGAACGTGGTTCGCTCATCCCCCTGGGCGTTGTAGGCCCACTCTCGCACGTTCCCGTACTGATCAAACGTGCCGAATCTCCCCATCCCCTGGAACCGCCCCACCGGTGCCGCGGTTGATGTTCGGGCGACGTTGGAGCGCGGCGTCACCGCATGTGCCATGTCATCAGGGACGGCCATGTTCAGGTGCCACACACTCGGCAGGCTCTTCCCCCTGAAACGAGCGTACGCTGCAGCCTCGTACCAACTAATGCCCCCGACGGGATGATCGTCCTGTCCCATGGGGTAGGCACCGACTTCCCAGGTGCTCGGTCCCGGTCGGCCGGTTCGATCCACCAGCAACTCCATCCCCTCCTCCCATGTGAGGCTGCGGGCATCTTTCACAAAAGGCTCCACCCAGAACTCGCGCCTCGCGTATCCACCGGCATCGACGAATACCTTGTACTGCCGGTTGGTGACCTCGTAGCGCCCCAAGTAGTAGTCGTGTACGACAAAGGCGTCAGTGGCATCCCAGAACCCCTTCTCAATCTCGAATCCGTTGACACGCACCATCCCAGCGGGAGTAGAGTCCTGTCTATCGAGGGTGAAGGTGCCGCCCAACCACCGCCCATCCCTTCCCAGACGACCCCAGCCAGAGAACTCCCGCGTTTCGTACCCGTCCATCTCAATGCGCAGGCGGGAAACTCCCGGCGGAAACCGGATGCTGTCGAGGGGTGTCATGCCAAGGAACTGCCAGGATGTGTCGAGGTTTTCCTCAATAGGCCGGCGGTGGACTTTGGCGCCGGGCGGGTCAGTATGGATGGTCGTGCGCGATGAGAACCGCGGCCAGAGCATTGCGAGGATGCTGTCGCCCGGGAGTATCGAATTGACCTGCGTGGCGAGTCGGAATGCCGAGTCCCACTGATTTGCCTCGGCGAGCCGCCGGAGCTCTGGCAGGCCCTCCGCCCGCGCCCAGCGTACCTGCCGTCGCGCTGTGTAGGCCCGCCAGCCGAATCCCCCTCCGATCACAGCCACGGCGGTCAGCGCCGCCACCCTCCACCGCCATGCCGCAAGCCAAGTTCGCAGTCCGGTGGTAACGCGAACCGGCTCGGGCTTCACACCGGTGGTCAGCGCAGTGCCGAGCGCGTCACCGAACTCACCCGCAGTGCGGAACCGATCAGCGGGAGTCCTGGCCAACGCCCTCATCACGACTGCGTCGACGGCCTCTGGAATCGTCTCGCGAATGGTCCGTGTCGAGACAGGGCGTTCCGTCAGGAGCTTGGCGATGACCGACTGAACCGTGCCCCCGGAATGCGGCGGTTCTCCGGTGAGCATCTCGTACAGCAGGGCCCCGAGGGAGTAGATGTCGCTCGCCGGCGTGAGGGCACGATCTCCTGTTGCCTGCTCCGGGCTCATGTACGACGGCGTGCCCAACGACACCCCGGTCGCCGTCAGACGCGTCTGGTCCGCACCGGCCACCGCCTGGGCCACCCCAAAGTCCGCCAGGATTGCGTGGCCCGCCTCCAGCAGGATGTTCGCCGGCTTGACGTCGCGGTGGATAACGCCGCGCTCGTGGGCATAGGCCAGGGCGTCCGCGATCTCACGGGCGATGCGAAGGGCGTCGTCGATGGGGAGCTGGCCTTCACGATCCAGCCGGGCTCGGAGCGACTCGCCCTCCACATACGGCATAACATAGAACAGCAGCCCGTCGCCCTGGCCGGAGTCGAAGAGCGGGAGGATGTGGGGGTGGATCAGGTTGGCCGCTGTCTCGATCTCGAGGAGGAACCGGTCTGCGCCGACGGTGGCGGCGAGGTCGGGGTCGAGGACCTTAAGGGCGACGGGCCGGTGGTGCTTGAGGTCGTCGGCCAGGTAGACCGTCGCCATGCCGCCCGAGCCGATCTCTCGCTCGACGGCGTACCGGTGCCGGAGGGAGGCGTTGAGACGAGCGACGGGATCGGGCATGGGCACCTCTAGGAGCGAGGAACCGTGCCCTCATGATAAGGTGCTCTCAACCGGTGCGCATGGGTTTTCGGCCTGCCCGTGCCTGCGACCTACGGCCGCTGCGTCTCCGAGACCATCTGGCGGTCCGCGGTGCGGTGGGAGGCCTTCAACCCAGTAGGGCGTCCAGCCGGGGGGACCTCCCGACCCAGGACATCCGACGTTCGGCCAGCCGTCACGGAGCGAATGACGCGTCATCTCCGCAGCTGATCGTCGCTCTCCCGGGGGCGTGCGGCCCGTCATCGGGCAAGCAACAGTCTGTCGCCCTTGGTGGCCATCTGGGGTTCGAAAACCTTGGGTCGCGAGAGGCGTTTCGGAACGAATGACGCGTCATCTCCCCGACCCGATCGAGACCGTCACCCCAACAACGCGTCCAGCCGAGCAGCCGACTCCTCCTGCATGCCCGGCAGGACGTGCGAGTAGGTGTCCATGGTCAGCGTGATCGAGGCGTCTAGGGAGCCGCTCGAACCACCAGCTCGCTCACCTTCACCGACGGCCGACGAGTGCATCCCCGAAATCGATGAGCCAGAGCGAGCTCCCCTTGAAGATGTGGGGCGTGTATGCGATGTGGCGACCGTCGGGCGAGAGGATGAACTCCCCGACCTGGTCCTGTTCCTCGTCGGTGAGGGAGACTGGCTCGCTGCTCGGGTCCACGGGAACAAGCCAAACTTCTCCGCCGCTCGTCGCCAGGAATCCACTGCCATCCGGGAGCCACTGGGGTCGAGAACGGGCGTCGACAGGCCTGAAGCTGGGCTCGCCGATGAGCTCACCGGACTCGCCGACCCGCACGACCATCACTGTCAGCACTGCGCTCCCGTCGCTACGATAGTGCGTGGCGGCCAGCCAGTCTCCATCGGGCGACCAGGTCAGCTCGTCCAGCCACCCTTCTACGGTGAGGATCCGCCGAGGGGCGTCCTCTCCCGGGTGAGCTACGAGAATGGACGCCTCGTTGTCGTCGTTTGCCCACCGCCTGACGTTCTCAACGTACGCAACGCGGTCGCCGTGGACCGATACGGACCTCGTTTCTTCAGGATCGTCGAAGGCCCACAGGACGCGAGGTTCTGTGGAAGCGCCGGCTGCCATGAGCGTGACTCCGCTCCCGACCCTCTCCCAGAAGAAGAACTCGTCCTCGCTTCGATTCCCCGTCCCGCCGGGCCCGAAGACCCGCTCGGACATGAAGGCGCCAGCAACGAGGTTTCGGTCGGTCAGGACCCGGGTCCGGCCTGAAGTAAGGTCCAACACCTTTAGAGTCGTCATCGACGGGTCTTCACCGGGAACGGCATAGAGCAGGCTCCTTCCGTCACCTGACAGGACGAGGTTGTGTGGGATGGGCTGTCTCAGGTCGGTGATACGGAAGCCGACCGGCGTT
>JBDHGI010000309.1:0-8713 GCA_039589955.1 Gemmatimonadota bacterium | reverse complement strand
ACGTCTCGCCGGTCCGTGCGTGTCTGGAAGCCCAGGTCGTTGACCTCGAATGCCGGCGACGTGGCGGCCACCGCCAGGTCTCCCCGCCAGTGCTCGCCGCCCTGCCGCTCCGCGGACACGCCGACGGAGTAGCCGTCCAGAGCCGTGGCGTCGGGATCCACCTCGAGGTGGTCGGCGTCGGGTCGCTGGAAGAAGTGGTTCCCGGCCCTCTGCGTGGCCACGAGTGCCTCGGGGGTGCCGGCCACCCGGCTGTAGGCGGCGGATCCCTGGAAGGCCCAGGTCCGGCCCGGTGACTCCCGGCGGAAGTCCACCCCTCCTGCATAGCCGGAGCCGCGCAGCGCGTTCCGGAGGGGGTCGGTGGAGAGGTTCCGGTTCACCGCCGTCACCATGGCTCCGAAGGAGGAGCGCCCCTGAGCCCCGTCCCTTCGGGCCCGCGCCACGAAGTAGTTGGTGCCGGGCTCCACGGCAAATCGCTCCTCCGACCCATCACCGTTCAGGTACCGCGCCTCCTCCCTCTGGGTAACCGCCTCGATGACCCCCAGGGACCACCCTGATCGGGTCTTCCCGCTGAACTTGGCGGCGCCGAGGATGGTGGTGGCGTCGGGCGCGTCCGATGCCGCCGTGGGAGGGCGGAGTTGGGGATTCCTGCCGATGCGGCGCGTGTAGAACAGGCGCCCCCCGCTGGTGTTCCTTCCGAAGTCGAAGATCTCGCTCCCTTCGACGAAGAAGGGGCGCTTCTCCTCGAAGAAGGTCTCGTAGACCGTGAGGTTCACGACGGCGGGGTCCACCTCCACCTGGCCGAAGTCGGGATTGACGCTGGCATTCAGCGTCAGGTCCGAGGTGAGTCGGTAGAGCAGGTCCACCCCGCCCGAACGAAAGTACTCCGAGTCGCTGCGGAACGGATTCGCACCCGGGTCCACGCGCTCTGCCCGGGCTACGGCGTAGGGGAGAACCTCCAGGCGATGGCCGGGCTCGATGTCGCGGAGCCCCACCAGATGGCCGTAGGTGGGGATACCCCCGGGCTCTCTCTTCGGGGTGAACGAGAAGACCGAGTACTCCCTCCGCCTACCGATCACCCGTTCCAGCTGGATGCCCCAGACAGGCTCCTCCTCGGAGCCGAAGCGGAGCTGGCTGAACGGCACCCTGTACTCGGCCGTCCATCCTCCGTCATCCACGGTGGCCCGAGCCTCCCAGACGGCGTCCCACGACAGGTCGTCGGTCTCGTGACCGCCGGGACCCATGGACTTCACGGCATCCCGCTGGACGCCCGCAGGGTTCAGGTCCAGGGAGAAGGCCGTCCGGTGGTCGTGATAGGAGTCGATGACCACCCCGAGCCAGTCGGAGTCCGACAAGGGCATGTCCCGGCGTCCGAGCCTCACGGTGGGACGCTGCCGGTCGTGCAGCCGCACACCGATGTAGAGGGCCTCGCCGTCGAAGAGGATGCGTGCCTCGGTGCGCTCGCTCGCCGGTCGTCCCTCTTCCGGGTCCACCTGGGTGAAGGCCGTCACCGGCGCCGCCGTGGCCCAGGCTGCCTCGTCCAGCCGGCCGTCGATCTCCATGGGACCGGTGACCCGCGCGGCCGTGATCACGGGGCGCTCCGGCGTCCGGGACGCCGGTGCGGCCTGGGCGGAAAGGAGGGCCGGGCCGAGGCCCAGGGCGATAGCTCCGATTAGCGATACGCGCATGGTGTTGTCCTAATCCCTCACGAGCTTGCGGTACTTGACCCGGTGGGGCTGGGCTGCGTCGTCCCCCAGCCGTCGCCTCCGGTCCTCCTCGTACTCCTGGTGGTTCCCCTCGAACCACGTCACCTGTGAGTCACCCTCGAAGGCCAGGACGTGCGTGGCGATGCGGTCCAGGAACCACCGGTCGTGGGAGATGACGAGGACACAGCCCGCGAACCCCAGGATGGCGTCCTCCAGGGCCCGGAGCGTGTCCACGTCCAGGTCGTTGGTGGGCTCGTCCAGGAGGATGACGTTCCCCCCGGACTTCAGGAGCTTCGCCAGATGTAGCCGGTTGCGCTCACCACCGGACAGCACGCCCACCTTCTTCTGCTGGTCCGCACCCCGGAAGCCGAACCAGGACAGGTACGCCCGTGGATTCACCTCGGCCCGACCGAAGTGCAGGACGTCCATGCCCCTGCTCACCTCCTCGAAGACGGTCTTCCCGGAGTCGAGGTCCTCCCTGGACTGGTCCACGTAGGCCAGGTGGACGGTCTGCCCCACCTCCAGGGTGCCGGCGTCGGCCCGCTCCTCCCCGACGATCATGCGGAAGAGGGTGCTCTTCCCCGCTCCGTTGCCTCCGATGATACCCACGATGGCCCCGGCAGGCACGTCGAAGGAGAGGGCGTCCAGGAGCAGCAGGTCCCCAAAGCCCTTGGTCACCTCCTGGGCCCGGATCACCGTCCTTCCCAGCCGGGGCCCCTTGGGGATGAGGATCTCGGCGGTCCGCGCCTGCTCGCGCTCGTCCCGGGCCAGGAGCTCCTCGTAGGCGTTCACCCGGGCCTTGCCCTTGGCGTGACGGGCCCGGGGGGACATGCGGATCCAATCGAGCTCGCGCTCCAGCGTCCGCTGCCGCGCCGACCCCTGCTTCTCCTCCAGGCGCAGCCGCTCGCGCTTCTGCTCCAGCCAGGAGGAGTAGTTCCCCTTCCAGGGGATGCCCTGGCCCCGGTCCAGCTCCAGGATCCACTCCGCGACGTTGTCCAGGAAGTAGCGGTCGTGGGTGATGGCCACGATGGTCCCGGGAAACCCGGCCAGGTGATGCTCCAGCCAGGCCACGGACTCGGCGTCCAGGTGGTTGGTGGGCTCGTCCAGCAGCAGCATGTCGGGCTGCTCGAGGAGCACGCGGCAGAGGGCCACCCGGCGCCGCTCGCCACCCGAGAGGGTGGTGACGTCGGCGTCGCCGGGGGGGAGGCGGAGAGCGTCCATGGCGATCTCGAGCTTGCGGTCGAGATCCCACGCTCCCGCGGCCTCGATGCGGTCTTGGAGCTTACCCTGCTCCTCGAGCAGCGTGTTCATCTCCTCGTCGGTGGAGACGTCCCCGAACTTCATGCTGACCTCCTCGAACCGCTGGAGGAGGGCTCGGGTCTCGGCCACGGCCAGCTCGACGTTGCCCTTCACGTCGAGGCTCTCATCCAGAGCGGGCTCCTGGGGGAGGAATCCGATCCTTGTCCCCTTCGCCGCCCAGGCCTCACCCAGGAAGTCGGTGTCGATGCCCGCCATGATGCGCAGCAGGGAGCTCTTTCCGGCGCCGTTCGGTCCCACGACGCCGATCTTGGCACCGGGAAAGAACGAAAGACTGATGTCCTTGAGGATCTCCCTCTTGGGAGGGACGATCTTCGACAGCCGGTACATGTGATAGATGAACTGGGGGCCGCTCATGGGCGCGTTCGCATCCGGGCGGGGTGAGGGATAGCTGCCTGTCGGAGGGCCGAATGTAACGGTTCGCGCCTTGTCGGGGAGAAACCTGCACCGGGGCCCGGAGACCATGTGCGTCTGGCTCGGGCCGGTCCGGCCTACCCGGTGGAGAGCACCCCGCAGGGATGGTCTTGCCGGCGGAGGGCGGGGCGATGATGTTGCCACTGCGAAGTCTGACCCAAGCAATCGGGGAGCGCGCCATGTCGGTTCCTGCCGACCCCGGTGAGCCGAGGCCGGGCCGCCCCCGCGGCCCAACTCCGGCCCTCGGCGGCGAGACCGTCCTGGTCGTGGATGACGACCCCGCGGTCCTGCGCACGGCCAGCAGGGTCTTGAGCCGAGGGGGCTACGAGGTTCTCGGGGCGACCAACGGCCCCGAGGCCCTCGAGATCGCTGAGGGGCACCCGGGTGAGATCCACCTGCTCCTGACGGACGTGGTCCTGCCGGGCATGGGGGGGCGGGAGATCAGCCAGGCGGTGAGCGCTCGATTTCCCGGGACCCGTGTACTCTTCATGTCGGGTCAGGTCGAGGCGGGTGCGATCTTCGAAGGCGTGCCTGCCGCCCGGGTGAACTTCATCCCCAAACCCTTCACCGTGCATGGGCTCCGCGCCAGGGTCCGGGAGGTCCTGGACCAGGCGTTCCACTAGGGCGTGGCAGACCCGAGTCGGGCCTGCCGCTCGGTGACCCCGAACGCGAGCGCGAGGCCTCTCAGCGGATGGGCCCGCCTCCCCGTCCGCTGGCGGCCAGCTTCCGGTAGTACTCCTCCACGAGCCGGCGATACTCGTCCGGCACGTCCCCGGAGCCTGCCAGGGACGCCGGGCCGTCCGAGGCACCCTCCACCTGCCGCCTTAGCCCGAACTCCAGACGCTTCAGAGCCTCCAGGATCTGATCCTGCAGCAAAGCCACCTGGGTGGGGTCGTCGTAGATCGCGTTCCGCTGGAGCCGCTCCATGGCCTGGATCACGGCCTGGAGGTCGGCAGCGTCCAGACCCGCCTCGTCCAGTCGGGTCTGGAGATTCCGCACCTGGTCGCCGCGCTCCAGGAACTCCCGGCGGAATTGACGGGCCTCGTCGGCCGAGAGACGCCGCGGATCGCCGCGGGTCGCCCCGCCGGAAGAGGAGGATATGTCGCCGCGCACGTCCGTGGGCCGGTCGGACCCGCCCCTGCTGGCCCGACGCCCCCTGCCGTTCGCCCTGGCCCTGCTGACCGGGCTGCCCCTCCTGCCCTTCCCGGTCCTGCTCCTCCCCGCCGGCCCGCGGGTCTCCTCCCTGCTCCTGGCCGGTGGGGCTCCGGAGGCGCCGGTCCATGGCTTCGAGACCCCTGACGAGATCCCGGGTGTCCTCGAGGGCCTCCTCGAGGGGGTCGGTCTGGCGCTCGCCGGCGGCGGCGGCCGCTTCCTCGAGGCGGTCCCTCAGCGTCTGGAGCTCCGCCTCGATGTTGAGCTCGAGGGTCACCGCCGACTCGGTGTCCCACTGCTCGATGGTTCCCCGGGACCACTGGATCGTCTCTTTCAGCTTGGACTCCCGGATCTGTTCCGCTGCGGCCTTGAGCTTCCGGGCCGCCTCTGGCTGTTCGCCCCGGGCCACCGAGGACGCCCGGTCCAACTCACGCTCGATCTCGGAGACGGCCTCCGTCATCTGGTCCTTGCGCTCCCGCAGGAGGGCGACGCGGTCGGAGCGCTCCTGTCCGCCAGCCGGAAGCTCTCTCACGTCCCGCTGTCTCTCCCGTTGCTGCCGGGCCAGCTCGTCCACGCGCTCGAGGGCCTCCTGGGCCTCCCTTCTGGCTCGATCATCCTGAGCCTGCTGGAGTCTCCTCTGCGCCTCTTCGAGTCGGTCCAGGGCCGAGGTGGCCTCGGCCACGCCGCCGGCACCCTGCTGGGCGCCGGACCGTCGCATGGACTCTGCCGCCTGCTGGAGCTGCCGCGCCGTCTCCTCGAGCTGGCTCTGGCCGGTCTCGCGGGCCAGTCGCTGGAGCTGACGGGCGGCCTCCTCCGCCTCCTCGGCCATCTCACGTTGGGCGTCGCCGCCGCCCGACGGCGCGCCCTGCTGAGCCCGGCGGCGTTGGCGCTCGGCGGCCTGCTCCAGGCGGCGGGAAAGCTCCTTGAGCTGCTCCAGGACCTCGTCCACCTCGTTGTCCGCCGTCTCTTGCTGTCCCCGGCGCACCGTCTCGTACTGGTTCTTGAGCTTGTCCAGCTCGAGCTCGAAGAGGTCCGCCAGATCCTCTGCGGCGGCCGACTGGCCCCCGCCGCCCCCGCCCCCCTGCTGCGCTTGCTGCTGCACCACGTACCGCTCGTACGTCTCCTCGGCCTGCTGGAGGAATCGCAGCGCCGTCTGCTCGTCGGGGATGGCCTCGCGCAGCTCCTCCTCCTCGAGCTTCCCCTGTGCCAGGCGCATGGCCTCGGCTGCCTTCGGGAGAATGGCGGAGACGTCACGGAAGCCCTCGTCGGTTTCGGTGAGGCCCCGGTTGACCATGCGCTGCAGCAGGGTCTCCACCTGCTCGATGAGTCGACCCTGGGCCAGGGCCACGCTCACGACGTTCTCGCTGAACTCGGTGGGCGCATAGGAGTCCCGCTGTCGGATGAGATTGAAGGTGGCGGAGATGATCTGACGCTGCATCTCCGAGAGGGCCGACTCGGCTCCCTGGGACGCTCCGCCCTGCGGCGGCCCGCCCTGCTGCTCTCCCTGGCGGTAGGTCCGCTCGAAGGGTCGGACCGAGACGAAGTACATGTCGCTGGCGACGGCCTTGCCGCCCCGGCGGCTCCGATTGTCGCGCACCAGTCCGTAGTACGAGATGAGGTCGCCGGGCTCCAGCTCCCACTCCTCCAGGAACAAGGTGTGGCCCGTCGACACCTCCTTCAGGGGGGCTCCGCTGCCCTCGAACATGGCGACGGTGTCTTCGGGGCCGCCGTTCACCGAGAAGACCAGCCGGACGTCGCCCACCCCGTAGTCGTCGTCGGCGCGGACCTCGAGGTACACCTCCTCGATGGGGGAAGCCGGCGTGTCCCGTCCGGGCTTCGTGAACCGGATGGAGGGATCCAGGTCCGCGAGCACGTCGATGGTGTACTCCGGGGAGGCGCTCACCAGGGTCCCGTCGCCCTGGGCCAGCTCCACCGAGTAGAACCCCTTCTCGCCCACGGTCAGGCGTCCCACCAGGGTGCCGTCGTCCACGGCATCGAGCTGCGGTCCGGCGTCGCCGTCGAGGATGAGGCGGCCTCCCGGCGCGGGCAGGGTCGGGGTGACCCGCACGTCCACCACCGTGCCCGGAAGGGCGACGATGTCACCGCCGTCCTCCACCACCCGGGGGGGGAGCCCCGTGTAGGAGGGGAAGTGGTACGTCAGGTCCAGGCGATCCACGTAGGGCAGATCCGCCACGTCGATGCTGAAGGTGGCGGAGCGAATGCCGGTCGACTCCACGAAGTACTCGGTCCTCTCGGCCACGGCGAGGAGCAGGACCTCGAATCCGCCATCTTCTCCGACCAGCATGCTAAGGCGCTGGAAGGGGGCGTCCGGCGACGAGCGCGTGAAGACCGACGCGGCGTCGGCGTCGAATCCACTGAGCCGGGCGGTGACCAGCTGATCGGTACCGCGGGCGATGGTGACGTCACCCGGCTGGACGGAGACGGCGTAGGGGTTGACCGCCGCGGCATCCCGGGTGGGGACGAGGAGGGCCGAGAGGCCGTGACGGAGATGCGCCGGCCCCAGGAGCATGAAGACCAGGGAGGCCACGGCCAGGGCGGTGAGGACGCCCCCGAGGCGGTAGAGACGCGGCTGCTCCACCCTCCGTCCGAAGTCGACCCGGCGGGCGCGCTGCACCGCCGTCTCTAGGAGACGCTGGCCCAGGGCAGTGGAAACCCCCGGAGACGAGCCCAGCTCGAACGCGCTCACCACGGCGTGATCCAGCGAGGGTTCGTGCTCCTCCAGATAGAGGGCGACCTGTCGGTCCGTCACACCCCTCCGAAGGGGAAGCACCACGAAGATCGCCACGGTCAGGAGGAGCGTGCCCCAGGTGACCACACGGAGCCAGAGGACCGCCTGAGAGCTGAAGCGAAGCCACTCCAGGGCGAGGGAGGACAGGAGGAGGACGCCCACCGTGATCGCGAGGGCGACGGCCAGGCCCCTGAGGAGCGCCGCGAGTCGCCACCGTCTCCTCACGGTTCTCACCAGCCTGACGATCTCGGTCTGTCCCTTTCCTTTCTTCATCGCTTCACTCCCGTCTGTCACAGGGCCCACGATAAGCTGCCCCGTCCTCCGCCACCAAGGTTTTCCTAACCGGAGGCCGCCCCTGGGGTCCCCACTACCCGTCTCGACACCCAGTTCGACCACACGGTCTCCAGCAACAACAGCGCGAAAGCCGCGACCAGCAGGTAGCGCCAGAGAGACTGCCTCCGTTCCTGATCCTCCCGACGCAGCTCGGCGGACTCGAGGCTGGGTCCCGGGGCCGCGTCCGCCGCCGGTGCAGTGATCTGGGCCACGAGCTCCCCAGGATCCAGCGCCTCACGGGATGACTCGGTCAGATCCACGTTCACCGCCACAGCGAAGGGTCGCTCCGGATCCACCCCAGGCGGACGGATCACGTAGAACCCTCGCTCCTCCAGCGCGAGGTACCGGGGCCCTTCCATGGGGGGGATCCGCGACGTTTCTCCCGACGGCGCCAACACGACCTGCTCCGAGGCCGGGGAAAGGCCAGCCGCTCCCGGTGAGGCCAGACCCGCGGATTCCATGGCCTCGGGGTCGTCCAGGTTCAACAGTTGTCCGGTGGTGAACCACGGCATCATCTCCGCCCTGCCGCTCAGGTGGTCGGCGAGGCGATGGACGAAGGGCAGGAACACCGGTTGGAGGGCCAGGTCGTTCCAGAACGAGTCCAGGGTGGAGGTCCACACCATCATCGTCCCTCGCCCGAGAAGGAGCTCGGCCATGGCCACGGAGCCGTCGTTGAAGCGAGCGACGATGCGGGACGAGTCCGCGGCAGAGAATCGGCGGGCCCGGAAGAAGCGGGCTCCGCTGAAGTCACCGCGCCGCGGTCCCTGGAAGACCTCGAAGACGGGGTGACCGTACTCGACGAAGCCCAGGCGGCCACCCCGGGTGTCCAGCCGATCCTCCACCGGTCCGAGGACACCCGGGAGAACGTCCGCTGCGGACGCCGGCCAGGAGGCCGACTCCCCGAGGACGGCCAGAACGCCTCCACCGTCCATCACGAAGCCGCGTATCCGCTCCGCCGACGCTCCGTCGAGTCGGGTATCGTTGAGGATGAGGACATCCGTCCCCTGGAGGTCCGCCGGCCGAACGCCGTCGTCCCGGCGGGTCC
>JBDHGI010000308.1:0-4718 GCA_039589955.1 Gemmatimonadota bacterium | reverse complement strand
TCGTCGGGGATCTGGCGGTTCAGCCACACCGCGTTCACGCGGGGGTCGCCGTGGAGCCCGAACTGAGCGATGTAGCCTTCCCGCACGCGATGGAACCGGGTGTCATCGTAATACCCGAGACGGACGAGGTTGAAGAACCGATCCACGCCGATGGGGGCGTGCTCCCGGACGACCTCCACCACGAAATCCCCCTGGCTGGTCACGAACCGGGCGCGCCATGAGGCCGGAGAGGGGCGAGTCCACTCGGGGTGATCAGGGTCGAGAAGCACGGCCAGCCGGTCGCTCGCGGGGCGAGACGCCCTGGCTCCGCATCCCTCCATCGCCACCAGCGTCAGGAGCGCCCACGGCGCTGGCCGAAGCGTCAGCCCCATGCCCCTACCAGCGCTCCTGGGCCGTACGCAGGATGATCTCCTCCTGGAGGTCCCGGCCGATGTCGACGAAATAGTCGCTGTACCCGGCCACCCGCACCAGGAGATCGCGGTACCGCTCCGGATGGGCCTGGGCGTCCCTCAAGGTGTCGGTCCCAACCACGTTGAACTGGATGTGGTGCCCTCCCATGCGGAAGTAGGTCCGGATGAGGGCCACCAGGCCGTCGAGGCCCGCATCGCCGTCCAGCACCTGGGGAAGGAAGCGCTGGTTGAGGAGCGTGCCCCCGCTGCGAACCTGATCCATCTTGCCCAGCGACTTGCAGACGGCGGTGGGCCCCCTGCGGTCCGCCCCGTGGGCCGGCGACGTCCCGTCCGAGATGGGCATGCCGGCCCGGCGGCCGTCGGGCGTGGCCCCCACGCGGGTCCCGAAGTACACGTGGCAGGTCGTCGACAGCATGTTCAGGTGATAGAGCCCGCCCCGTGTGTTGGGGCGCCCGTCGATGGTGCCGAACAGGGACTCGTACACACGCTGCATGATCTCGTCGGCCCGGTCATCGTCGTTTCCGTACTTGGGCGTCTGATTCAGCAGACGTTGGCGCAACGGCTCGTGGCCCTGGAAATCCGTGGCCAGCGATGCCAGGAGCTCCTCCATGCCGACTCGGTCGTCCTGGAATACGTGGGTCCGCAGTGCGGACAGGCTGTCGGTCGTGGTCCCGATGCCGCAGCACTGGATGTAGGTGGTGTTGTACCTCGCTCCGCCGTCATGGTAGTCCCGGCCTTTCTCGATGCAGTCGCTGATGACGAGGGAAAGGAACGGAGCCGGGAAGTACCGCGCAAACATGGACTCGATGTACTGATTCACCTCCACCTTCACGTCCACGAAGTGCCGCAGCTGGGTCTCGAAAGCCGCATAGAGCTCTTCGAAGTCGGTGAACTCGGCGGCGCGCCCCGTGGATGGGCCGAGCCTTCTCCCCGAGGCCGGGTCGACTCCGTCGTTCAGCGTGATCTCCAGCACCTTCGGGGTGTTGAAGTATCCGGTGAGAAAGTAGGCCTCCTTCCCAAACGCCCCCGTCTCGATGCACCCACTCGCTCCACCCTCCCGTGCGTCCTCGATGCTCTTTCCGGCGCGCACCTGCTCCGCCACCACGGCGTCGGCATTGAAGACGGAGGGATAGCCGTAACCTCTTCGGATCACACGACACGCGGCCTTGAGGAACCGGTTCGGCGTTCGACTGCTGATCTGCACATTGCTCTGAGGCTGGAGGAGGTGGACCTCGTCAACGACCTCCAGAATCACGTAGGAGAGGTCGCTCACTCCGTCCGCTCCGGTCCGGGTCAGTCCCCCGAGGTTGATGTTGGTGAAGTCGTTGTAGGTGCCGCTCTCCTGGGCGGTCACGCCCACTTTGGGTGGCGCGGGATGGTTGTTGAACTTGATCCACAGGCAGCTCAGGAGCTCCTTCGCGCCGTCGCGGTCCAGCGTACCGTCCGCCAGGTCGGCCTCGTAGAGGGGCTGCAGGTGCTGATCGAGGTGCCCCGGATTCATGGCGTCCCACCCGTTCAGCTCCGTGATGATCCCGAGGTGGACGAACCAGTACATCTGGAGGGCCTCCCAGAAATCCCTGGGAGGATGCGCCGGGACCCGCCTGCATACGCGCCCGATCCTCTCCAGCTCGGCTCGTCGTCGAGGATCGGGCTCCCCTCGGGCCAACTCCTCGGCCAGCTCGGCGTGCCGCTCTGCGAAACGGATGGCTGCGCCGCACGCGATGGCCATGGCACGAAGCTGCTCGTCCTTCCATGTGGCGTCCGGGTCGCCGTGGAAGTCCAGGCGGGCACGACGATGCTCGATCTCGGCCTCGAGGTCGAGCATGCCCTTCCGGTAGATCTCTCCGTCCAGGGCCGTGTGTCCCGGGGATCGCTGCTCCATGAACTCGGTGAACACGCCGGCCTCGTACGCCCCGCGCCACCGATCCGGGACGTGGCTGAACACACGGTCGCGCATGGACCGACCGCGCCAGTACGGAATGACGTCCCGCTCGTAGGCCTCAATGGCGTCGTCGTCGGTCCTGTAGCTCGTGTGCTCCCGATCGTTGAGAGTGCGCAGGTCCTCCCCGGAGTGGCAGGTGAGCTCGGGAAACGTGGGGACCGCCTTCGGCGCGGGACCTCGCTCTCCCACGATCAGCTCGGCTTCGCCGATGTAGATGGTCTTGTTCTCACACAGATGGTAGAACGCCAGAGCCCTCAGCACCGGTACGGGGTGCCTGCCCTCGTTCTCCCTGTAGAACCGGGTCATGAGCTCCGCTCGCTCCGTGGAGATGCTCGGCTCGGCGTCGAAGCTCCGCTCCATGAGTCTGCAGATACGATCGTTCATTACCATCAACCTCCGAGGGTAGCGTGTACGCCACGCTCCTGGATCCGGATGAGCCAAGCTCTGGCGCGCTCCTCCGGCAACTCCGCGTCTTCCTCGAGGAGCCAGGGGACGGAGAACTTCTGGTGCTTCTCCCGGGCGAGGCGATGGAACGGGAGGAGGTTCACCCCGTCGAGGGCCGGGAGTGACGCCAGCAGCTCAGCCGTCCGATCGATGCTGTCATCCGTGGTCAGCCCCGGAATCAGGGGTACTCGAATCCGGACTCTTGCTCCCTCGCGCAGGAGGAGCTCGAGGTTGTCCAGGATGGGTGTCAGCTCGACGCCGGTGGCGCGGCGATGGAGCTCCGGTTCCATGACCTTGAGGTCGTACAGGAAGAGGTCCGTTTCTCTGGCCACCCGCCGCAGGACCTCCGGGGAGGCGTGCCCCGTGGTGTCCACGGCCCGGTGGACGTCGCGCGCGCCGCATTCCGTGAGGACGTCCAAGAGGAACTCCCACTGCAGGAGCGGCTCTCCCCCGGAGAAGGTCACGCCACCCCCGGACTCCTCATAGTAGAGGCGATCCTCCTCGATCTCCTCCAGAAGCTCTCCGACCGTGACTCGACGCCCGATGAGCTGACGGGCTTCCGACGGGCAAACCCGGACACAGGCGGCGTTTCCATCGCAGCGGTCGTGGTCCGTGACGACTCCCTCGTCGGTCAGGGTGAGCGCGCCCATCGGGCAGGCGCGGACGCAGTCGCCACAGGCCAGACAGCGGTCCGCCACGTAGTGGACGAAGGGACTCGTTCCTCGGCTCTCGGGGTTGTGGCACCACCAGCAGGTGAGAGGACAGCCCTTGAGGAAGACCGAGGTGCGGATGCCGGGCCCGTCGTGAATCGAGTACCGCTGGACGTCGAAGATCAAGCCCGAGCGCATGAGCTCAGCCGCCGGCCGCCGCCTCGCTGCCCCGGGCAGCATAGTAGCGGCGGATGAAGGGCTCCTGATGGCTGAACGACCAGTGTACGTCGCGAAGGAGGTCCGCGGCCTCGACGGTCCTTCCTTCGTCGAGCAGCCGCACGAGCTCCTGGTGCTCTCGAATGGACTCGCGCTCCCACTCGGGCACGAAGCCCTCGAGACGGGGGAAGTCATAGAGCCGATGCTTCAGGATATGGATCCAGTGAATCATCCTCTCGTTGGAGGAGAGGCTCAGGTACGTATCGTGGAAGGCGAGATTCGCTTCGTAGAAGCCGGGGAACTCCGAGCGGTCCAGGGCCTCGGACATCTCGAGGTTCAGCTCGTCCATGCGGTCGACGATCCGGGGCGTGATCTTCTCGGCCACGCCTCTGAGAGCTGCCGACTCGAGCCCGCCCAGGATCCCGTAGATGTCCCGGATGCTGTCCAGCGTGAGCTCTTTGACCCGCACCCCTCGGCGGTTGAGGATCTCGACGAAGCCCTCGCACTCGAGCCGCAACAGGGCGTCACGCAGGGGGGTGCGACTGATCCCGATCTCCTCGGCGAGAGCATTGAGGTTCAGGAACCTCCCCGGCTGCAAACGGCCCGTGTTCATGAGGACCCGGAGGTGCTCGTAGACCTCCTCGCGGAGGCAGCGGATGGGTGGTCTTTCGGCCGCCCGGGTCTTCTCGACGGATTCAGGCGTCTCGGTGAGCCGTTGTGGCATCGGCGGTGGTCCTGGCTCTGGGCGCGAGCCCTCTCGTACCGCACCGTCCTCCGGGGTGCGGCTCTGACGGAAGCTAACTGATATATTAGTGACCCGCTGCTTGCCGGGCCATGCCACCTTCGGCGAGAAACACCCTCGGATGAGGGCGGCTACGTTGTTCGTGGGGGAGGTGGTGGGTCGCGGAGCAGGGGTGACGGGGCCGACCCGTCTCGCGGGGAGACGGTCGGCGCAGATGCTCTGCGGGGCTCGACGCCGATCATCTCCGCGCCTTGAGCCGCGGAGTCGCCCGGATTGGCCGCGCTCGGTGCCCGGCCCACGAGTCGTTCGGGATC
>JBDHGI010000307.1:0-4725 GCA_039589955.1 Gemmatimonadota bacterium | reverse complement strand
TGTCCCGTCAGGTCATAGGTGGCGCCGGGCACGGCGGGCGTACCACCCTCGAGAGTGATATATCCCTCATCCACCATCTGCCGGGTCACTTCATCGAGGAGCTCGGCGATCTGACGCTGCACCTCCTCGTCGCCCTCGCCCTCGCCTCGTAGCTCCTCCAGCATCTCCGGCGTGAGCTGACCGCTGTCCAGGAGCGCCCTGAGGAGCGCCTGCTTGAGCCCGTCGGTCGAGTCGACATCCTCGAGGCCGGACCAGCCCCAGTACGGGTGGTAGTGCGGTCCACCGGCAAAGCCCCCGTCCATGAGGAAGTCCGACAGGTGCTCCAGCAACGCCTCCAGATTCAAGGCGTCGAGCCACCGGCCCTTGTACTTGGTGTAGGTCGTGAAGCGCATGAAGCGGAACACTACGGGTCAGAGTACCTTCGTGCCATGAGTCGGTCCGGATCCCCGCCTGCACGCGGCGTGCTCGCACCCCGTGAAGCCGCCCGCCTGAGGGTGGCGCTCCTGAGCCACTACGACGCCAACCGAAGGCCACTGCCCTGGCGGGAGCGGGCTGACCCGTACCGGACCTGGATCTCCGAGGTCATGCTCCAGCAGACGCGGGTGGAGACGGTGATACCGTACTACAGACGATGGCTGCAGCGGTTCCCCACGGTGGATGCGGTGGCCAACGCCTCCCGAGACGACGTGCTCCTGGCCTGGCAGGGGCTCGGATACTACCGGCGGGCCAGCAACCTGCATCGGACCGCGGGCATGATCAGGGAGCGTGAGGATGGCGGCTGGCCCGGAACCTACCGGGAGCTGCGGAAGCTGCCCGGCGTCGGAGAGTACACGGCCGGCGCCATCGCCAGCATCGCCTTCGGCGAGCCGGTTCCCGCCGTGGACGGCAACGCGCGCAGGATCCTGGCCAGGCTCTTCGACGAGCCCACGCCCACGCCCGCCTGGACCCGGGAGGTCGCCGGGAGCCTTCTGGACCGGACCAGACCCGGCGACTTCAACCAGGCGCTCATGGACCTGGGGGCGACGGTGTGCACGCCCCGGAGACCGGCGTGCGGTGCCTGTCCGCTGGAGGCGTGGTGCGAGGCGAGGGCCGCGGGGACCGTCGAGGACCGACCCCGGCGATCGGCCCGCCGGGCCGTTCCGGAGGTCCTCCTTGCGTCGGCGGTGGTGGTGGATGGAGACCGACGGGTCCTCGTGCGACGCCGTCCGGACGAAGGGCTTCTCGGAGGCCTGTGGTCGTTTCCCGCCGGCTCCATGGAGGGCGGGGATGACCCGGTTCAGGTGGCGAGGGCCGCTGCCGCCGGCGAGGGCATCGAGCTGACGTCCACGCAATCCCGACCGCTGCAGTCCGTCAGGCACCGCTTCACACACCTGGAGGCGACGTATCACCCCGTCCTGCTCCAGGGAGAGGGGCCGAGGTCGGACGACCGGAGATGGATCAGTCTGGAGGGCACTCCGGAGGTGGCGCTTCCCGTGGCGCAGCAGAAGATTGCCCGTGCCGCCGAGAAGGTGCTGGCGTCGACCTGAGGAGCGGAGGACCCGGAAGGTATGCGCGTCGCCGACATGACCTGGATGCAGGTGGAGGCATTCCTGAAACGGGACGACCGCTGTGTGCTCCCCGTAGGAAGCACGGAGCAGCACGCCTACCTGAGTCTCGCCGTGGACGCCATCCTGGCCGAGCGGGTGGCCGTGGACGCCGCGCGGCCGCTCGGCGTCCCCGTATTCCCGGTGGTGGCCTACGGGCTGACTCCCTACTTCATGGGCTATCCCGGAACCGTGACGCTGAGGCCGGACACGTACACGGCCCTCCTCACGGACATCCTGGACAGCCTCCACCAACACGGATTCCGCCGGATCCTGGTGGTCAACGGACACGGGGGAAACGCCGTCGCCAAGCCCTCCGTCGAGGCGTGGGCGGATGCACGGACCGGTGTCCGCCTGCGGTGGCACGACTGGTGGAAGGCCCCGAGGACCATGGCGGCGGTGCGCGCCGTCGACGCTCACGCGTCCCACGCCTCCTGGATGGAGGGCTATCCCTGGACCCGCGTCGAGGGCGTGGGAGCGCCCGTGGGGTCGAAGCCGCCGGTCGATCTGTCGGGGAGGGACCGGCTCTCTCCGGAGGAGCTCAGACTCAGGATCGGGGACGGTTCCTTCGGCGGGTACTACGAGCGTCCGGACGAGGAGCTCGTCAAAGTGTGGAGCGTGGCCGTGGAGGAGACGGCCGCTCTCCTCGCGGAGGGCTGGTGATCGGATGAACGTCACCTTCGAGGGTCGGACGGCAATCGTGACGGGGGCGGCACACGGCTTCGGGCGTGCCATCGCCGGGGCCTTCGCCCATCGGGGAGCGCGCGTGTTCGCGTGTGACGTCGACGCCGGGGGATTGGCCGAGACCGCCGAGACGGTGGGGTCGGCCTGTGCCGTGAGCCGGGTGGACGTCACCAATCGCGACAGCGTGGAGGTGTGGGTGCGGGAGGTGGTGGAGACCACCGGACGGATCGACATCCTCGTGAACAACGCCGGAGGCGTGCTGGGTCAGGTAGATCGCCCCCTCGAGGAGGTGCCTCCGGGAGACTGGCACCGAATCGTCGCGGTGAATCTCACCGGGGCGTTCTGGTGCGCCCAGGCCGTGGCTCCGCTCATGAAGCGGGCCGGGTACGGGCGCATCGTGAACATCTCGAGCGGTGCGGGACTCGGGGTGAGCCTCACGGGAATCCAGGCCTACGCGTCGGCGAAGGCAGGGCAGATCGGGCTGACCCGGCAGCTGGCCCACGAGCTCGGCCCCTTCGGGATCACCGTGAACAACGTGGCTCCGGGGTTTGTGCTCTCCAACCCGACCACCGAGCGGCAGTGGGATTCCTATGGCCCCGAGGGACAGCGAGCCCTGGTGGAGAGGATCGCCCTGCGCAGGTTGGGCACCCCCGCGGATATCGCCCACGCCGTCCTGTTCCTTGCCTCGGACTTCGCCGGATGGATCACGGGTCAGGTCCTCCCGGTGGACGGCGGGAAGTAGCGGGCGGCGCGTCTGGGTCCGGGAGCTTTCGAGCCACGGCGAGCAGGGACGATCCGAACGGGAGCGGGGCCCGGCGCAGCAGAGCTTCCTCGAAGCGAGAGAGCAGGTAGAGGGCAGAGTTCACCGGGTCTGCCGGCACCTGGGGCGGCGCCGGATGGGGCCGCCGGGCCCGCTCCAGGAGCCGTTGCACGATCTTGGCGGGGTACACCCACCGGAAGAAGTACCGGGCCTCCATGACCTGGAAGCCGTCGGAGAAGAGGTCCAGGAGGCGCCGCTTCGTGTAGCGCGTGACGTGGTGGTTCAGATCGTCGTGGGTGGTCCACAGGTGCCTGAAGGCGGGAACCGTGACCACTATCACGCCACCGGGGTCCAGCAGCGCACGCGCGTGGGCCACGGCGGACTCCACCTGGTCGAGGTGCTCCAGGACGTCCAGAAAGAGGATCAGGTCGTAGGTACGGCCGGGCTGGAAGGCGGCATCGAAGGGCCGGACGTGGATGCGGTCGGCCCGTGCCGCGGACACGAGATCGCGATCCGGCTCGAGGCCCTCCACGGATGAGGCGTAACCCCCCAGGACATCGAGGAGTAGCCCGTCTCCACAGCCGACGTCGAGTGCCCGGCGCCACCCGCCCCCCGGCCGGAACCGTCCCAGCTCCCGAAGGACGACGGCCTCCCGGGCACGCCACCACCAGTGTCGCTCGTACAGAAGGCGGTAGCGCTGTCCATACGCCACGTCCACTTGGACCTCACTCTCCTTCGCCGTCGGAGTCGGAGCGAATCACCTGCTCCACGATGTAGATGGGTCGGCCCTTCACCTCCTCGTATATGCGACCCACGTACTCGCCGATGACGCCGAGGAAGAAGAGCAGGACGCCGGACACGAACGTCACCACGAGGAGCAATGCGGTGAATCCCTCGGGGGAGCGACCCAGGACCACCTTGGCGTACAGCGCATACAGGGCGAAGAGGACGGTGAGGAAGACGGCGGTGGCGCCCAGCACGGACATGGCGCGGATGGGGAAGATCGAGAACGAGAAGATCCCGTCGAGGCCCAGCTGGACCAAACGACCCAGGGAGTACTTCGACTTCCCGGCATGGCGCCCCGCCCGCTCGACGGGGAGGGCGAGCTGGCGGAAGCCCGCCCAGGCGCGCAGCCCGCGCAAGTACCTCTGCCTCTCCGGAGCGCTGCGGATCTCCCGCACCACTCTCGCCGACATGAGGGAGAAGTCCCCGGCATCCAGAGGCAGCGTGGGACGGGCCATCCAGGCGAGAAGGCGATAGTAGGCCCAGTAGCAGAATCGCAGCCACAGGGGCTCCTTCCGACGCTCACGGCGGGCATAGACCACATCGTACCCTTCCCGATAGGCCTGGACGAAGCGGGGAATCTCCTCGGGGGGATCCTGGAGATCCCCGTCCAGCAGCACGACCACCTCGCCCGACGCGTGATCGAGAGCCGCGGAAAGCGCACGCTGGTGTCCGAAGTTCCGCGACAGCGAGATCGACACGATCCGAGGGTCCTGGCGAGCGGCCTCCTCCATCATCGGGCGGGTGCGGTCGGTGCTGCCATCGTCCACGAGCACGAGCTGATGAGGACCGCCCGGCAAGGAGTCCAGGACCGCCAGGACTCGCAGGACCAGCGCGGGAAGCGTCTGCTCCTCGTTGAAGCGGGCAGCGGCCACCGAGACCCGTGGCTAGTCTCTCACCGCCGGGTCCGTCCCT
>JBDHGI010000306.1:0-4731 GCA_039589955.1 Gemmatimonadota bacterium | reverse complement strand
GAGAGAAAGGGGTTGAAGATGTCCCAGAAGGCTGGGGAGTCCGCAGCGACCGAAGGTCGCGGAGGAACTCCACCGGAACGGTGGAGCGCACAGCGGAAGACGGAGGTGGTACTCCGGCTGCTGAGGGGAGAGGACCTGGGGGAGGTGAGCCGCGAGATCCAGGTTGCGCCGCCTGAACTGGAAGAATGGCGGCGGGTGTTCCTGGAGGGCGGGCAGCAAGGACTGAAGAAACGGAGCCGCGACCCGACGGAACGGGAGTTGATCCGAACCCGGGCAAAGCTCGGGGAGGTGACGATGCGGATGGAGCTTGCGAAGGAGCTCCTCGAAAAAAGGGGCTACGGGGACGAGCTGAGGAAGCTCTTGAAGCGCGGACGCGAGTGAGTCCCTGCACGGGCCGGCCGTATCCGCTGACGATGGTGTGCGAGGTCTGGCGTGTGGGTCGCTCAACGGTCTACGCGGCCCGAGCTCGAGCGAGGCATGCGGATCAGGGCGAAGCGAAGAAGCGGGGGCCGAAGACGGAGCTGGCGGACTCCGAGCTCGTGGAAGAGATCCGGGTAGTGCTTCAGGAGAGTGACTTCCTGGGCGAGGGGCACCGCAAAGTGCGGGCACGCCTGAGAGCGAAGGGTATCCGGGTGGGGAAGAACCGCGTGCTGCGGCTCATGAGGGAGAACGGGTTGCTGGCGCCGGTCCGGCGCGGTCACCCACGGGGGGACCGGAGCCACAGTGGGCGGATCACGACGGATGAGCCCAACGAGTTGTGGGGCACGGATGCGACACGGTTCTACACGAAGCAGGACGGGTGGTGCTGGGCCTTCGTGGCGGTGGACCACTGTGTGACGGATGTGGTGGGCTGGCACGTGGCGAAGAAGGGGGATCGGTGGGCAGCGCTGGAGCCGATCCGGCAGGGCGTCAGGGACCACATGCACGGCTATGCGCCACGGATCGCACTGGGGCTCGGCCTGCGGCACGACTGGGGTCCGCAGTATACGGCCCATCAGTTCCAGGGAGAGTTGGCCTGGCTCGGGATCCGCTCGACGGCCTCCTACGTGGGGGAGCCGGAGTGCAACGGGGTGGCGGAGTGCTTCATCCGGACCCTGAAGGAGGAGTGCCTGTGCCTGCACGACTTTGAAAGCCTCGAGCTGCCCGGCTCTAGGTTGCGAACTTCTGCGGTCCATCCCACGGTGACGAGCCGAGGGATTCGCAGTAGAGTCATTAGTTAGCTAGCGATCGTTCCAATTCCATTTGGTCTACAAGCGAGTCCATCCGTGCAACGAACGAAACAGTCTTGTCTTCTCGTGGCAGTCATTCTTTTCCCTGGGTGCGGACTAACGTCCGAAGCCCCGTCCGACGCCACCGGGAGTGAGTCGCACAGCCCCTTCCTCTACGTGTGGGCGGGAGCGGGGGACGACTCGGGCAGCGATTTTCTCGCGGTCATCGACGCCGATCCGGAGTCGGCCGGTTACGGTCAGGTGGTCGCGAGTGTCCCAGTCGGTGTAAAGGGCGGAGCCCACCACTCTGAGCACGTGGCGCCTGCGAACGACTCGTTGTTCGTCAACTCGTTCACGGCTGGCCAGAGCTTCGTGATCGATCTTTCCGACCCGCTGTCACCGCGGGTCGTGTCGTCCTTTGGAGCCATCGGAGAATACACGTATCCGCACACCTTCGAGAGGCTACCGAACGGAAACGTGCTTTCGACGTTTCAGACCAAGGGTGAAGGGAACGAGGTTGCTGGCGGCCTACTCGAGCTCGACCCGGCTGGCCGACTCGTGAGGGCCGTCGATGTAGCAGACCCTGCCGATCCGGAGATCCGGGCATACAGCGTCACCCCGATTCCACGGCTGAACCGGGCTGTGAGCACGACTTCGGACATGCATTCCGAAGCAACGGGGACGTCTTTTCAAGTCTGGCGACTCGACGACCTCAGTCTCATAAAAACCGTCGTTCTCGAGCCCGGAGAACGGGGTTATGAACATCGTGATCCGGCCGAGGTGCGGCTGCTAAGTGACAGCGCGACCGCGATGCTGACGACGTTTACATGCGCGCTGTATCGACTGCACGCTTTGGATTCGGAGGAACCGAGGGCCGAGCTCGTGCATGTTCTCCCCTGGTCCGACTACGAAACCGACGAATGCGGTATTCCGGCGACCTATGGGGACATCTGGCTGCAGACGTACGCGAACTCCGCAGGGTCCTCCCTGATCTCGTTCGATATTTCTGACCCATCCAACCCCGTCCTCCTAGATCAACTGGAATGGGATGAGCCGTGGTGGCCCCACTGGATTTCATTCGAGCCCGGAGGCCGACGGGTCGTGCTCACGTCCAGCACCGTTGAGGATGAGGCGGCTCTCTCCGAAGAGACCTTCATGGGATCCACCCGAACCAGGGTTCTCCTGGTCGACGTGGATCCAGAAACCGGAGGAATGAGCTTCGACGAGCAGTTCCGCGACGAGGTTACGGGCCAGATCGGAGTCGAATTCAATCGAGCCAGTTGGCCCCACGGAGAGACCGGACCTGCCAAGCCCCACGGTGCTGTCTTTTCCCGATCTCGCTGAGCCGCCTGTGCGGGCCGGATCGCTAGCCAACGAGCGCATCTGGACTCCCCGGTTGTGCAGGTAGGACAGCGAAGCAGAAAGGGTCGACTGCAGTCGTATCTCCAGCCCCCATATGGGCGCATGGTTGCCCTGGCCACGATGGAAAGTCGCGCGTGGGGTGCCAATCGCTTGCTCAGCCGCAGGGGCTCACGTCAACGCAGTTCGCTGTGTAGGTGGCTCCTCCTCGTCGTCGCGGGTGAGCGTGGGCTGTGGATCAGGCGGCTCGCCGGGGTTCGAAGTCTCGCTCGTCGGTCCAGACTGTGTACGCGACGCGAGCCGGTTTGTTGGCGATGGCGACCGCGGCTAGGTTGAACCCCTTACGTTTCTTGACGTCCAGCGCCCAGGCCCTGAGGTCGTCGGGCTCGTCGGTCAACATCCCGGCACGAAGAGCGTATCGGGCTCCGTGGATGAGGAGCATACGGAGGTAGGTACGCCTCCATCAGAATCTCGGAGGGCTCAAGGCTCTGAAGGAACCTTCGGAAGCCCGAGCGGTTGAGCCGTCGATGCTCGGCCACCTAGCCGACCTCGTGCGACACCGCGATCTCGAACACGCTCTTTGCCAGATCCACCGCTACCTGCGTAGTCTCCATGTGGCTCCCCTTTCGGATTGGCGTTCTGGGCCGTTCTCATTTCGTGACAGAGTGCTGCCACTGCCGGAGGGGGAGTCCATCCCATCACCTGAAACGGGTTGCCGTGGGGGTAGGTCTGTTGCCACTTGTGGAGGGTTAGCAGGTAGCCCGCACAGTAGAAGCGCGAGACGCTAGGCCACAGTCCACACGCAGTGGGGAGTCATCCATGAGCGATTCGACAGCATCCTGGCCCGGGTTGAACCGGATCGGGCAGATCGCGATCCCAGTAGGTGACGTGGATCGGGCCATCGCGTTCTATCGGGATTTGCTCGGAATGCGGTTCCTCTTCCGGGCCCCACCTGGCCTCGGCTTTTTCGATTGTGGCGGCGTCCGCCTAATGCTCGATGGCCCGGCTGCGGCTCAGGCGGGTCAGAGCTCGGTGGTCTACTACAAGGTCGATGATCTCAGAGCCGCGTTTGAGACCCTGTCAACTCGAGGGGTCGTGTTCGAAGCTGAGCCGCACCTTGTGGCCAGGCTGCCCGATCATGAGTTGTGGATGGCCTTCTTCCGAGATCCTGACGGCAACCTCCTCGCCTTGATGACCGAGGTCCGACCTTAGTGCGCCAAGGCCGTGTTCGCCTGGCTCGACGCTCACGCCACGGTCTCCATCCCATTACACGCCCACCTACTCCTCTTGGCTCAACCAGGTCGAGATCTGGTTCGCCAGGATCCAGCGTGATCTCATCCAACGGGACTGCGCCGCAAAACCATGAGTTACATCCGACTCCATAACCGCCACTGCCGCCCCTTCCCTTGGACCTACCGCAACACCAAGCGCCGCATCCGTGTTAACGATTCCTGAGAAACAGTCCACTAGTTTGGGATCGGCGCCATCCAATCCACCAGGGCTGTAGCTCCGAGAACGGATCCCAGGCGGGGGCTATCGGATGGTCGCCGCCTGGCTCTAGGTTGCGGACTTCTGCGATCCATCGACGGTGACGAGCCGAGGGATTCGCGATAGAGATTTGACTTTCGGCGACTTCTCTGATCAGAGAGCCAGGAGACCGTATGCCCGGTCGGTTTGTGTCGATGATCGCCGAGTATGCTGCGGCCATTCGTGATGCGTCCACGGTGCTGCGCCAGAACAAGGTCAGAATCTCCATCCTCGTCTTGGCGGGAGCCCTTCTCGTCGCCATCAGCTTCATCTTTCAGTACGAAATGGGTTGGGCTCCAGATGGATTGATCCTCGAGATCCTACCCGGCCTCGCGGTGGAGATTCTGGGAGCCATCCTCTTCTTCGTGCTCCTCGACTATGGAATCCAGAGAATCAACGAGCTCAATCTATTCGGCATCCGCGAGTATCCTCAGCTGCCTGCCTTTGACTTCATGGACGCCGTGGCCGAGAAGTCCAAGCGAGCGGTCCGGATTCTCGACACTTGGAGCTATCTGACGAACGAGCCGGACTATTGGCCCCGGTTCCGGGGAGCCGTGCTCGAAGCAGTTCGTCGAGGCGTTAAGGTCGAGATGTTGTTAAGTAGGCCAGGAAGCCCTGGCGCGCAGAAGCGGGCGGA
>JBDHGI010000305.1:0-4732 GCA_039589955.1 Gemmatimonadota bacterium | reverse complement strand
CACGCGCTACTCTCCCCTCGACCAGATCGACGCAGGGAACTTCGGGGAGCTGGAGGTGGCCTGGGTCTGGCGAGGGGACAACTTCAGCCACACGGGCCCCGATCCACTCCTCCGCGCGACGCCCATCTACGTGGACGGAACCCTCTACAGCGTCGCCGGCTCCCGCCGCACGGCGGTAGCCATCGACCCGGCGACGGGGGAGACGCTGTGGGTCTTCCGCGAGCCCGAGACGAAGCGCTGGCGGGACTCGATGCGAAAGAACTACGGCAAGGGCGTGGCCTACGAGGAGGTGGACGGCCGGGGCCGGATCTATCTGATCACACCGGCGTTCTTCCTCTGGGCCCTGGACGCCGAGACCGGGCGGCCTGTGGAGTCCTTCGGCGACGGCGGCGTCGTGGACCTCCTCGACGACCTGGGTCCCTGGGAGCACGACCGCGAGGACGGCCTACCGGCGGAGGTGGGCTACATCACCAACTCCACGCCGCCCATCATCGTCAACGGCGTCGTGATCGTCGGCAACTCCCACGAGCAGGGCTACTACCAGACCCGACGAGAGAACGTCCCGGGCAACATCCTGGCCTACGACGCAGCCACCGGCGAGCACCTCTGGACCTTCAACGTGATCCCCCAGGAAGGCGAGCTCGGCAACGAGACCTGGGAGAGCGACGCGTGGCGCTACACCGGCAACGTGTCGGCGTGGGCACCCATGTCGGCCGACGCCGAGCTCGGTCTGGTGTACGTCGGCACGGACCCGCCCACCATCGACTACTACGGGGGCTTCCACCCGGGCGACAACCTCTTCGCCACCACGCTGCTGGCCCTGGACGTGAGGACGGGTGAGCGGAGGTGGCACTTCCAGACCGTGCATCACGACGTCTGGAACTACGACAACCCGGCGGCACCCAACCTCATGGACGTCGTCGTGGACGGCCGGCCCATCAAGGCCATCGTTCAGACCACCAAGCAGAGCTTCGCGTACTCCCTGGACCGGGAGACCGGAGAGCCCATCTGGCCCATCGAGGAGCGACCGGTGCCCCAGTCTGACGTGCCGGGCGAGAAGCTCTCCCCCACCCAGCCCTTCCCCACCAAGCCCGCGGCGTACGAGATGCAGGGCATCACCGAGGACGACCTCATCGACTTCACCCCGGAGCTGAAGGCCCAGGCTCTCGAGATCGCGTCGGGGTTCCGCCTGGGACCGCTCTTCAACCCACCGGCGGTGGAAGGGATGAACGGCCTTCAAGCCTCCATCCACTGCCCCGGCGCCAACGGGGGCACCAACATCCCCGGCGGCACCGTGGTGGACCCCGAGACGGGCATCCTGTACACGGCGACCACCAAGGGATGCAGCGCCCCCCGTCTGGAGCCGGGAACCGACGTCGATCCCGACAGCAACGTGCGCTGGGTGAGCGTGGGACCCGGCGGAGTCCGTGGGCCCCAGGGGCTTCCCCTCTTCAAGCCGCCCTGGGGGCGGATCACCGCCATCGACATGAACACGGGTGAGCACCTCTGGTGGATCCCCAACGGCGACACGCCGGAAGACGTGCGGAACCACGCGGCGCTCCAAGGCGTGGACCTGCCCAACACAGGACAGCGGGCCCACGCCACGGCCCTGGTGACCAGGACCCTGCTCATGTACGGCGAGGGTCGCGGAGGGGAGCCCCGCCTCCACGCCGTGAACAAGCGCACCGGAGACGAGCTCGGCGTGGTGGAGATCCCGGCGCCCACCATGACGGCGCCCATGACGTTCCTCCACGACGGCGTCCAGTACATCGTCATGGCCATCGGCGGCTCGGACCATCCGGGCTCGCTGGTGGCGTTGAGGCTGCCCCGGGACTGAGGCCGGCGGCGGGCTCGACCGTTCGGGAGCGGGGTCCCTCGGGGGCCCCGCTTTCTCTTTGTCGCCCCAATGAGCTCCTATGCCTTCAACACCCGGACTCCGTAGCGCCTGAGGAGAGTCCAGTCCCGGGTCACCAGTGTGAGACCCTCGGCCCGGGCCTGAGCCACGAGCATCCGATCGAAGGGGTCACCATGGTGCGTCGGAAGCTCGGCGAGGATCTCGGTGTGGGCGAGGCGGAGTGGGACGTATACCTGCTCGGCGTCGCGGATGGCCTCCATGGCCTTCTTCGACAGCGGCGCGCCCTCGTCCCACCAGATGAGCACGTGGGTGTCGAGGAGGAGCCTCACCCCTCTTCGACTCCAAACGCCCGAAGCACCTCGGGAGGGAGCGGCGCGTCGAAGTCATCGGCCACCTTCCATTTGCCCCGGCCCCGACCGGGCTCCCGCAGAGGCCGCATGTCCTCCAGCGGCACCAGGCGGGCCTTGGGCTTGCCCGACTTCGAGATAACGATCTCAACCAGAGGGGCCCTCGTGCCAGCAGGGGCGGGTTCCGAGGGTGACGGGCTCAGGCGCCAACTCTTCGGCGCAGCATACTTCCCAGGGCCAGAGAACGATCCTATGCTGACGAGCTACCGGGAGTCGTTATCCGCAGGACCATGGGGCGGCCGACGAGCTGATTGACGTGAGCTCTGGAAGGGAAGCGCTCGCCGAGCACTGCGCTGAGGCTAGGAGGACCGGGATGAGCCCGTCACGTAGCATCGCTGGAGTCACGTTCGTGTTGTTGGCGGGAGCGCAGGCGCTGGGCTGTGACGGAACACCGGGGCCCACGCTCCCCTCGGTTTCGCTGGTGGAGGTCAGTCCGGCTTCGGCGACAGTGACGGCACTGGGGGCCACCAGTCAGTTCACCGCGGTCGCCAAGGACGCCAACGGCAATACGATGACTGGCCAGGTGTTCAGCTGGAGCTCCTCGAACACAGATGTCGCGTCGGTCGATGCGGCGGGGCTCGCGAGGGCAGAGGGAAGCGGGGCCGCGAACATCACGGCAACCACGGCAGGGGTCTCGGGCTCTGCCACACTGACGGTCAGCCAGCAGGCCGTCACGGTGGATGTCACTCCTGCCGCGGACACCCTTTGGGAGCTGGGCGCCACCAGTCAGTTCACTGCCTCGGCCACCGACGAGAACGGGCACGACATTCCGGCGGAGAGTCTCCTGTGGAGCTCCTCGGACCCGGCCGTGGCGACGGTGGACGCTTCAGGCCTCGCCACCGCCGAGGGCCCGGGAAAGACCACGATTACGGCGACTGCCAACGCCGTGTCCGACGACGCGGTCCTCACCGTCTTCCCGCCCGTGGAAGGCCCGCAACCCTCCTCCAGTATTGCCGCGTTCTACTACAGCTGGTACGGAAACCCTGAATTCGACGGTCAGTGGATACACTGGACACAGAACTCCCACTCACCGCCTGACGACATCGCCAGCGACTATTACCCCGTGTTGGGTGCGTATAGCTCTACTGACCGCCTGACCGTCGCCAGACACATGGCGTGGGTGCGGCAGGCGGGGATCGGTGTGATCATCACGACGTGGTGGGGGCAGAGCTCCCTTGAAGACGACATCGTGCCGCTCCTGCTGGACGTTGCCGCACAGTACGGCATCGAGGTCGCTTTTCACGTCGAGCCCTATCATGGCCGCAGCGCGGACCGTTTGGTGCAGGACATCCAATACCTCTACGAGCACTATGGGAGTCACCCGGCGTTCTTCCGCACCACCGCCTCCACCCGCTGGAATCCGGACGATCGTCCCAAGGGTCTGTTCTATCTGTTTGCTCCCGCAGTATCCGACTTCTCCTGTCCCGGTGGGTGTCGCGTGGAGTACAGCTACTGGCGGGACGCGATGGACGCCATCCATGGCCTCGCTGAGGCCACGGTCGTGATCGGCCAAGCGCAACAGGGCTACCTGGCAGAGGACGCCCACTTCGACGGGATCTACGAATACATCACGATTCGGCAGGGGGAGGAGCTGGATTTCTCGTGGGCCGAGAGCCTCCCGGCGCGAACCCTGTACGTCCCCGGCGTGGCGCCCGGGAACTCGGCCCGCAGGATCGACTATCCGGAGGAGACGTATCTCCCCCGGCTGGCAGGAGAGACCTACAGGGAGCAGTGGAATGCTGCGTTGGCGGTGGGCATTCAGCCTTTCATGGTGGCGGTCACATCATTCAACGAATGGCACGAAGGTTCTCAAATCGAACCCGCGCTGGAGAACGTGAATGATGGACAGGGATATGACTACGCCAGCTACCAGCCTCTCCCGCCAGACGGGTATCTGACACTCACCAGTCAGTTGGCGGGGCAATTCCTCAGCATAGACTGGCCGGAAAGCCCTACCCTTCGTGTTCGCATGACCACGACTTCGGACTGGACTACGCTGCGGCTGCTGAGCGGGGAGAGATGGGGAAGGCCTGACGTGGTTTCCGTGAGCGCAGCGGCGCGACTATTCCGGTTCGGCGACGAGCGGATCACACTGATACAGCCTCTGGACGATGCCAACACGGGGCAGCAGGTCGAAGGAGTCATGGACATGCTGTTGTTGGACAGCTGCACCGCTGAGCCGGTCGTGTTCGAGATTGACCGGGGTCATATCGGCTGGACACGCGTGGGTGTGTCACGGTTGGGCGGGGAGAGCGAGGTTCTCGTCGGCGAGCATGAGTGGAGTGGGATTGGCCCGCCCGCCTATACGTTTGAGATAGCCTGCCCCGAGCTGACGATGTGAGATTCCAAAGGAGGTCCTAAAGTTCAGATCGGCTGAATCCAACCCCTCTGAGAGCCTCCTCCGGCCCGTATCGGGGCGAGGCTGAGTGAAGATCACCCAGGACCCGGAAGACCTCCGATTCGTGGCAGC
>JBDHGI010000304.1:0-4732 GCA_039589955.1 Gemmatimonadota bacterium | reverse complement strand
GAGGCGGAGGACATTCTGCAGGAGGCATGGATCGTCGCGCTGAGGAAGGGTCACGCAGTCCGTGATCCGGAGATGGTCGGGGCGTGGCTGCGCCGAGTCGTGCTCAACGTGGGACGAACACGAGCACGCAACCGGCTTCGTCGGGCGTCCCTGCGCGCCCGTTGGCTTTCCCCAAGCCCGACGGTCTCGCCTCCCAACACCCTCGAGGAGGAACGGCTTCGACAACGGCTCTGGAGGGCGGTTGCCGCCCTGCCCGAGCTGCAGCAGCAGGTCGTGATTCTGAGAGTCGTCGAGCAGATGTCAACCAAAGAGGCATCTGAGGCCCTCAATAGGGTTGAGGGGACCATCAAAGCCTCCCTCCACCGCGCACTGGCCAAGCTCCGGAGTGAGCTGGGCCGGAGCCTTCCCGAAGACTCTTCCCTCGTAGATGAGTGACTATGAACCAGCACCTGAACGACGACGAGAAGACGATCGACGTCTTGAGAGAGATTCTGTCGGTCGCGGACGAGATGCCTCTCGGAATGAGGTCCCGACTCGAGGCGGCCGTCACCGACCATCATCGTAGATCCCTGCGTCCATCGCGCGGCGCGAGCGCGGTGGTGGCCTCGGTGGTCTTGACCGTCGCTCTCCTGGTCAGGGTCGTCCCGGGTGACGCCTGGTCCACGTCCGTCGCGGTAGCATGCGCGCTGGCATATGCCGTGGCTTTCCGAGTGACCGGCGAGGCCCCACCGCCCCCATCTCCCGAGGGGTAGGGGAGGTCGGGCAGGAGTCGGACTGCCTGAGCCCCGGGACCGATTCACGCCTGAGGTGCAGTGCAACCGATTGATGGGCCGCTTGGCGAAGTGGCCCCTGGCAGGCGCATTATGGTCCGTGCGGAAGGGAGAAAGGGATCGGATGGAGGCCTTCAGGAGAGCGGCATGCGTGCTGGGACTGTTGTTGTTTCATGGACTCCTCGCACGCCCGGGAGGGGCGCAGGTCGTTCGGGGTGTCGTGGTCGATTCGGACACCGGGGTTGCTCTATCGGCAGTCCTGGCCATCCTGGTTGACGAAGCTGAGCGAGACCTGCAGCGCTACTTGGTGGACGCGAATGGAGAATTCCAGCTCGAGGCTCCCGGACCCGGCGTCTATGCTGTCAGGGTTGAGCGGCTTGGAGCCGACACCGACCGTCTAGTAGGGCTGCGCCTCGAAGCCGGCGACACTGTCCGGGTCAGGATCCCGATGAGGCAACGGCCGATCGCGCTCGGGGGAATCGATGTTCACGGCGATCAACGATGTGAGCTCCCACATGATGCGGAGGGTGAGACACAGAGTGTTTGGGAGGAGGCCAGGAAGGCGCTGACGGCAGCGTCTCTCACCGACTCGATGGCGACCTACCGTTACAGCCTCGTCAAGTACAGACGCGAGCTCCACCCCGCATCGCTCACCGTTCGAAGAGGCACGGAATCAAGACAAACCACCATGGCCCGGAGGCCGATCGCGAGTCGTCCTATCGAGGCACTCCTCGGTGGCGGCTTCGTCGTGCCCGATGCCGGCGGCGACCGTTACTACGCTCCAGATGCCTACGCCCTCCTCTCCGAAGCCTTCCTTGAGTCCCACTGCTTCTTGCTCAAGTCCGGCGACGGTGGTCGTTCCGACCTCATAGGATTGGCATTCCGGCCTATCCGGGTGAGATCGCAGACGCCTGATATCGAGGGAGAGCTATGGCTCGAGCGGGATTCCGGAGCACTCAGGTGGTTGGACTTCCGATATACCAGCCTGCCGGGACTCGCCGAAGAGGTCAGGAACTCCAAGATCGGGGGAAGGGTCGACTTCCATGGACTTCCAGACGGGACATGGATTGTCTCGCGGTGGCACATCCGGATGCCGATCGCCGTGGAGGTTCAGGAGCCGCTGATTCGGAGGCGTCGCGTGCGTTTGGAGGGGATAGCGGAAGAGGGTGGACGAGTCGCGAGCGCGCGTAGACTTGGGACGGGCACGCTTGCGTTCACGGAGCGCCCAGGGACCATCGTTGGAAGGCTGAGCTCGGGAGGGACCGGCTCGGTGTCTGTGATTGGAGTCGGGGCCAAAGCCGACGTTGATGAAACCGGGAGCTTCCGTCTAGGTGGGCTGCCAGAGGGCCAGTACGAGATCGCCTACCTCCGCCCGGAACTGATGGGTCTAGATCGCGAGTTTGCGGTGGTCCAGGCGGGCGTTGATCCGGGCGAGGTGACCGAAGTGCTGATAGACCCACTGCCCCAAGCTGAGATCATGGCATCCGTATGCGGAATGGACGCCTGGGACCCAACCACAGGAATCGTCGTGGGCGGGGTCGTGGACTCTCGAGCTGGCGTGGCCGTCGCAGGCGCGTCGGTCAAAGCAGAATGGCAGAGAATAGCGGACGTGCATCTCAAGCGTTCCCGCATCGCGGGGTGGGATCGATCCATCGCCACCCGAACGGACGCGAGTGGAGCATTCATGGTGTGTGGTGTCCCCTTCGATCGGACCATCTCAGTGACCGCATCGGTGGAAGATCGCGGGTCTGTCAGACATGAGGTGTTCCTCAGTCGAGGAAGACCGGTGGAGGTCCTGTCGGTGAGCCTGCATCCTGGCGACGTCCCGGGTGCCCGAGAACGTTTCGAGAGGTGATGGACACTGCCGGGTGCGGCTCTTGAGAGTGGTCGGGCCGTCACCTAACTCATGAGAGGTGATCCCGGTATGGCCGTTGCTGTGTGATGAAGAACGCACAGGCAGCCTATCCACGAGGACATACAGGGTTGATGACGCGACCTTTCGGCAGTCTCGGCCCGACGGCCCAGGACTTCGACGCCGCGTTCGGCCTCCAAGACTGCGACAAGGCCATCGAGGCGGTCGAGATCGATGCGTCAATAAATCGACTATCAGGTGTTGCCTCCCTGGGGCATCAATCTGTCCCATCCAGCTATGGACGACTTTGGCGGCCACGTAGTCGAAGGCGTCCGAGACTGGCTCCCGAGACCCACGTGAGGCGCCGTCCGCCGCCCCCTACGACCCGAGGCAGCCCCGCGCCGACGCCTTTGACCTGGCAGCCCCCGTTCGGGCCTCCAGCGCGCCGTCAGAGGGTCGCCGAACCCCCTCTTACATTGAGGCAAGTCATTGTCTCACCGTGAGATGGGAGGGGTTGCATGGGACGCGGAACACCGATGGTCGACCCGGTCGACCCGGATCGGCTCGAGGATCTCGCCGATGAGATCACGACGCTCTCCGCGCACATCCACGCCGCGACGCACCGGCTGCTCACCCTCATCGCCGAGTTCGACCGGCTGAAGGGATGGGAGCGCGCAGGGCACCGGAGTTGCGCCCACTGGCTGGCGTTCGGCACGGGCATCGATCTGGGTGCCGCGCGGGAGAAGGTGCGGGCCGCCCGCGCGCTCCTCGAGCTCCCGGGGACGAGCGCCGCCATGGCCCGCGGCGAGCTCTCGTTCGCGAAGGTGCGCGCGCTCACGCGGGTGGCCAGCCCGACCACGGAGGGCGATCTGCTGGAGCTCGCTCGGGGGAGCACGGCCGCGGATCTGGAGCGCATGCTGCGGAGCTGGCGGCTTGCGAGCCGGAAGGACGAGGTGGAGCTGGAGCGGCTGCGGCACGCCTCACGCACCCTGTCGGTCTTCCCCGGAGACGACGGCATGGTCGTGGTGAAGGGCCGGCTGGACCCGGAGGTGGGCGCGCTGCTCATGCGGGCCATCGAGGCGGCGGGTGACGCGCTCTACCGCCGAGAGACGAAGGGCTTCCTGCCCGAGGCTGAGCCCGGGCAGCGCCGGGCCGACGCCCTGGGGCTCCTGGCCGAGCGGGCCATGGCGGCGGGGTTTGGATTGGGTGACGAGGACGGCACCCCCATCAGCGGCACCCGCGCCGAGCGCTACCAGGTTCTGCTCCACGTGGAGGCCGGGACGCTCGAGCACGACGGCGAGCCCGGCCGCTCGGAGCTGGAGGACGGCACACGCGTCTCCGCGGAAACGTCTCGCAGGCTCGCCTGCGACGCCTCGGCGGTGGAGGTCCGCCACGACGGGGACGGCCGGATCCTCGACGTGGGCAGGCGCCGACGGACCATTCCGCCCGCCATCCGCCGCGCCCTCGAGGTGCGGGACCGTGGGTGCCGCTTCCCGGGCTGCGGCTCGAGGTTCTGTGACGCGCACCACGTGGTGCACTGGGCCGACGGCGGCGAGACCCGGCTGGACAACCTCGCGCTCGTGTGCCGCGTGCATCATCGGCTCCTTCACGAGGAGGGCTTCCGGCTGGAGCTGAACGCCTGGGAGGGCGGCCGGCCGGTCTTCTACGACCGGCGCGGGCTACCGGTGCCCGAGCGGCCGCCGGTCCTCGGGGTCGGGCCAGGTGCGGCGGAGGCGCTGACCCGCGACAACCGGCGTCGGGGGACGGATCCGGATTGGAGGACGGCCTCCTGTCGGTGGGAACGGCCCGGCGACATCCCCCTCGAGGTGCTGGAGCGGGCCTACGAGGCGGCGTGAGGCGGCAGGGGCCAGTCACTTGGAAACGCCTCCCGCCCGGGTTAGCTTAATCGGCTCGACTATCCCGCTCCGCCACGGGCCCCTGGCCGCAGCACGGTGCCCGGAGACGGCGGGGCCCGTAACGACTCACGGACCGAGGGAACGACATGCGGCTCTACGAGGTGGTCTATATCCTCGACCCGGTGCTCGAAGAGGGCGCCGCAACGGCCAAGCTGGAGAAGTTCCACGCCCTGGCCACAGCCGACGGCGGTGAG
>JBDHGI010000303.1:0-4747 GCA_039589955.1 Gemmatimonadota bacterium | reverse complement strand
TATGTGGAGGGGGAGACGCTGCGTGAACGGCTGGACCGACAGCGGCAGCTTCCCGTCGACGACGCGGTGCGGATCACGGCGAACATAGCCGAGGCACTGGACTACGCCCACCGCCAAGGTGTCATCCATCGGGACATCAAGCCGGCCAACGTCCTGCTTGTCGACGGCAAGCCGGTCATCAGCGACTTCGGAATTGCCCTGGCCGTCGGGGCAGCCGGTGGCTCGAGGCTGACCGAAACCGGGCTGTCGGTCGGAACGCCACACTACATGAGCCCGGAGCAGGCGACCGGGGACGAGCACGTCGGACCCGCGACCGACATCTACGCCCTCGGGTGCGTGCTCTACGAGATGCTCGTGGGCGAGCCGCCGTTCACGGGGAGCACGCCGCAGGCGGTACTGGGCAAGATCATCAAGGGTGAAGCGGATTTCCTGACGGAGCATCGACCAACCGTCCCTCAGAACGTCGAGCTCGCGGTCGCCAAGGCGCTCGAGAGAGTGCCGGCTGACCGTTTCGCGAGCGGCGCGGACCTCGCCCGTGCACTTCGCGACACGAGAGTCAGCCAGGGACCGAGGGCGCTTCCGCGACCCCGAGGCTGGCGAGATCGAGCGCACCTGGGGCTCACCGGCTTGCTTGCTGTGGTGGTGGTGTGGCTCGTCGCGGAGCGCCGAGAACGTGGCAGGGATGCTCAGGGGAATCGGGTCGAGCTCTCCTTCAGGACGCCGGACCCGATCGGGCGCGATCTCACGTTCACGTCGGACGGTCGAGCCGTCCTGCTGAGCCAGGAGCGCGCCGGCACGGATTGGCATGTCTACCGGCGACGCCTCGACAACGCGGACTTCGATCTCGTCGGCACGGGCAGCTCTCCCTCGGCTTCGCCTGACGGACGATGGGTGGTCTTGGTCAATCCGTTCGGCAACGAGCTTCAGAAGGCGCCGGTGGAAGGGGGCACCCCCACGACCCTGGCGACCGGCGTGCAGGTCATGACGGGTAGCACGTGGGCGGCAGACGGCAGGATCGTCTACGCACCCAACGTCACGGGTGGGCTCTGGGCCATCGACGAAGATGGAGGGGCGGTCGAACAGATCACCGAGCCCGACCGGAGCCGCGGTGAGCTCGGGCATTGGCACCCGTACTTCCTGCCGGATGGGGAGCACCTGCTCTTCACGAACTACCGCCCACCCTTGGACAGCTCGTCGGTGGAGGTGCTTCACCTTCCCACGGGAGATCGGACGCGTCTCGTCTCGTACGGCGTCGATGCGAGATACGTGGAGACGGGGCACCTGGTGTTCATGCGCCGCGAGACGCTGTGGGCCGTCCCGTTCGATCCCGAGTCGCTCTCGGTCTTGGGCCCCGAGAGCCCGATCCTCGAGGGCGTTGCGTACGACGTGGTGAACGCGAAGGGCGTGTACGCGCTGTCGCATCGCGGAGACCTGGCGTACGTCCAGGCGGACAACTGGTATTCGCAGAGCACCCTCGTGTGGATCGATCGGGATGGCCGGGAGTCTCCCGCGGTAACGAATCCGGGGGCATACCGACGGCCGAGAATCTCGCCCGACGGGTCTCGAATCGCCGTCGAGCAGACAGTCGGCGGTCAAACCGAGATCTGGGTCTACGAAATCGGTGAAGATGTACCGCGACGTGTGACCCGGGACCTCGGACTGGTCTCTCATCCCGTGTGGACGGCGGACGGCCGCGAGCTGCTATTCTCTCTCGAGCGACCGCAATTCGACCTGTATCGCGCCGAATGGGATGTCGTAAACTCGGCGAGCGAGCTCAACACCGACCCTTACGACAAGCACCCCTGGTCCGTCTCGGCCGATGGACGTCTGCTCGCGCTGATGACGATCACCCCGACGTCACGGGACATCGTCGTGGGGTCCCTGGACGGCGAGTTTCAAGCGCGGCCCTTCCACGCGTCCGAGCATGACGAGTGGACGCCCGCGATCTCTCCCGATGGCCGCTGGATCGCCTACACCTCCGACGAAGGAGCGGAGCGGGAGCTCTGGGTGGCGCCCTATCCCGAGGGATCCGATTCCAGGCGGAGACGGCGCATCGGGATCGGCCTCGCGGCGCGCTGGGCGGGGAGCGAGATCGCCTACTTCACTTCCGACGGGATCATGTCCGTGCCCGTCGATCTCGCGAGCGGTACCCCCGGCGACGCCACCGTACGGTATTCAGGGCCCTGGCCCTACTCCTCCGAGGACTGGGATCTGTCGGCGGACGGCGAGCGGCTCCTGATCCTCAAGGAGGTACCCTCAGGCCTTGTCCGGAGCGAGGTCACCGTGATCCTCGGATTCGCCGAACAGCTGGAGCGTTTGGCGTCTCGCTGAACAGCCCGCTCCGCGCCACGATACCGACGCGGCCCTCGGGGGCCGCCACCGCATCGAGCGAGTCTCAGTGAGAGCGGAGTGGTGGCGTGGGGTCCTAGGCGAAGACCGTTCGGAAGAGCTCTCGCTGATCAGCCGTGCCCAGCGCCACGAGCTCTGAACCGGAAGCCAAGCGTCTTCCTGGCGCGAACTCCCTGACGAGGTCGTCATCCTGCTTGAGCGCGATCACGTTGAGACCGGTCCGGGCCCCGATTTGCGCCTCCGCGAGCGTCCTGCCCGCGAGGGAGTCCGGTACGGGTACGAAGAACAGGCTCAGGCCCTCTCCCAGCACCACGGCGTGTCGACCGCGGACGATGGAGAAGACCGTCTGCACCCCGAAGGACGATAGACTCAAGACGAAGTCTGCGCCTGCTCGCTGAATCGCTTCGACGTTGCGCTCGTGCGTAACCCGGGTGAGGACACGCGCCTCGGGGTTGAGCCGGCGGCAATAGACTGTCAGGTACACGTTGATGGCATCATCGTGTGTCGTGAGCAGGACCGTCGGTGCCTCGGCGATGCCCGCTCGGTCGAGGACCTGACGATCCGCCGCATCACCGATGAAGAGCCGATCGGGAATGTCCGCGATGCTCGCTTCCAGGTCCGGGTCGCGCTCCACGATGTGCACTGGAATCTGCCTGCTCTTCAGCGCCCTTGCCGCTGCGCGCCCGACCTTGCCACCACCGAGAATGAGCACCGGGTTGGGATTCGCGTCGTAGATCACCAGCACCTCGTTCAGCGCCTGGATCTCCTCCTGCGTTCCGATCGCCACGGGCACGCACAGGGGGGTGAGCTTGTGATCGGGACGCGCTGGCTGGAGCTGTCCGCGCTCCCAGACCCCAACCACTCTGACGCCCGTGAACTCCTGCAAGCGGATCTCACGGAGCGTACGCCCCTGAAGGGGCGAGTTGTGAACAGGGAACTCGGCGATCAGGAGATCGTGGAACCGCCCGATCACGTTGGCGCGCTCGATTCCTGCGCTCACCCGGTTCGCCAGATGCTCCCCCAGGCGATGTTTGAGCGGCAGGACGTGGGTGGCGCCGCTTAGCTCCAAAACGTCGATCGAATCCTGCGACTCCGCCACGGCAGCGATCGCGACCGATTCGGAGAGCTCGCGGACCGTCAGGATGATGTTCGAGTTGACCGTGTCCGACGAGTTCGCGAGCACCAGGCGGGCCCGTTCGGCCCTTGCGGCCCGGTATGTCTCGAGAGCGTCGATCTCGCCCGTGACCACGGGCAGACCCTCGTCCTCCATCGTCATCGCTCGGTCCGCGTCGGGCTCGATTACGTACGCCGGCACACCAGCGAGGTCCAACTCGCGGATTAGCCCCGTAGCGAGAGGATCGTTGGCGCAGATCAGCACGTGATCCGAGACACCCTCCGGTACGGACCGGAGCGCCTCGAGCCGGCGGCGGCTGCGCTGATCCAACCATGGCGCGTAGACGAAGCGGATAAACAGGAACGGCAGGATGATGAGCAGGAGGATGACCCCGGTCAGCAGCACGAACGTGCTGAAGATGCGACCCAGATCGCTCTCGAAGGTGATGTCTCCGAATCCGAGGGTGCTCATGACGGTGAGCGCCCAATAGACGCCGGTGAACCACGAGTGGTCCTGTCCCTCCCAGGCCATGATCAGGTGAAACAGCCACCCGTAGACGACAACAACGACGAGCAGCAAGACCATATAGCGAGCGAACGGTGCAAGCTGCCTCGGAAGCCTGCTCCGCTGGGTGGCGAGGGCGAGCAGTTCCGATACGATCGTCTTCATGGCCGAGCGCGGGCGAGCGCCTTCAGGTGCGAGGAACGGGAGGACAAGGAGTAACGGGAAAGTGTAGCGGCGGAGCCAAGACCGAAAGGAAGGACCGCTGGCCGACCCCTTGAGTCTCCCACAAGGTCCACCCCATTCGGAATCAGGGTGTCGTGGGGGATTGAGCATCAGCCCGGCTGCGGCGGCTCGAGAGGCTCGCTGCCACCTGGCATTTGACGCTGGGCCTGCGCTGAGGCCATACCTGCCCTTGGCCTGATCGGTCCCCTTTGGGGGGTACCGGTCGTCTTGATGGGGCCTCGGGCTGGTTCCGGATCTTCGGAGACAACGGATTAGGCCACGCGGGTCTTGCTGGTGCCTAGGTTGCGAACGGCACTATCTGATCCCCCAGGGGCGTCGCTCCGAGAATAGACCCCAGGTGGAGACTGTCGGACGGTCGCTGCCCGGCTCTAGGTTGCTGGACTTCTGCGATCCAGCCAAGGTGACGAGCCGAGGGATTCGCAATAGAGTCATTGGTTAGACCGCCGCGACACGTTATGCCACCGAAGACCCTTGCCGGGGTACTTTCCCTGGTCATGATCGTTCTCGTTCCTAAGAGCCTGAGCGCGCAGGCTGATC
>JBDHGI010000302.1:0-4753 GCA_039589955.1 Gemmatimonadota bacterium | reverse complement strand
ATCCCGATCCGTGCAGGTGGTGGGGGTGGTGAGCGACAGCAGGTACGACCGCTTCCGGCGGGAGGTCCCGCCCACCCTGTACCCGTCCGCCTTCCAGAGGCTCGGCTACGGCGGCCATTACGTCGTGCTCAGGACGGCGGAGCCCATGGCTCGGCTCGAGCCGGCGCTGAAACAGGCCGTGGCCAGGGTGGACCCGGACCTGCCGGTGCCCGAGATCCAGACCCAGACGGCCCAGCTCGCGGAGGCCAGCGGCCGGGAGCGCCTCTTCACGCAGCTCCTCACGCTCTTCGGTGGCTTCGCGCTGCTCCTGGCCAGCATAGGGCTCCACGGCGTGACGGCCTATGGGGTGAGCCGGCGCACCGGTGAGTTCGGCATCCGGGTGGCCCTGGGCGCCGCACCGGGGCACGTGCAGTGGCTGGTGCTCCGGCAGGTGGTGGTGCTGGTGGGTCTGGGGCTCCTGGTGGGCGTGCCGACGGCGTTGGCCGCCGGACCCGTGGTGGGGAGCCTCCTCTACGACGTGGCGCCCAACGATCCGTGGATGATCGCTGCGGCGTCCATGGTCATGCTGGCGGTGGCGCTGGCCGCGGGATTCTGGCCGGCACAGCGGGCGGCGACCATGGACGCGCTTGAGGCGCTGAGGGAGGAGTAGGCGCTCCGCGATCGTCGTCCGGAAAAGGCGAGGAGGAAGCCTCCGCCGGCCAGGTCGTCATCGAAGTGGGATCGCTGTACCGCATGCTCAACCGCACGATCGACGGCTACCAGTCGCAGGGTATGTGCTCGTGATTCCAGCAGAGCTGTACCGCGATCGTTGCCCCCGAATATGACGCTCCAGCGGAATTGACGATCCACTTGAGCGTGAAGTCCGGGTCGTTCCAGCCACCGATGCGACGCGTGGGAGAGACATCGCTCTCGCGCCGCCCGTCTCGGGTTCGTGGAAGACGCGGCGCCGGCATACGCGTTCCTCCATGCTTCTGCCGAGCCCGACATGGGCCTCGCTCCGGGTGGACGCATGCGCCAGGAGATCTATGACGACCCTTACGGCTTCGACGCGTGGGACCTGGAGCACTTGAGCCGATGCTTCGTCCACCTCGCCAACTCTCGTACCCGAGGCGCCAGCAGCCGAGGGCGATGTCGCCTCACCCAGCCCATCCGCCGAGCCCGCCCCCGCTCCGGCCTCCCCCGCGAGAATCCGCTGGGCCGTCCTGCTCGCTCGGATCTACGAAGTGCTGCCGCTGCTCTGTCCCGCCTGTGGCGGCGAGATGAGGATCCTCTCGTTCCTGACCGATCCGCCCGTCGTCTCCGCCATCCTCCTCCACCTCGACCTCCCCCACAAGCCCCCGCCCCTCTCGCCCGCCCGCGGATCACCTCAGAGCGATCTCCTCACCGGGCTCCTCGATCAGACACCGGCCTTCGACCCCGCCGAGCTCGACCCCGTCCCCGACCAACGCTGCGCGTCGGTTCCTTCGAATTCGACCAGTCACTGCCCGACGACTTCGACCCCTGAAGCTCCCGAGTCACGCCGGCCGTCCTACCTCGCCTGCTGCCGCGAAAGGCCCCTTTGAACCGCCTATCCGTTATCCGTAGGAGTCGATATGCTCACCGGCGTGTTGGTGTCGCTGCATGGCTTCACCGCACTGGGGGCACGTCCTGGGCCTCGGCATCAGAACCTCACCCCCCCTCCCCCATTCTCTCCCTGAGCTCCTGGAACCAGTTCACGACGACGACGACGGGGCCGATGCCCTCGTACTCCACCTCGGGTGCTTCCTGACCACCCGCTGAGCCCGTGGTCACGAAGAGGAAGCGGTCTCCGTCGGGATGGATGTCGTACATGCGCATCCCCGCGCTCGATCGTGTGCCCGCCGCGGAGAAGAGCTCCGTTTCGGATCCGAGCTCCAGGGTCTCTCCGAGGCGCACCTCACGGCGCACGAGTCGGTCGTCCCGGACGAAGTAGATGGCCGATCCATCCGGCGCCCAAACAGGACTCTCGTCCACCTCCGCGGAGATCTCCACGAACGGTCCGAGCTCCGGAAACGAGCGCAGGTAGGCACCGTGGCCCCCCGTCTGGTCGGCCTGGTACGTGAGCCAGCGCCCGTCGGGGGAGATCTCGCCTTCTTCCTCGTGCCAGTCGGCCCGCAGATACGGCGTGACGGTGACCGGGTCCGTGTCCAGCCGAACGCTGAGGAGATTCGGCTCCCCCTCACCCAAGAGCTCCTCGACCACCGCCCAGTTGCCGTCCGCGGAGACATCGACCATGGGGCCGGTGACGTCTTCGAGAACCAGCTCCGGCTCCGTCGAGCCGTCCACGGGGACACGATGCCACCCGCCCGGGCTCCATACGTAGACGTGCCTCCCATCGGGAGCCCACACCGGCCTGTCGGCGTCCATCCCCTCCGTCAGCTGGGTGCGACCACCCGTGAGGAGGTCGTACAGGAAGACCTCGTCCGCGTCGTCGTCGGTGTACGCCACCTTCGACCCGTCCGGGGAGATGCGCGGGTGGTCCACCTGGCCCGCAGAGAAGACCTGGAGGAGCTCGGTGCGGGTTCCGTCCACGTCGAACCACGTGAGCCTCTCGTTACCCCCGGTGCCGCCCTGGGTCACCGCCAGGCCGTGGACCAGCGTGCCGTTGTCCGACACGGCGAGCTGGACGGCGCCCCCCGAGAAGATGTTCACCGACGGGAGCACGGGTACCGGGTCTCCGGTGACCGTCATGGACCCGAGATCGAAGGGCACGGCGAAGACACTCTGCACGGCTCGGTCGCCGAAGAGGATGTGGCCCGTGGGCACGTAACGACCATTCGAGCCACCCGGTCCGATAACGGTGCTCTCGCCGGAATCCAGGTCGTGTAGGGTAAGACCGGCCGGGGAATCGTGGATGAGGCCCCGTCCCCCCGGAAGCATGAAGGGACGGGAGACATCACCCTCGACAATGAGCGTACCCTCGCCACCTGCCGAAGCGACCCGGTAGATGCCCTCGGAACCGGTGTACACCAACTCTTCCTGCACATGCCAATGGGCGTTTCTTCCCCCGTCCGCCAAAGGAAGCACCGGCCCGCCGGAGAGCTGGACCTTGAAGAGCTCGTTCCCGGCACTGAATGCCAGCCACTCGCCATCCGGCGATATGGCCGGGTGCTGTCCCCGCTCGGTGCCGGGTATGGGTCGAAACTCGGTGTCGTCGGAGCGGCGCACGTAGAGCATGTTGTCCGCGCCACCGGCCACGATGGTGGACCCGTCCGGGGAGATGGCGATGCGCCAGCCACCGCCCGCAACGGATTCGACCACGAAGTCCGACAGGGTCATGCGGTACGTGGGCGCCGGGTCCGACGGCGGCTCGGGCATGAGCGACCAGACCGCTACGACAACGGCCGCGGCGGCGACGCCCCAGGGGGCCCACTTGGCGAAGGGTGACCGCGACGGCAGTGTCGCCGCCGGAGCCGCTGCGGGCGCAGTCTGCGTCGTCCGCGCCGCGGCCACTTCGTGGGTGAAGCTCCCGTCTCCCAGCGCCCGCACGAACTCGTCCGCCCCCTCGAAACGGTCCGCCGGAAGGCGCTCCAGCGATCGCGCCACGGCCGCGGCCACGTTCAGCGGCACGGTGGCCCGCATGTCCGTCACCGAGCGGGGCCGCTCCGTGAGGATCTTGGCCAGCACGGCCTGGGCCGTCTTACCGGTGTGCGGAGGCTCGCCCACCAGCATCTCGTAGAGCATGCAGCCTACGGAGTAGATGTCGGCCTGGGGACCCAGCTCCCGGTCTGCGCTGGCCTGCTCAGGGCTCATGTAGTACGGCGTGCCCAGGGACAGGCCCGTCTCGGTGAGGCGGGAGCCGCCGGCCGCGCTCACGGCCAGCGCGATGCCGAAGTCCGCCACCAGGGGCTCGCCCTCGTGCATGAGCACGTTCTCGGGCTTGATGTCCCGGTGGATGACGCCTTGGCGGTGTGCGTACCCCAGCGCGTTGGCCACCGCCGTTGCCAATCGCACCGCCTCGTCCACGGGAAGTTGCACGTCCCGGTCCAGGCGCTGGCGCAGTGACTCGCTCTCCACGTACGGCATGACGTAGAAGACGAAGCCCTCGGCCTGGCCGGAGTCGAAGAGGGGAAGGATGTGGGGGTGCTGCAGGTTGGCGGTGGTCTTGATCTCCCCCAAGAACCGGTCTGCACCCACCAGCGCCGCCAGCTCGGGCTTCAGGACCTTGATGGCCACCTTGCGCTCGTGCCTGAGGTCGTCGGCCAGGTACACGTTGGCCATGCCGCCCTCGCCGAGCTCGCCCTCGATGGCGTAGCGGCCGGTGAGGGCAGCGTTCAGGCGAGGGATGACGGAATCGCTCATCTGCGGTGCTCAGGGAGGTGGTCCGCGGGCTTCACCGGTTCGGTCATGCAGGGCAGGGACGCGGGGAGACGGTGTGACTGCAGGCCTACGGTGCCGTCACGGGCGCCCTTCGCGCAATGCGGACGTGTCGTCGGGTCGCCTGATGTGAGGCGCGATCGCCTCCCCTCTACCCCGTGGGCGCCAGCTTCTCCTTCAGGTGCCGGCTGCGGGTATCCAGGGCGAAAAGGTCTTCGTCGACCTTTGCTCCGGCCGCGTCGCAGAACGCGAAGAAGTACTCCATGCACCGGCGGTAGAGGTCCAAGCACTCCTCTTCGGACGGGGATCGGTGCAGGGCCTGCGACAGCAGCAGGCAGAACATGGCCACGCTCCCCTTGAGCAGGCTGGCGGGGTACTGACCGTCCGCATCGAGACGAGCCGCCGCCGTCAGGCCGTG
>JBDHGI010000301.1:0-4831 GCA_039589955.1 Gemmatimonadota bacterium | reverse complement strand
TAACGTTCCAGCGGTCTTCGAACCGGCAACATCACTTCCGTTGCCAGCTCACGCACCGCCTCACTCTTCGGCCACCGTTTCCCGGCTCAGAGCCGGTCGGCCGGTTGGGACGGAGGCCGCCGTCAGGCGGCTGGAGCCGAAGACCCAGCGTGTTATCGGATGCGCGCTTCCCCACAATCGACGGGCTGGCCCCCTTGTGAAGGGCATGTGTCTCGATTCACGCTCGTCTCTCCACACTACCTGGGGCTCGTACGGGTCCGATGATACCCGATTGTGGCGCCGAGAGCCTGCCAAGGTGCAGCGATGAGGATGCCAAGCAATGGCGTATAGGGCTCGTGGCGGCCAAAGAGCAGGGGGATCGTCGCAACCCCAGCGCCGATGGCCGTTGCCGCCAGGGATCCATCTGAGCCGTCGCCTCTACCTATTAGATAGACCAGAGCCGTCGATCCGAGAAGAGACCCGAATGCATAGGCGGTGTTCGCATTCGGCGTGTAGCCCGCATCCCCCTTTACTCTCCGTCCTGCCCCTCGGGGATCATCAACCGCCATCCAAGCTCCCAGCCCCACCGCCCCGGCACCCAGAGTCCCACCAACGATCTGGCCCACCTTTCGCCACTGCGTTGCCCGCTCCCCCTCATTGGAGATCGGTAGCCGAAACTCGATCGAATGCGTAGGAGCGATGCCCCGTGTTGTATTGATATCCTTGAAGGAGCTCCAGACACCTCCTTCAATCCGCTGTGCCATCACCGTGCCGGGCACTAGCGACAAGAGCGCATAGAGGAGCACTCCTCTTCTTCCGATCGCAACGTTCCAGGCCACGCCCATAGCACAACATCCTATCGCCCAGTCACTGCACCTCTTCAAAGGGCCCACGCCGCCTCTTGATCCTCCTCTGCCGCGTTTCCGATAACGTACCAGCGGCTTCCGAACCGGCTCAGCCGCGTTCCCGGTTCTGCCCCAATCGGAGCTTCCACAACTGTCTCTTGGCTCCGCCCGTTCGCGCCGGTTGGGTCGGAGGCCGCCGCCAGGCGGCCGGAGCCGGAAGCCCAGCCTGTTATCTGATGGCGCGCACAAAGAGTGCCTCTTCTCCACCGAAGATCGCCCGTCACCTGAGTTCACTCTCCAGGCCCAGTGAACCGTGTCTTTCGTGATCACTCCCCCGCCATCACATCTATCTAGTCCGATCCCAAGTGCTGGTATAGCAGTCGTAGCATTGCTCGGTTGCGACTAGGCGGTCCTGGGTGGGCATAGCAAGTGCGATCAAAGGCGCGAATCCGTTCAACAAGAGAAGGTTGATGGAGTCACCGGTGATCCCGGGACCGTGCCGGACGATACGAAACGGGGCAGTGATGACCATGGTGTCGGATCGCATCCACCGAAACACACTGTCGGTGCCGAACTCCCAGGTCTGAGTATAGCCCGACGTCGCAGCACAGAACGTTTCACCGGAGAACCCTCCCGTCGAGCATTCCCAGGCCCATTCACCCATCAGATATGGCAGAAGTCCAGCCGCAGGATCCGGTTCTGACGGAGCGCTCTGGCAGGTCGGAAGCGTCATCGAGGCCACTGCAACAAGCGCGAGACGAGACACCGTGGTCCGATACATTCGTCGGTGAGGAGGGCCGTCCATTGACCTGTTCATGACTCTTCTGGCCTTGGTTTGGTCGTGGGATATGCTCACAATCTGGTCCCACTACAGCCCAGGCGCTGTCGCGCTGTCAGATAGACAGGATGGAAGGGCTGGCCTCCTGCGAGAGACGCGGATTAGCGTCGCGTGAGAGGCAACACCAGCGCCGCATGCGGAATGACATCCGCAATTCGACAGGAGACCAGCCCCATGTCCGCATCCGTCAACTTCTGGGTCGGTCTGGACGTCCACAAGGAGTCCATCACCGCCGCCGTGTTTCGCAACCGCGATCCCGAACCCCTGCGCGTCGATCGTCTACCGAACAATCTGCGCAAGATCCGCCGCTACTTCCAGCGCCTCCAGGCCGAGGGGACCGTACGCGCCTGCTACGAAGCCTCCGGTGCCGGCTACGTGCTCCAGCGCGCCCTCACCGAATGGGGCACCGAGTGCCATCTGGCTGCCCCTTCGCTGATTCCCCGCCGCGCCGGCGAGCGTCGCAAGACCGATCGGCGTGACGCCATCAAGATCGGTCTCGATTTCCGCGACAATCGCCTCGTCCTCATTCATGTCCCCACCGAGGTCGATGAGCGCGTCCGCGACTTGGTGCGCTGTCGCGAGGCCTTTCAGCGCGAGATCATCCGCTCTCGCCACTACATCCTCAAGTTCATGCGCAGACGGGGACTCATCTACCGCGACGGGGAGCACTGGACCGTACGTCACATGAACTGGATCCGTCAGGCCCTCGGCCCCGACATCCTCGCCGAAGAGGACCACGTCGTCCTCTCCGAGTACCTCGCGCTCCTCGACTACAAGCTCCAACGCAGGGACGAGCTCGACCAACGCATCGCAGCCCTCGCCTTGACGCCCCGCTATAAGCCCCTGGTCGACCGCATCTGCTGTTTCCGGGGCTTCAAGACTCAGGCCGCCATGGTCATCGCCACCGAGCTCGGTGACCTCCGCCGCTTCGACAACCCCCGTCAGCTCATGGCCTACGTCGGCCTCATCCCCAGCGAGCACTCCTCGGGTGATCGCCGACGCCTCGGCGCAATCACTAAGGCCGGCAACGCTCGCGTCCGACATGTCCTTATTCAGGCCGCCTGGCAGTACCGACGACGCCCCAACGTCGGTCCCCCGCTACGCCGCCGTCAGCTCGGCCAGGACCCCTCGGTCATCGGCCACGCCTGGAAGTGTCAGCACCGCCTCTTCACCCTCTTCCACCGCCTCGCCCTCAAGAAGCCCAGGCCTGTCGCAGCCACCGCCGTCGCCCGTGAACTCGTCGGCTTCCTCTGGGCCATCCTTCACGACATCGATGTCACCAAGCTTCAGGAGGTGAGCGCCGCAGCCTGAAAACCCACAACCGAGATTGGGGAGTCCCGGGGCACGATTGGAGAACGCCCGAAAACGTTACGGGCTCAGGCTCTCCGCCCCAACCCCCGAGGATAGACTCCGGCCAGCTCCCGACGAATCCGTTTCATGACGCTCTGGACCTCCGTCCAACCGCCGCATATCAGCCGGATTCATCGTCGAAGAAGCCCCGGGCTCCCCATCCTCGAGCAATCTCAACCTTGACAGGGCCCTTCCATATCAACGTTCAAGGGCCTCCGAACCGGCTAGCCCATACTCTTCAGGTAACCCGCAACCGTGCTGATAGCCAGGACTCCGTCGCTGCAGCACGTAAGCCGCCGGTTGGGACGAGGGACGCCACCGGCGACCCGAGCCGGAGGCCCGGTGTTAGCCGAAGGCCAAGCGCCTCCTTAGTCGCTGGCCCAACGCGATTCTCCAGCCGACGCACATGCGGCCCGCGTGGGCCTCCACCCGGGCGGAATCGGGAGTGAGACTCCTTCTGCCCAGTTACAATCGCTTTGCGTGCGCCAGCGACCCGTAGAGCACCAGCCCCGCTCACACGCCAGAGCGGCAAGCGCGCGCCACAGTGTCACTGAGCCGCATCTGCCATATAAGGTGAAGCCTCAACCGCCTCGCCGCCTCGTTCATTGTGACGGCGCCTTGATGACGTACGCTCGAACCGTCTCGACCCCAAGGTCGTCCATGAAGACACCGAATACCTCACTTCCACTGATCACCAAAGGTCGGAAGCCATTCGGAGTCTCGATTGTGGCTCGAAGAATTCCGTCCGGGCCGACAAGCAACCACTGCCGTGCAGGGGGTGGGCGTCCAGTCAGGTCGACTGCGGCACCTGGGTAATCCCCGACCCATATCTCGCCTGCCGGCGAAGACAGGAGATCCTGATACGGGGGGACTTCTTCTGTATGCGGCATATCCTGAAGACGCGCACGAAGCGCGGACCAACGAGACTCCGGGACCGCCTCGAGCACAGCCTCAATGAACCCGGTGATGTCTTCCTCGGAAACCGCTCTGTCGCGATCTGGCCAGCGGACGATCCGCGTCACTTTGCCGTACCGGTCAAGGTACCTGATCTCCGTTGTCTCCGCGGTGCCCACCACGAGGTGGTCATCCGCCAATGCCATGTTGGTCCGGGCGCTGAAGAGGAGAACGCCCATCCTCCCCTCAGCCTGGTAGGATTCAAGTCCAGGGAAGGACCCAATAGCTCGTAGCATCTCTCCGGTCCGGGACACCACCAAGGACTCGCTCAATGGACGGGCCCGCAGGCTATCGCCAAGCAATCTCGCAGCACCCGTAGTGAAGAGAACCATCTCTTCTTGGGAGAGTGGCAGTAGCTGTGACATGACGGGCATCGGGAGCGCCTCACGAAGACTGACTTCCCGCATGAGCGACCCCTGTGGGTCGTAGATGGACAACCGACGATGCAGCTCGTCATACACTCCCAAAGAATCCGGAGGGAGCGGCACAAGAGACCGAATCGACTGAAACTCACCGGGGCCGTCACCTCTGCTCCCCGTGCGGTGCACGAGCTGGCCGGAGCGCTCGAAAACCAAGACCTCCTGCGTGCCACCGTTTGCTACGGCAATGCGCTGGTCTTCGAGGAGCGCAACCGCGTTCACTCCGAAGAGGTAGTCCTCGGACCCATTAACCGAGCCAAGCTGGACGGCTGGTTCGTCCTGGAGTACTAGCGAGGCCAGACCCTGCAGGTGTTCGCTGCTGTGAGCGATCACAGTGACCCCTGCGCTGTCAATGACGGTCACGGTGGGCGGCATATCAGCCTCAAGGCAACCCATTAGGGCGAGCATGAGAATGGCTGGGATTCCGTGTCGCATGGCTTCTCTCC
>JBDHGI010000300.1:0-4841 GCA_039589955.1 Gemmatimonadota bacterium | reverse complement strand
AGGAGGGCATTCGGCTCGGCGAAGGCGATCCTGGGGGCCGCGATGGCCTCCTGGATGTTCATCCCGAAGTCCAGGACGTTCATGACGATCTGGGGGATGGTCTGACCGATGGTGTGTCCCCCGGGCGTGCCCACGGCCAGCACGGGGCGCCCGTCGTCGTCCAGGACGAAGAGGGGCACGTCGCCGGACAGCTTCCGCCGCCCGGCATGGGCGTCCATGGGATTGCCCGCGGGCTCGAACGTCGAGTAGGCCAGGGAGTTGTTCAGCCAGATCCCCGTGCCCGGCGCCATGATGCGCGCCCCGAACAGGTTGCCCAGGGTCTGGGTGGCGGACACCACGTTCCCCCAGCGGTCCGCCACCACGAAGTGGGTGGTGTTCTCCCCGGCGGATCCCACGGCCCCCGGAGGCTCGAAGTCCCGGGCCCGCCGCCCGTCGATGGTGGCGGCCTGCCTGGCCCAGTAGCCCTCCGACAGGAGCTCGTCCAGAGGCGGTGGGGCGATGTCGGGGTCGCCGGCCCACCGCAGACGGGTCCAGAAGGCGTGCTTCGTCGCCTCGGCGAAGGCGTGGAGGTAGTCGGCGCTGTTGTGCCCCAACGACGCCACGTCGAAGCGGCTCATGATGCCGAGCCTCACCAGGGCGGGGAAGGAGTTGGCCGGCGGGGACGCCGTGACCACCCGGCGCCCCCGGTACGGGATCTCGATGGGGTCCCACCACTCGGCCTCGTTCTCGGCGAGATCGTCGAGGGTGAGGAATCCCTCCCTGGCCTGCATCTCCCGGTGGACGGCCTCCCCCAGAGCACCCCCGTGGAAGGCCCCCGGGCCCTCGCGGGCCACCAGCCGCAGGGAGCGGCCCAGGTCCGCCTGGGTGAGCCGGTCCCCGGGCTCCAGGGGCGCGTCGCTCCGCCCGTAGAATGCCCGGGCGTGGGAGGGGAACTCGTCGAAGCCCCCTGCGATGAGGCCGGCGATGCGCTCGTCCAGGACGAAGCCCTCTTCGGCCAGGGCGATGGCCGGCTGGAAGAGGTCCGCCCACTCCAGGCGACCGTGCTCGGAGAGGGCGGCCCAGGCGTTCACGTTCCCCGGCGTGGAGACGGCCTTCGCCCCCCGGCGGTTCTCCAGGTATCCGGGCGTGGGCGCTCGGTACGCGTCCGAGTCGACGCCCCGGGGGATCCGGCCCGAGGAGTTCAGGAAGCGGCTCCGGCCCCTGTCGGCGTCGTAGACCAGGATGGTGCCGTATCCTCCCATCCCCGACATCATGGGCTCCACCACGTTCAGGGCCGCCGCCACGGCCACCGCGGCGTCGTAGGCGTTGCCCCCCCGGGCCAGGATGCGCAGCCCGGCCTCGGTGGCCAGCGGATGGGCGCTGGACACCATGCCACCGGTTCCGGTGGCGGGGGCTTGTTGGTGGGCCTGTTGGCGGGCCTGTTGGCGGGCCTGTTGGGCCCCGAGGTGAGGCGCGAGGCCGGCGACGACGAGCGCCGCCGCCCCGAGCACCCCTCCGCGCATGCGCCTCACTGGACGCGCACCACCAGGATCTTCCCGGGCCGGCTCATGTCCAGCTCCATCTGCATCCCGGTCCCCGTGCCGTTGGAGACGAAGTCGTGGATGCGCATCCCCGTGGCGCCGATGGGCCCGGAGAACTGGTTGGTGCGGAAGGGGGCGCTGACGGTGAACGACTCCTCGATGTTGGCGTCACAGTCCCCGGCGGTGCCCGTGGTGGTGACGGGCCACGGGAACTCGCCCAGGGGGTTGGGGCTGCAGAAGATCTCCGCCCCGGTCACGAAGTCGTAGGTGGTGAAGTCCAGGGACGAAGGCACCGTGGTGCCGTGGAGGCTCACGGCGACGGTGAACTCGTCGATGAGCTCCAAGAGCGTCCTGCCGGTCTGCTGCTCGATGCCCACGAAGCCGTTCAGCCCCACGGGGGTCAGGGAGTCGGTGAGGACACGGAAGAAGGCCGAGTCGGCCAGCGGGGCGTTCCCCGCACCCCCGTAGGCGTCGCCCATCCAACGGTTGAACAGCCAGCCGCTGGAGTACTCGCTCCCGTCGTTGTCGGCATGGTCGGGAGCCACCACCAGGCCGTTGGGCTGGCTTCCCAGGTAGTTGGCGGTGCGGGCCAGCATGATCACCGTGCCGTACGTGCGCTCGTCGAAGGCCGACCCCGTGGCTTGCTGATACTCGGCGAAGTCGGACAGGCCGACCGCGCCGCCCGGGGCGGGTCCACCGTTGGCCGCCCAGGCCAGGCGGGACGACATCTCGGCGGCGATCTCGGCCATGCCCTCCTGGATCCACAGAGGGAAGGCCTCGTAGCTGCCGGTCGCCACCAATTCGGCGATGCGGTGGTACTGCACCACCACGTGCTCCGCCTCGTGGACGACGGTGCTCAGCGCCTGGAAGTTCCCGTCCTCCATGCTCAGGATGAGGTCGGTGTCGAAGTACATGATCTCCATCTCGTTGGAGCTGGCGCAGCTCTCGACGGAGAAGAAGTCCCTGTTCAGCACCTGGGCGATGGCGTCGTCCCAGTTGCCGTCGATGGAGGGGTGGGCGAGGAGGACGAGCTTGCCGTTGCCGTCGATGTCCGTCGGCTCCCCGAAGTACGACGCGATGAGGTCCCGCCCGTGGTCGGCATAGTAGTCCGCCAACTGCCGGGCAAGACTGACCGACATCGGATTGGTCGCCTTCTGGATGCTGTCCTGGTAGACGGCCAGGTCGTCGTTCTCGTAGAGCAGGTGGGCGACCCGCTTGTAGGTCTCGTCGGTCTGGCACTGTGCCTGCCTGGACAGGTCGAACACGTACCGCTCGGGCGAGGGCGCACGGGCCGCCGCCTGGGCGGCGCTCACCTCCCGGGTGCGCAGGAGCCCGGAGCCGTCCAGGGCGCGCACGAGGGCGGCGTCCTCCTCGAGCCTCCGCATGTGGGCCCGGGCGTTGGCGTCGGCCCGGCGGACCGCCTCGGCCAGCACCCTGGAGTCGAACCGGATTGGCTCGCGAAGGACTACGGGCGTGGGCTCCACCACGGCCGCGGGCGCCTGCAGGACGCCGAGACCCGCCACCCGCAGGGTCACGGTCTCGATGTCCGAAGCGCTCCCCCCGGTGTTGGTCTGGAGGACGACCACGCGGTAACGATCGCCGTTGGCCCCCGAGGGGATCACCAGGCAGTCGGACGTCTCGAAGGCCTGGGACTCGCCCCGGGAGAGGCTTACCGGCGCCGTCGCCTCGCACTGCTGCACCGTGACCACGGCGGAGCCGGCGACGCCACCCACCGTGGCCGTGATGGCCGCGGTGCCCACCGACACCCCCGTGGCCACGCCCGTGGTGGAGACCGTGGCCACGCCCTGGTCGGAGCTCGCCCAGGTCACGTCCAGCCCGGTCACCGCGGTGCCGCCGGCATCGTTGGCCCGGGCCGTGAACTGGACGGTGGCGCCCACCGCGGGGAGGGTGGCCGTGGCGGGCGTGACCGTGACGCTGACGACGGTGGGGCCCGTGGGCGTGTCGGACCCGCAGGCACCGAGTGCCACGGCGAGGGCCACGAGGGGGAAACGGAACCGGTTCATGGAGTCTGGAGCCCTCAGGATGTGGATGGCGGCCTATCGAAGGGCAGGTACTTGGGGCCCGTCCCCGATGTTCCCCCCTCCCGGGAACAAAACCCGTGCCCGGTTCCGCGGTTCCCCGGCTCCCCGCCTTACCCGAGGAGTCGCGGCAGGATCTCGCCGGCGGGCCCGAGGAGGGTGGCGGCGGCGTGGGGGCTGAAGGGCGTACGCTCCAGGTTCACCTCCACGACGGAGCCACCTCCCTCCAGGGTCGAGACGGGCACGGACGCCGCGGGATGGACCAGGGCGCTGGTTCCCACGACGAGGCACACGTCGGCCTCCCGGGCCCGGGTGAAGGACTCCCGGAGCACCGCCGGATCCAGCGACTCGCCGAACCACACCACGTCGGGTCGCAGAAGCCCGCCGCACGCACATCGCGGCAGCGTCTCCACGCTGGACGTGTCCACCTCGGGTCCGGCCGGAGTCCGCACCCCGCACCGGAAGCACCGATCCCGGAAGAGCGTGCCGTGGAGCTCCAGGGGCAGGGCGGGCGACGGGTCCCGGTCTCCCGCCTCCTCCTTCGCCGCCACGGCGTGGAGGCCGTCGACGTTCTGCGTGACGAGGGTCACGGGGCGCTCCAGGGCGAACCGCGCCAGCGCCCGGTGCCCGGCGTTGGGCCGGCACGCCCCGACGAGCCCACGCCGCCACGCGTACCACTCCCACACCAGGACGGGATCGCGCCGGAAGGCCTGCGGGGTCGCCAGGTCCACGGCCCGATACGAGCGCCATAGGCCGCCCTCGCCCCGGAAGGTGGGCACGCCGGACTCCGCCGAGAGGCCGGCACCGGACAGGACCGCCACCCGCTCGGCCTCTCCGAGGAGCCGGCGCGCGGCCTCCAGGGCCTCCCTCAGCGCTTCCCCGCCGCCCACGCCAGAAGCCCCCAACCTACCAAGAAGCACAGCCCGCCCGCGGGCGTGACGGCCCCCATCCACCGCTGACCGGTGAGGACGAGGGCGTAGAGGCTCCCCGAGAACACGAGGATTCCCACCACGAACAGCCATCCCGCGGCCGTGATGGACGCTCGGGGCCAGCGGGCCACTGCCTGGGCCACGATGAGGAGTCCCAGCGCGTGGTACACCTGATACCGCCCCCCCGTCTCGAAGGTCGCCAGGTCCTCCGGGCTCACGCTGCCCCGCAGCCCGTGCGCGCCGAAGGCCCCGAGAGCCACGACGAGCATCGCGAACACGGCTCCGAGGCGGAAGAAGGTGCGTTCCTCCATGCGTTCCTCCATGGGAGTGCCTCCGTCAATAGGCGAGGCCGT
>JBDHGI010000299.1:0-4848 GCA_039589955.1 Gemmatimonadota bacterium | reverse complement strand
GGTGTCGGGGCTCATCGACGAGAAGCTCGACGACCACCTGTCGGAGGAGGCCCTCCAGGGCGAGCTCGCCTTCTTCGAGGAGAGCCGCTCCTTCGAGCGACCCTACGGGTGGGCCTGGCTCCTCCGGCTCCACGCGGAGCTGGGCGATTGGGATCATCCCGATGCCTTGACCTGGGCGGGCCACGTCGCCCCCCTCGCCACCGTGTTCTCCGAGCGCATGGTCGAGTGGCTGGAGGATCTCAAGATCCCCTCCCGCAGCGGAGCCCATAGCAACACCGCATTCGCCCTGGCCATGATGCTCGACGCCGCAAGGGAAACCGGTGACCTCCGTCTCGAGCAGGCCGTCGAAGGGGCAGCGCAGCGGTTCTTCGGAGACGACTACGGATGCCCGACAGCCTACGAGCCCTGGGGCTCGGACTTCCTGTCGCCGTGCCTGGAGGAGGCGGCGCTCATGGCAGCGGTCCTGGACACCGACGGGTTTCGGGCGTGGCTCGACGAGTTCCTCCCGCCCCTCACGTCACGAGAGTTCAGACCGCTCACGAGTCCCACGGACCCCGACGACGTGGTGGCGGAGATGGAGAGCGTCCAGGATACGACGTCCTCCTCCCCCTCCGGGTCCGCTGAGGAGGGCGCGACCTCCGTGGCAGATCGTAGGGAAGCGGCCGAGCGTCGATTCCTGGCGTCAGCCTCTCACCTCATCGGCCTCGCCTTCATCCGCGCGGACGCCGTGAACCGGATCGTGGCCGCGCTGCCCGAGGACGACCCCCGCATCCCTGCGCTCCGCCGGATCGCCCGCCTCCACGGGTCAAAGGGATTCGAGGCGATGTTCGACGCCGACTATGCCGGCTCGCACTGGATCGGGACGTTCGCGCTCAAGTACCTGCTCACGGAGCGGGATCGGGCTGCGGCGGAGGCCACGACGGAACCCGAAGGGTAGGTCGCCAGGGGGCAAGCGGGACCCGGCGGTCTTGGGAGTGGCGCGGGCCGGGCCCTCCAGGACCACGGTGTATACGCACTCCCATGGTCTGCGTACGTATAATGACGTATCGATCTCTCGTCCCTTCGAGCGCCACGTTGCGAGCTTTGAAGGCGACCCGTAAGAGGAGGCACCACCGTGGGCATTCGTTCCGTCCTGGCCGGCGGCCGCTCCGACGCGGCCCTCACGCTCCTCTTCCTGTCCCTCCTCCTGAGCGCCGACGGAGCGCCCCACGGGGCCCAGGCCCTCTCGACGGCGCCCCCTCAGGCCCACCTGCCGTCCGGTGAGATCATGGCCCTCTGGCGTGAGCTCCGCGAATGGCGACCCAGATCGGGCCTGGTGGCACCTGTGTCTGGCCTGGTCCTCACTCGGGACGCGGCGGAGTTCCACCTGGACGATGGTACCCTGACCCTGCTGGAGATCCGTGGTCGCACGGCGGCCGCGGTCTTCGATGGCACCGGTCGCGTCAGGATCGAGCCTCCCCTCGCTGTGGAGAGGAAGCAGCTCGAGCGGCACCTCGGATGGGATGACTTCGAGGTCGCCGTGGACAGGCTCTTCTTCCTCTTCGCCGACAGTACCGCAGCCGAGCTGCAGACCGTCACGAGCTTCACTGCGGGCCCTGCCTCCGATGCCGTGCGGGACGCCACCAGGGACGCCGTGGAGCTCCTGGTCGGCAGGGACGAAGGCGACATCGAGTGGAACCTCGTGCGCACCTTCCTGAACGGAGAGCCGACGGACCTCTTCCGAGCTCACATCTTCCCCCGCCGTGGTGACGACCTGTACTTCGCATACGACGCCTCCTCTCGAGAGGAGGTCCAGTTCGGCCGAAAGGCCGATCGCGGCAACTACTTCGAAGCCCTGACGAGCTTCCATGTCCGGGAGGCCTACGACTCCACTGGCAATCTCGTCGGGCCCAGGTGGGCGACCCGTCCCGTAGACGCCATGAGCTACGTCGCCGAGGTGAGCATCCAGGGGCTCGACGACTTCGCCGCCCACGTGCGGGCGATGCTGGTGCCCAACGTGTCGGGCGGTAGCTGGCTGGGCTCGACGCTCTTCCACTCCCTCGAGGTGGACTCCCTGCAATGGGGGGACGGCAGCGCCGTGGAGTACGACCGCTCGGAGGACCAAGTCTCCACCCTCTGGATCCGCCTGCCCCACGACGCCAGCGCGGGAATACCGCTCGCGCTGGACGTCTGGTATCAGGGCGAGATCTTGGAGAGAGACGATATGGGCTTCTACTTCCTCCGCACCTCCTCGGGCTGGCTACCGCAGTTCCCCGGGAGCGAGCCCACGTACGATCTCACGTTCCGATCGAGGAAGGACTGGCCCGTGATGAGCGTGGGTGAGCGGGTCAGCCGCGAGATCGATTCCGACGATGCCGACATCGTCGTCACCAGGTGGGTCACCTCCAGACCTTCCTCCCAGGTCACCTTCAGCGTCGGAGACTTCGAGGAGTACGAGTTCGCGGAAGAAGGGAGCCCGCCGATCCGCGTCCACGTTGCGGAGGAGTTCCACTCTCGCTTCCAGGATCTGGCTTCCCGCGCGGCGGACAACACCGGGGGCAGGGTCCTCATCCTCAGTCAGAGGGACCCCGAGGAGAAGGTACACCTCGACATCCGGAACAGCCTGCTGTTCTTCAGTCGCGTGTTCGGCCCGCTTCCTTTCGAGGAGTACAACGTTGCCGAGATCCCGTTCTCACACGGTCAGGCCTTTCCCGGGATGATCAACCTCTCGTGGCTGACATTCCAGTGGACGAGCGAGAACGGTCTGGACGAGCTGTTCCGCGCCCACGAGGTCGCACACCAGTGGTGGGGCATCGGGACCCGACCGGCTACGTATCACGACACCTGGCTCTCCGAGGGGCTCTCGGAGTTCTCGGCTCTCTGGTACATGCACCGCGTCCGGGCCAATACCCAGCGCTACCTCGACCGCCTCGAGGACTTCCAGGAGAGTATCCTCGACCGGAGGGAGGAGGCCGGCCCGATCTGGCTCGGTCCCCGGTTGGCCATCGGCCGTGACGGGAGTGAGGACTATACCGTGACGGTCTACAGCAAGGGTGCGTGGGTGATCCATATGCTCCGCAACCTCATGCTCGACCACGACACGGGCGGCGAGGAGCTGTTCGACGGCTTCATGAAGGCGCTCTTCGAGCGGTTCCAGGGCCGAACCATCAGCACCGGCGAGTTCCGCGCGCTCCTGGAGGCGTACCTGGAGACCGACATGGGTTGGTTCTTCGACCAGTGGGTCTACGGGACCGACATTCCGACCTATCGCTTCGCCTACACCACGGAGGAGCAGCCCGACGGCGTGAGGATGCGGGTCCGCATCCGGCAGGAGGACGTCCCGGAGGACTTCATGATGCCGGTTCCCATCCTCCTCGACTTCGGTACCGACGGGACCGCCGTGGTCCCCGTGCTCGTGAGGGGACGTGAGGTGGTGACCGATCTCCCGATCCTGCCCAGGGTTCCGGACGAGGTCACCTTCAACGTCCTTCATTCCGTGCTCGCCGAGGTCCACACGGAGAAGTGGTAGGCTATCGCACGAGGCTTCCCAGCACCACGGCGTTCCAGAACAGCCCGTTCAGGCCCGCCCACTGGCCCCTGAAGGTCGGATCCTCGGCGAAGTAGATCACCCGGCCCCGCCCGACCGGCGCCACCAGGGCGAAGGGTCGGCCGGCGAGCACCGGGCGGTCCTCGTCCAGCATGAAGCCGTCGAGCACGAGTCGATCCGGATCGCCGGAGTAACGGGCCACCACCTGCACGTCGGAGCGAACCACGTCGCCCAGGCCCTGCCCGGGCGTGCCCGCAGCCGACGGGTTGCTCGGGGAGCCAGCGCCTTCCCCTTCCAGGCGGAGGAGCACCGGGAAGGATGCCGGCGCCGTGAAGTCGCCCTCGGGCATGCCCGCCGCCAGAAGCGACCGGCCGAGCTCGTCCAAGCCGGGGCGCCAGGGCAGTACCTCACCCTCCGGCTCGCCGGCGGACGCCCACGTCGCCCGCACCGCCGCCTCGGTCCGCTCCGCCCATCCGTCCAGATGCACGCCGCGGCCCAAGACCTCGTCCTGGGCAAGAAACGCCGCCGCCCCCTGCACGGCGATCAGCGTGCCGCCCCCTGTCACGTACCGGCGGAGGCTCGCAACCTCCAGGCGCCCCCGGTAGCCGGGGTTGAAGTTGGGTCCTCCCCGGACGTCCATGCCCGCGTGGGGCAGGACGACCGCGGTGTAGTCGCTCAGATCCGCCCCGTTCAGCGTCTCCATCATCACCGGGGAGAACGTCATGCCGAAGTCCCCTTCCAGCGTGCTGCGGATACCGCCGAAGGTGTGATCCTGGGTCACCGGCCAGTCGGCCAGCACGGCCACCTGGGGCGCGGGCACCGGCGCCACCCGGGCGTCGTCGCCGAAGGTGAGCCCCGCGTCGGTGAAGGGGCCTCCGACGGCCACGACCCTGGCCCCGTGCTCCCGCGCCAGCGCCTCCAGGCGCTCACCCACCGACTCGGGGTTGCGGGTGCGGAGGAGCGTCAGGGTGCCCCGGGGATAGCGCGCCTCACCGATGCGGAAGTCCTCGGTGAACACCCGCAGTCGGTAGCCTTCCTGAAGGAGCGCCGTGGCCACCCGTTGGTTGGCCTCGAGGCCCGGCGGCAGGATCCAGGCGTAAGGCGCTCTTCCGGCCATGTCGCCTTCGATGGTGCCGGTCACCGCTCCCCCGGCCCCCCGCGCCGCGTCGACGCGCGTATCCTGCAAGGTCGTCCATGCCGGCGGAGCTCCCTCGAACAGCCAGCTGCGCACGCCGAACAGATGGGGGAGGTTGCCCCAGGGGGCGTCGTAGTAGGGCATCTTCCGGTCGTAGGGCACCTCGACCTCGGGGCGCGTAAAGTCC
>JBDHGI010000298.1:0-5066 GCA_039589955.1 Gemmatimonadota bacterium | reverse complement strand
CCGCGGTCCCGTCCGGGTCGTCCGGAACGGCCACATCGACCTCGACGGAGCGGACCGCTTCGACGGGCAGGTCCCTTGCCACGGAGCCGTGGAGGGTATGACCCGAATCGGACGTAAACGACACTCGGTCCCCGTTTGCCCCGGCTCATCCCGGGGACGACATTCTCCGCTCGACCCGGTCCAGCGGGCCTCTGACGGGATGGTGCGGTGAGCTTCCTCGAGACCTTCAACGCGGCGGTGGCCACCGCCAGCGCCTTCCTCTTCCAGGACCGGTTCCTGTGGACGCTCTTCGGCACGGGTGTCCTGTTCACCCTCTGGTCCGGGTTCTCCCAGTACCGGGCCCTCACCCACGGGACGGCCGTCCTCCGTGGACTGTACGACGACCCCGCCGATCCCGGAGCCATCAACCACTTCCAGGCGATGTCCGCGGCGCTCTCGGCTACCGTGGGTCTCGGCAATATCGGTGGTGTGGCGCTGGCCGTCGCACTCGGTGGGCCCGGCGCGGTCTTCTGGATGTGGGTGGTCGGCCTCCTGGGCATGGCCATCAAGCTGACCGAGGTCACGCTGTCCATGCTGTACCGCAACACCGACGACAGCGCCAACCCCCACGGGGGGCCCATGTGGGTGGTGTCCAAGGGCCTCACCGACCTCAGCCCCCGCCTGGCCGGCCTCGGGAAGCTGGTGGGCTGGATCTTCTGCCTGACCCTGCTGGCCTACGCCACGACCGGCGGCGTCTTCCAGGCATGGAACGTGGGGGACATCACCGAGGAGTACTTCGGCGTCCCGAGCTGGGCGGTGGGTGTGGTGCTGGCGGTCGCCGTCGCGCTGGTGATCATCGGAGGCATCAAGCGGATCGGAGCGGTGGCAGGGAGGATCGTGCCCCTCATGGTGGTCCTGTACCTGCTGGGCGGCACGTACGTCCTTCTGGTGAACTGGGACACCATCCCCGGGCTCCTTCGGGACATCCTGTTCTTTGCCTTCAACACCCAGGAGGCCAGCGGCGCCTTCACCGGGGGCACGATGGGCTATGCGGTGACGATCGGGATGCGCCGCGCCCTCTTCTCCTCCGAGGTGGGCGCAGGCTCGTCACCCATCGCCCACGCGGCCGCCAAGACCGACGAGCCGGTCAGGGAGGGCGTCGTGGGGGGGCTCGAGCCCTTCGTCGACACCATCGTAGTCTGCACGTTCACCGCCCTGGTCATCCTGTCCTCGGGGGTGTGGGAGCGCAGCGGCGAAGGACTCTACGACACTCTGCCCGAGGTGGTATCCGTGGAGGCGGACCTCTATACGCTGGAGACCGTGCCGGCCCCAGAGCGGGTGGGCGTGGAGGGTGGCTGGACGGACGGTGAGAACGTGTTCGTGATCCTGGAGGGGGACCTGAATCCGTCCACCGGCAATCCCTCGCACCGGCTGGACGGCCAAGTGGTCGTGGACGCCGCCGGCCTCACCACCATCCGCTACGGCGCCATCGCCATGGCCAGGCCTCCCCGCCTTTCGGATTCCGGGGTCTACGCAACCTATCCCGGAGCGACGCTCACGGCCAAGGCGTTCGACAGCGCCTTGCCGGGGCTGGGCAAATGGCTCGTCACGCTGGCCACCTGGCTCTTCGCCTTTTCCACGATCATCTCCTGGAGCTACTACGGCGAGCAGGCGGTGGTCTACATGTTCGGGGAATGGTCGGTCCTGCCGTATAAATGGGCGTATTGCCTGCTCGTGGTGGTCGCCACCCTGGGCTTCATCGAGACGACCCAGGACCTGGACAACTTCTCCAGCCTGGGCAACGGGGTCATGCTCTGGGTCAACCTCCCCATCACCCTGTTCTTCGGCTACCAGGCCATGGGCGCCTACCGTCGCTACATCCGGCGGCTGAAGTCCGGGGAGATGCGGCGGAATTCCGACACGCCATCCTTCTTCCGTGACGTGCTCACCGGTCGGGACGTGGACTGAGGAGGCCCCTCAGGCGCGACGGCGACGAATACCGACTGGGCTCATGTCCGATCCAACCTTTCCCTCCCGGTTGTCGTCTATCACAATACTATGACGCTCGACAATGCCCGGCGCCGTGAGTGGGACTGACGACGAGCTGACCGGCTGACGGGCCGACGAAGGAGGCCGATGGTGGGATGGTGGGGCTGGTTGGCGCGGCGGCTCGAGGTCGTGCTCCGCAAGAGGGGCATCGAGCAGGAGCTCGACGAGGAGATCCGCTTCCATCTGGAGATGGAGGTCCGGGAGCACATCCGCAGTGGGGCCTCCCCCCAGGAGGCGCGCCGGCGTGCGCTCGTGGAGTTCGGGGGCGTGGAGAGGTTCAAGGAGGAGGTGAGGGAGGTGAGGGGAGGTCGCCTGCTGGACGATCTGATCCAGGACACGCGGGTCGCGCTACGGTCTCTGTTGGGCCAGCCCGTCTTTCTCGTGACGGCGGTGCTCACCTTGGGGATCGGGATCGGCGGGAACGTCGCCATGTTCGCCGTGCTCGAAGCCACGGTCTTCGCAACGCTCCCCTACGCCGACTCCGAGCAGCTGTTCACCGTGCGATCGACGGTGGGGGACGGCGCTCGGCTCGGTCCCTACCTCTCGGGTCCCGACTTCGTCGACTACCGGGATCAGTCACGCACGGTGGCGGCCGGGGGAGCCATCGCGCCGTTCCCGCAGCGGGTGACGGTCACGGGTGCCGGCCAAGCGGAGCGCGCCGACGCCGTCGAGGTGTCGGAGGGCTTCTTCGGGACCCTCGGGGTGGAGCCCGTTCTCGGACGGGGCTTCCTGCCCGAGGAGACGCGACCCGGCGGTTCGCGGGTCGTCGTCCTCGGCGAGGGCTACTGGACCCGGCGCTTCGGCCGGAGCCCCTCGGTGCTCGGCACGACCATGACCCTCAACGGGATCCCCCACGCGGTCGTCGGCGTCATGCCCGCCGAAGCGCGCTTCATGGTCGACACGGACATGTGGCTGCCGTACATCCTCGGGCAGGGCATGGCCGGGAGCCGCGGAGCCCACAACTACATGATGATCGCGCGGTTGGCGCCCGGGGTGTCCCAGACGACCGCCCAGGAAGAGCTGAGCGCCATCGGCCGTCGTCTCGAGGAGGCGTACCCGGACACCAACGACGGGTGGAACGTGCGGGTCACCCCGGCCCGGGAGATGCTCGTCGAGAGCTACCGGAGCACCCTCGAGCTCCTCATGGCCGCGGTCATGTTGCTGCTGGTGGTGGCGTGCGCCAACGTGGCGAGCCTCCTCATGGCCCGGGGCCACGGGCGGGCCTCCGAGATGGCGGTGCGCTCGGTGATGGGCGCCCGCCGCGGGCGGCTCACACGACAGCTCCTGACCGAGAGCGGGCTCCTGGCCGCGGTGGCGGGCGTCCTCGGCCTCGCCGTCGCGGCATGGGGCCAGCGGGGCATTCTGGCCTTCATGACGTTCGGGAGGCTCGGTCCGGTCGAGGCCGGCTTCTCTGCGACCACGATAGGCGCCGCCCTCGTGCTCTCCCTCGGCACGGTGCTCCTCTTCGGAATCCTGCCGGCGCTCAGGACGGCCGGCACAGGCGCGGCCGCCGTCCTTCGGGGCGGAACGAGGATATCCGGGAGCCTGGGCACGGCGAGGCTCCGGAGCGCCCTCGTCGTGTCCCAGGTGGTGTTCACCGTGGTCCTGGTCTCGGTCTCGGGCCTTCTGGTGCGCAGCCTCGCGGAGCTCCGGAGCACGGATCTGGGCTTTCGCCCGGAGTCGCTCCTCACCGCCGAGATCGACCTGCCCGCAGGCGCCTACGGACCCGAAGAGCGGATCGCCTTCTACGAGGAGCTCCGCGACCGGGTGCAGGCGCTGGGGCCCGTGGCCAGCGTGGCGTTGGCGAGCCAGATCCCCATCTCGGACCCCGGCAACAACTGGAACGTCGAGCTGGCCGCCGGCCCGGGCTCCGAGCCCGTCTCGGCGCTGGCGCACCAGCGCACGGTCTTCCCGGGGTACTTCGACGCCATGGGGATACCGGTCCTCGCCGGACGTGACGTGGAAGCCAGCGACCGGGACGCCGAGCCCGCTTCCCTCGTGCTGAGCGCGGCCACCGCGCTGGCGCTATTGGGCGACCAGGACCCCCTCGGCCGGATCGTGTCGATCCCGGACAACTCGGAAACAGGCGCTTCGCTCCATCAGGTGGTGGGGGTCGTCGGGAACGCGACGCTCGACAGCCCCCTCTCTCCGCAGCCCCCGGCGATGTACTACGCGTACCACGAGCGCACGCCCACACGGATGCGCCTCGCGGTTCGCTACGCCGGCGACGGGGGTGCGGTCGCCGGACAGATCCGCAGCATCGTGCAGGGGATGAACGCGAACTTGCCCCTCGACCGCGTCGAGCTGTTGCAGGCGGCCATCGATCGACAGACGAGGGCGCCGCGCTCTCTCGCGATGCTCATCGCGGTCTTCGCGGTGGTAGCGGTGATCCTCTCTTCGGTGGGGCTGTACGGGGTGATCGCGTTCCAGGTGACGCGACGGCTGGGCGAGATCGGGATACGGATGGCGCTCGGCGCTTCGGTGGCCACCGTCTCAGGATCGATCCTGCGCGACGGAGTGCGGCTGGTGGGGCTGGGACTCGTGATCGGCGTGCCCCTCTCGCTCTTCGCGGGGCGCTTCGTCCAGGGCTTCCTCTTCGGGATCGGGAGCGCCGACCCTGTCACGTACGTGGGGGTCACGCTCCTCCTCGGCGCCGTCGCCACCGTCGCCTGTCTCCTTCCGGCCCGGCGGGCGGTGCAGTCGTTGCGCTCGGAGTAGCCTACTACCGCGCCACGGCCGCTACCGCGCCAGCGCCGCCCTCACCCGGTCCGGCACGTCCCAGAGATCCGGCGCCAGCACGCTCAGGGTGACCCTCTGGATCACGCCCGACACCACACTGCCGACACCTCGGCGTCGAGCCGACGCGTGAGCTACCCGCGTTCCCGGATACCGACTCGTACGGGACCTCCGCGCGACCGGTTTCAGGCCCGTCCCGGCGCCGGGGAGCGCCCCTCACTCCTCCCTGAGCGTGCTCACCGGGTCCACGCGGATCGCCCTGCGAGCCGGGACCCAGCAGGCTACGGCGGCCACCGCGGCGA
>JBDHGI010000297.1:0-4882 GCA_039589955.1 Gemmatimonadota bacterium | reverse complement strand
GGGGCGGAAGGGATGGTCCGGACTGTCGGGCAACTCCCCACGAAGGGTAAGGCAATCTCCTCCGCGGGCTTCGGGTTCCGCCCCCTATACTGGCGCTCCGCGTCTCCGGTACTTAATCCATGCTGGGCCGGGCGGGTCCGGTCCGGCATCCTGTCCCCCGTGCCGGTCGGAAATGCCCTATGAGCACAGCCATCCAGGATCATGCCGGTCTCGATGCCGAGACCCTGTCCATGATCCTCGACTCCATCGCCGAGTTCGCGCAGGAGCATCTACCCCAGGACCGGCTTCTCGAGCTCGACAAGACCCACGAGTTTCCCGAGGAGACCGTGCGCGGCATGTGCTCGGAGCTGGGGGTACAGCTCCTGTTCATCCCCGAGGCGTACGGGGGGATGGGAGCGGGTGCTTTCGACGTCTACCGGGTCTGTGAGCTCCTTGCGAGCATCGACCTCGCCATCGCCACCGGGGTGTTCGCCACGTTCCTGGGCAGCGACCCCATCCTGTTCGGCGGCACGGAGGAGCAGAAGGCGCGGTGGATGGGCCGCATCGCCGAGGAAGGTCTCCTCATGGCCTATGGAGCAACCGAACCGGAAGCCGGAAGCGACCTGGGCGCGCTCCGCACCACGGCGACGCAGGTGATCGAGGACGGTGAGGTGGCCGGCTACCGGTTGAACGGCGCCAAGATGTGGATCAGCAACGGGGGCTTCGCCGATCTATACAGCGTCCTCGCCCTCGCACCGGGGGGACCCTCCTGGTTCGTGATGGAGAAGGGGACGGAGGGGTTCAGCCACGGCATTCCCGAGGACAAGCACGGGATCCGCGCCAGCAACACGGCCGCCCTCTCCTTCGAGGACGCGCTCGTGCCGGCCTCGAGCCTCGTCGGTGACGTCGAGGGGCAGGGGCTCGTCCAGGCCCAGCTAGTCTTCGGGTACACCCGCTTGATGGTGGCGGCCTTCGGCTTGGGAGCCGGATGGGAGGCCCTGGATCGAGCCATCGTGTACTCCACGACCCGCATCCAGGGCGGCAGCCCCCTGTCCCGGAAGCAGGGTTACACCCACAAGCTCATCGTGCCCCACGCCTGCCGATTGGAGGCCGGGCGGGCGTACATCGAGGAGACGGCGACGCGCATCGATTCGGGCGAGGGCACCCTCAACACCGAGGGCGCCATCTCCAAGTACCTGTCGACCGAGGCCGGCAACGGCGCCGCTGACGCGGCCATCCAGGCCCTGGGGGGCTACGGGTACGTACGGGAGTACATGGTGGAGAAGATCAAGCGGGACGTGCGCATCACCACCATCTACGAGGGGACGTCCGAGATCATGGAGATGACCATCGCCCGTGACCGGTGGCAGAGTCATCTGAAGACCCGCGGACGCCACTATCACGACGAAGCGGTGGCGCTGGAGGGTCTCCATACGTCGACCCCCTCCGTGGGAGCCCACATCGCGGCGGCGGCCCATCATGCCCTTGCGGAGCTGTTGGAACGGGCGCGAGCTCAGCGCCTCACCCGACATCAGCATGTGCTGTTTCGTCTGGGGGAGCTCGTCGCCTGGGTCGAGGGTGCCGCCGCGTTGGCGCGAAGGGCATCGGCCTCCCTGGCCGGCACGTTGCCAGAGAAGTCCGATCGGCGCTTCCAGCCCCAGGCGTTGGCGGCGGTGAGCCGCGTGTTTGCCCGGGAGGCGGCCGCGAAGGTCGCCTCCGAAGGGATGCGCTGGGCCGTGGGGGCGGATGGCGTGCCCGCCGGCGAGCGGGCTACCTTCGAGGCTGGGCTCAATCTGCCGGCGCTCCACGAGGCCCAGGCCGGACTGGTGAGCGACATGGACCTGGTGGCCACGGCCCTTTACGAGGCCGTGGAGGGCTGAAGACCTTCCCGGGCACGTCCCGAGCAACCCAACAAGAGACCGATGATGGAACTGTCGATCGATCGAGCTACTGCCGTCGTGGGGATAGGCGCCATCCTGCCCGACGCCCCGGATGTCCCGACCTTCTGGGCCAACGTGTCTGAGGGTCGGTACAGCATCAGTGACGTCACCGACCGGTGGGACGAGGCCCTATACTACGACAGCGATCCCACGGCACCGGACAAGACCTACTCGAAGCTCGGCGGTTGGGTACGGGAGTACGACTGGGATCCCATGGCGTGGAGGATGCCCATACCGCCCAAGGTCGGCGACCTGATGGATCCGGCCCAGAAGTGGGCGGTGGCAGCCTCGCGTCAGGCCCTGCTGGACTATGGGTACCCGGACCGTCCCCTGGACCGCGAGCGAACGGCGGTCATCATGGGCAACGCTCTGGGCGGGGACTTCCACCTTCTGTCGGCCGCCCGGATCCTGTTTCCGGAGGTCGGAGAGGAGCTGCGCAAGGCTCCCAGCTTCCAGGCATTGCCCGAGGACGTTCGACAGGCCGTGATGGAGGAGCTCGTCGCGGGCGTCCGCACCAGGGTGCCCGACATCACGGAGGACACGATGCCGGGTGAGCTCGGCAACATCGTGGCGGGTCGCGTCGCCGCGCTGTACGACTTCAAGGGCCCGAACTACATCGCCGATGCCGCCTGCGCCTCGGCCATGGCGGCCATGACCGCTGCCGTGGAGGGCCTCGTCGAGCACCAGTACGATTCGGTGCTCACCGGTGGGATCGACGCCAACATGAGCGCGTCCACCTTCGTCAAGTTCGCCAAGATCGGAGCGCTGTCCGCCACGGGCACGCGCCCCTACGCCGAGGGCGCCGACGGTTTCGTCATGGGGGAGGGAGCCGCCGTCTTCCTGCTGAAGCGTCTGGAGGATGCCGAGAGGGACGGCGACACGGTATACGCCGTGATCCTCGGGATCGGTGGCTCGAGCGACGGGAAGGGAAAGGGGATCACCGCCCCGAACCCGGTGGGCCAGCGGTTCGCGGTGCGGCGCGCCTGGGAACGATCGGGGGTCTCACCGTCGGCGGGGGATCTCATCGAGGGCCACGGGACCTCCACCAGGGTCGGAGACGTGGTCGAAGTCGAGAGCCTCGCCGAGGTGTTCAAGGACCTCGGACTTTCTGCAGGTGCCTTGGCTCTCGGCTCGGTGAAATCCAACATCGGCCACTTGAAGGGCGCTGCTGGTGCTGCCGGTCTGCTGAAGGCGACGCTCGCGCTGCGCCACAAGGCGCTGCCGCCCAGCGTGAACTTCCACGCACCCAACCCGGCCATCGACTTCGCCAGCTCCCCCTTCGCCGTGAACACGGAGCACAGGGCGTGGGACAAGCCCGGGGCCAACGGGGGCGGCATCCGAAGAGCGGGGGTGAGCGCCTTCGGCTTCGGGGGCACCAACTTCCACGTGGTCCTCGAAGAGCACATCCCCGGCAGGCTCAGGCCGAAGCGGGTCCAGGTGACGGGCACGGAGACCGCCGAGGGTCTCAGCCGCGCCACAGCGCCGGGAGCGGAGCTGAAAGCGCCCCTCAGGGGTGCCCTGGTCGTAGGGGGCGTCTCGGAGTCCGAGATCGCGTCCAGGCTCCGCGACATTCGGTCGCGGGCAGAGGCTGGCGAGGCCCCGGCCCCGGCACCGCCCCTGGAGCGGGACCTCCAGGCTCCGATCCGGGTCGCCATCGACTACGGTGACGCCGCGGAGCTCGCCGATCTGGCGGAGCGGGCCATCACCGCTCTGGAGCAGGGGGAAGACGGCCGCTGGAGGGCGCTCCGCAACAAAGGGGTATTCCTCGGCCGTGGCCGCCCAGGCAAGGTGGCCTTCCTCTTCACCGGACAGGGCTCGCAGTACGTGGGGATGCTCCGGGAGCTGCGTGAGCGTGAGCCCATCGTGGCCGACACCTTCGATCAGGCGGACCTGGTGATGTCACCCATCCTCGGCGGTCCGCTGTCGGAGAGGATCTTCGTGGACGCCGACGATCCCGATGCCAAGGCGCGGGCCGAGGAGGGCCTCAAGCAGACGGCGATCACCCAGCCGGCGGTGCTCACCGTCGACACGGCGCTCTGCCGCCTGTTCAGAGCTTGGGGAATCCAGCCCGATCTCGTCATGGGCCACAGCCTGGGGGAATATGGCGCACTCGTGGCGGCCGGAGGGCTGCCGTTCGGTGATGCGCTGACCGCCGTGGCTGCCCGGGGTGACGCGATGACGAGGTTGGCCCTGGAGGACAACGGGATCATGGCGGCGGTGTTCGGACCCGTCGAAGAGATCACGCGCATCGTTGACGCCGTCGAAGGCTATGCCGTGGTCGCCAACGTGAACAGCACCAAGGAGTGCGTCATCGGCGGCGCTACCGACGCCGTCGAGCGCGCCATGGCTACGCTGAAGGAGGCGGGCTACCGGGTGGCGCAGCTCCCCGTGAGCCACGCGTTCCACACGCGCATCGTGGAGCCTGCCGCTGAGCCTCTGCGTAGCGTGCTGAGGGACCTCGGGCTCAGGGCGCCCGACGTCCCGGTGGTGGCCAACGTCGATGCGTCCTTCTACCCGACGGGATCCGACGCTCCGGAGCGGATGGTGGAGATACTCGGACGACAGATCGGGTCACCGGTGCAGTTCGTCAGGGGACTCGAGGCCCTGTACGAGGCCGGTGCGAGGGTCTTCGTCGAGATGGGTCCGAAGCGGGCCCTGTACGGGATGGCCGACGATGTCGTGGGTCAGCGGGACGGCGTCACGGTGCTCTTCACGAACCACCCCAGGAACCCCGACACGGTGGCGGTGAACCGGGCGCTGTGCGGATTCTATGCCCTCGGCCTCGGCTCGGGCATGCCGGAGGCCACCGACACTGCCCCCACTCGCGACGTTCCCGAAGGAGCTTGGCTCGGGAAGGAGGCCGTCTCATCCGACGCCTCCACGACGGAGTCGACCCCGACGGCCCCCGTGCCCGAGGTACCGGTCGCCCCGTCCGGGACGGGGGAGGATCGGTACGTGGCGCT
>JBDHGI010000296.1:0-5311 GCA_039589955.1 Gemmatimonadota bacterium | reverse complement strand
AGGTCAGGCGCGGAGGGCGTGAGCAGGCGAAGAGGCCTGCGGCGGGTCTGAGGACTCGGCGGAGTACGTTGCGTTTCCCCAACACAACCCCGTCGAGGAGGACCGATGAGTGAGCTACGCCGGAAGATGGCGGCGGACCTGCGGATCCGGAACTACGCGGAACGGACGCAAGAGATCTACATCGCACGCGTGGCGGAGGCGGCGCGCTACTTCAAGCGATCGCCTGAGGAGCTGACCAGCGAGGAAGTCCGAGGCTACCTGCGCTACCTCAAGGAGGAGCGGCGGGTGTCTCGCTCGGCGTTCGCGCAGGTGGTCGGGGCGCTACGGTTCCTGTACCGCGAGACGCTGGATCGCCCGGCCATGATGCCGCACCTGCCGTATCCTCGGTTGAAGCGGCGCCACCCGGTTGTTCTGAGTGCCGAGGAGGTCGTGCGGCTCGTACAGGCGATGCGGAACTTGAAGCACCGCACGGTGGCGATGGTGCTCTACGGAGCGGGGCTCCGGATCAGCGAAGCACTGTCGCTTCAGTTGAGAGACGTGGACAGCATGCGGATGGTGCTGACGGTGCGCCACGGCAAGGGAGACCAGGACCGGCAGGTCGTGCTGTCGCCTGTGCTGCTGGCAGCGCTCCGGGTGTATTGGCGCGCGTACCGGCCGCGGACCTGGCTGTTCCCGGGCCAGACGGAGCACCGTCCACTGGGTGCATCGACGATCCAACGCGCCCTGAAGGCGGCACGCGTACGAGCGGGGATCGCGAAGCCCGCGAGTGCGCACACGCTACGGCACAGCTACGCGACGCACCTCATGGAGGCGGGCACCGATCTCCGGGTGATCCAGACGTTGCTGGGTCATCGCTCGCTCCGAACTACGGCGATCTACACGCACGTGGCCACCGAGCGCGTGCGCGCGACGCGCAGTCCGTTGGACGCCCTGAGCCCGGAGCTGCTGATCTCCGAGTAGGTGGCTGAGCGACCTCGGCACGAGGTCGCTGAGATCTTCCAGAGGTACCTCAGGGCTCAACGCGCCGAGCACGCTGTAGGCTCTTGGAGCTGGGAACAGCGCAGGGTCGTCGATCAGGTCCTGGCCTGCCGCACCGCGCGCCTCGGCGGCCATGTCGACGCGTGTAATGCCTGCGGTTACCGCCAGATCTCCTACAACTCGTGCCGGAACCGCCACTGCCCGAAGTGTCAGGGCAGCGCCCAGGCCGGTTGGCTCGACGCGCGCCAGGCCGAGGTGTTGCCGGTGCCCTATGCCCACGTCGTCTTCACGCTGCCCCAGAGCCTGGCGCCGCTCGCCCTGCAAAGTCCCCACCTCGTCTACAACCTCCTCCTGCGCGCCGCAGCCCGGACGCTTCAGGACATCGCCGCCAACCCTCGCCACCTCGGTGCTCGCCTCGGTTTCTTCGTCGTCCTCCATACCTGGGGTCAGACTCTGGTCCATCATCCCCATGTGCACTGTGTGGTCCCCGCCGGCGGCCTGGCCGATGACGGACGCACTTGGAAGCCCTGCCGGCCAGGCTTCTTCCTGCCCGTGCGCGTCCTCAGCCGCCTCTTCCGCGGCAAGTTTGTCGCGGGCCTCCGCACCGAGTTCCGAGACGGGTGTCTCCAGCTCCACGGACGACTCGCCCGCTACCGGCGGCCCGAGGCCTTCGAGCAGCTCCTCCGCGATGCCTGCCGTACCGACTGGGTCGTCTACGCAAAGCCACCCTTCGACGGTCCCGAGCACGTCCTGAAGTACCTCGCCCGGTACACCCACCGCGTCGCCATCTCGAACCACCGGCTGCTTCACATCGATGACGCCACGGTCTCCTTCCGCTTCAAAGACTACCGCGGCCGTCGGCCTCGAACTCTGACCCTCCCCCTTGCCGAATTCGTCCGCCGCTTCCTGCTCCACGTGCTGCCCAAGGGCTTCGTCCGCATCCGCTACTACGGCTTCCTCGCCAACGGCACCCGCGCCCGGCTGCTCGCGTGTTGCCGGCGTGCTCTCGATCAAGAAGGCGTGCTTTCCGACATGAGCACCGAGCACGGCGGGGACGGTGACGGCTCCCTCGATCTCCTGCCCGACCGCCTACGTCTGTGCCCTCACTGCAAACAGGGGCGACTGCGATGTGTCCAACTCCTCGAGCGCCCTCCTCCCGCCCGACGCCACGCGCGTTGGGCTGCCTGATCCATGGCCTCTCCATCCGGGGTCAAGGAACGCGTGTGGCCCATGGCCGCGGCGGGCTCCTCTCTCAGAGAGCTCCCAGGCTCCCCCAACGCAACGGCCTGCTGTCCTCTCTCCGCATCGGCTCCCTTCTGCCGGATCTCCCCACACCCGTTCCGACCCCGCGGCCCCTCAACCTCCATAGCCCCACCCACCGCGTAGCGGCTCAGCTCAACTGAATCGTTTCCTCACTCCCTCACCACTCGTCTTCGAGGCCTCCCGCCCTTAGAGTGTGGAAACAATCCTAATCGTTAGGAAGCCACCTCTAGAAGCGGCCTGAGAGATGATACGCCGCATCGTCGTGTCGAAACACGGTGGACCCGAGGTTCTCGTACCGATCACCGCAGACCCCCCTGAGCCTGGGCAAGGCGAGGCCCGGGTGGCGGTCGAGGCCGCAGGCGTCTCTGGGTTCGATCTAATCTACAGACGTTGGCGTCGATTGCCCGGTTGCCCTCCACTGCCTTTCGCGCTCGGTGAAGACGTGGTAGGCAGGGTCGACAAGCTCGGCCCGGGCACCTCGACACCCGTAGTCGGGCAAAGAGTGGCGGCGGCCACCTGGGCCCTGGGGATTGGCGGCGGCTATACGGAGTCTGTCTGCCTACCAGTGGGCCACCTCGTACCAGTCCCGGAGGATGTGGATGCAGCCGTAGCGGTCTGCCTGGTGGCGAACTACCTGACTGCACACCTCCATCTACATGAGTATGGACGCGCGCAGCCAGGAGAGAGGCTTCTCGTGCACGGGGCGGCTGGCGGAGTCGGTTCGGCGGTTCTGGAACTCGGTCGAGTTGCCGAGCTCGAGATGTACGGGACAGCATCGCCGCACAACCTGCCCGTCATATCCCAACTTGGCTCAGAGCCGATCGACTATCGCTCCGAAGACTTCGTAACGCGAATCGCTGAACTAACAGGCGACGGGGTCGATGTCGTGGTCGACACAGTGGGGGGCGCGAGACAACTGATACGCTCTTTCCGCACGCTCCGACGCGGCGGGAGGCTAGTGTGGCTGGGCTCGGCCGCAACGAGAGACAAGGGCTTGGGTATCGGGCTCACCAGTCTCGTGATTGCCTCCGTGTTTCGCCACCTTCCAGGTGGACGCTCGGTACCGGTCACGCCGGACGTCGGTACTCACGCGCTGGCGAACCCGGATTGGTACCGTTCGACGCTCTCGGCGCTGATCGACTTAGCAGCTTCGGGCTCGATCCAACCGCTTGTGTCTGATCGCTTCCCGCTGGCCGATGCGTCCGGAGCGCATGAGCGACTCGAACGAGGGGGGCACGCTGGGAAGGTCGTGCTTGTGACCGACGCTTATCGCCGGGTCGCGTAGAGTTGAGATCATCCGGACGGCACACGAACAAGAGTCGTCAGATCGATTCCCGGACAGGGAATGGGTGCGCGCTCGTTTGTGGAGGCGCCTCCGTCTAACTACTGGACTGCGGCTACGGGCGCCTTGCAGTGCCCTCCGCCCCAACTGGCCCGCGTCGTGCGAACAAGCTTCCAATGAGCAACGTGGCGCTAGATCTGGAAAGGCCGTAACTACCCTTGAGGGACGGCCAGTTCGCAGTCCTTTGTTCGTTAGGAGGAATCGCCAAGGAATGCGGGGTTTGGGGAGCAGGACTAGATTCTCGACATGAGTTCACGCCCATTGGACACGGCGCCTGGCACCTGGGCTCAGTATGAAACCGTCCTGGATCGGCTGGACGGGCCGGCGCGGCTGCGCGCCGCGGTCGAACTGAGTGAAGCGGTGCAGGAGATTCGTTTGGCCGGGATCCGATCCCGCCACCCAGAGTTGAGCCGGGAAGAGGCGGTGGCGCGGCTGGTAGCCGAAGACCACGGGGTTGCACTGCCCCGCCAGAAATGAGCCTTGAGGCCTTCCTGCGGAGAGTCGTCGAAGTCCTAGACGAGGCGGGCATCGCCCACATGCTGACGGGCTCCCTGGCTGCGGCGTTCTATGCCGTGCCGAGGGCCACCCAAGACATCGATGTGGTGGTTGAGACCGAGGAGGAGGGCATCGATCGGCTGGTGAGTGGCCTTCTGGCAGCTGGGTGGTATGCGGATCGAGCTGCCGCAATGGAAGCATGGCGAGACCAATCCCAGTTCAATGCGATCGATCCCGAATCCGGGTGGAAGGCCGACTTCATCGTCCGGAAGGACCGCGAGTACAGCCGCGAGGAGTTTGGGAGGCGGACGCGGATCTCTCTGCTCGGCGTGGAGGTGTCCATAGCGAGTCTGGAGGACGTCCTGATCTCCAAGCTCGAGTGGAGCCGTCTCGGGGATTCAGCGCTGCAACGCCATGATGTCGTGCAACTGTTGGACCGAACGTGGGAACAGTTGGACTACGCCTATCTAGAGCGGTGGATCCCTAAGCTAGGTCTGGGATCGGAGTGGGAGTCTGCTCGGTCTCAGATGGGACAGCGGTCGAGGCCCGACGAGGCGGAATAGTGAGGTCAGGCACCGACTGTGCCGCGACTTCTCCTACACGGCGACTCCGGCTCGGGGCGCCTGTGGGCGACCCTCGGCCCAACCGGCCGACCGGAGTGGGCCTGGGAACGGAGTATGACAACGGAAGCGGAGCATGAGCTGTCAAGAGCGGGCTTCGCCTTGGCTGAACGCGGAGCGGGCGGGCTCTTGACGATCAGCCCCGATGGTTGGGATGACGAGGCGCTTGGGCGTGTGTGGGAGGGCTGAGTCTTCTTGGCCATGGTTGTGCTCGAGTAGGCTGACGGGATCGGAGCGGGATGCTGCAAGCGGGTCGGTCGCGCAGGGCGAACCATGGTTCTATCAGAGACTCGGCTCGAGGCCGGCCTGGTGCTTGTTCCGGTTCTGCGGGAGGGCCTAAGGTTCGGAGAGTGCCTCGGCGTGACTGAGGGCCGGGCGACCGGCAACCGTGAGACTTCCACCCGCACCGGTGTCCCGGATCCCGGAGCCGGTCGAGGACAACGTCCCGAGCCGGCGCCTGGTGGGGTCCGGGCGCTACGGCTGCGCCTGCAGGGTCAGTTTGGTTGGATCGAAGGGTTCTCCTGTCTTCCAGATACGAAGGGTGAGGGCGGCGAGCTTGCGGGCGAGAGTGAGACGGGCGAGTTCCTCGCGCATGCCGCGCTCGAGCAGGTCG
>JBDHGI010000295.1:0-4940 GCA_039589955.1 Gemmatimonadota bacterium | reverse complement strand
ACCTGCTTCGACGAGGAGATGCGCTTGCGCGGCTACGCTCCCCGGACCCGGAAGGCCTATTTGGGCCATGCAAGACGCATGCTCCAGGACAGCCAGGGCGAAGCGGACCTGGCCTGTGCGCTCCGCGCCCACGTGTTGCGACGGCTCCGGGACGGTCGCGTGTCCCGGGCCTACCACAGCCAGCTCATCAGCGCGCTGCGACTCTTCTCCTCCACTGTGCTGGGTCGCCGTGTGGAGGAGCTTCCCCTGGAGCGCCCCCGACGGGAACGCCGTCTCCCCACCGTGCTCAGCAAGGCCGAGCTCCGACGCTTTCTGGCCGCCGTCCGGAACCCGAAGCACCTGGCCATCCTGTCCATCGCCTACTCCGCCGGTCTGCGGGTCAGCGAGGTGGTGCGCCTCCGCCTCGACGATCTGGATCGCGAGCGCGGCCTCCTTCGCGTGCGCGGCGGGAAAGGAAGGAAGGACCGCATCACTCTGCTCTCCGGGACGGCGCTTTCGTTGGTGGACGCCTACCTCGAGAAGGTCGCTCCCGGCCGCTGGCTCTTCCCCGGGGCGCGGCCCGGCAGTCACCTGACCGCGCGGAGCGTCCAACAGGTCACGGCGGTGGCCCGCCGACGCGCCGGTATCGCCAAATCCATCACCCCGCACGTGCTTCGGCACAGCTTCGCCACCCATCTCCTGGAGAGCGGCACGGACGTGCGCCTCATCCAGGAGCTACTCGGTCACGCCAGCGTGCGCACCACGGAGATCTACACGCACGTCTCCCGGCGTCAGCTCCAGGACATCCGGAGTCCCCTCGACGATCCCTCACCTGCAACGACGCCGTCGGAGGAGGGAGCGTCTATCCGGACTCCCGACCTGGAGCCCTGTCCCACCGGTGCGCGAGGACGCGATCGACCGAGTACCGACCGCCACCCCGCACCATGACGATGAGACCCAGGGCGATGGCCAGCAGGTGGAACTCGAAGCCCTCTCCGTACTGGGGCTGATTGTACCAGTTCATGAAGAAGTGGCCCCTGGTGACAAAGAGGACCGCCCCGGCCATGACCAGCACAATGGCAGTGGACACGAACCTCGCCGCCAGGCCGGCGATCAGGGCGAGGGCGCCCAGGAATTCGGCGGCCGCCACCAGGACCGTGACCGCCCCTGGGAATCCGAACCACTGCTGGAAGGCGTCAACGGTCGCCTGAAGGCCGTCCCCTCCCCAGACACCGAGGACCTTCTGGGCTCCATGGGGAAAGATGACCAGTCCAAGACCGAGGCGGGCGATGAGGCCCGCCACGTCGTCGTCGGTGCGTATGAGCCACACGAGTGTCTTCACACCGTACCTCCTTCCGGCTTCGGCTCCGGAACGCGCGGCCCCTCATCCCCGCCAACCGGACCCTGCGTAGGATCTGCCCCATTCGGGGGTGTGCGGTGACACAACCGAACAGGAAACGGACGGACCGGCCAGGTCGGGGGACATCCTTATTCTTTCCGAAACAAAAAGAAACCAGATCCGTAGGGCAGTGCAACGCCGGGCCGGATGTGGGCTCGGCATCCGTGTGTCGCGGAGGAACCGCAATGCGCCGAGGTGAAGGATTGAGCCAGCTCGAGGAATACGTCTTTCTCTCGCTCATCCGGCTGGGGGACGGAGCCTACGGGGTGCCGATCCACCAGGACATCGAGCGGCGTACCTCGCGGTCCGTCTCCATTGCGACCATCTACACCGCCCTCGAGCGCCTCGAGAAGGCAGGGCTCCTGGTCTCTTCCCTGTCGGCGCCCCTTCCCGAGAGGGGAGGGCGCGCCAAGCGCCTCTACCGACTCTCCCACGAGGGCGTCGCGGCGCTCCGACGCGCACGCAGGGTCCACACCACCATGTGGGAAGGCGTAGACTTGGGCGCGGCTGCGGAGACGTAGATGCCCACCCTCAGCGACGGCGGGCTCCCGGGACCACCGCGGTTCTGGCGACGGCTGCTCCGGCTCCTGGCCGGTGAGGCCGACCGGGCCTATCTGCTCGACGACCTCGACGAGCGGTTCCGCCTCGTGGCGGACCAGGACGGCACCTCCGCCGCACACCGTTGGTACCGCCGCCAGGCGCTGCTGACCCTCCTCCCTCTCTGCCGGAGGCGCCTCGCCACGCTTCCGGACCTCGTTCGCTCCATCGGGGGGTTCACCATGACCGACTTCGTGCACAGCCTGCGCGTGCTTCGGAAGAACCTGGGCACGACGACAGCCGCGGTCCTTTCGCTGGTGGTGGGCATCACCCTCAGCGCCACCATCTTCAGCGTGGTCGACTGGCTCTGGCTCAACTCCTCTCCCTTCTCCGAACCCCACCGGATCGTGCGGATCTTCGCCGCCGAGCGAGAAGGCACCGTGGGCACCTTCGGCTATTCCGACTACGAGGTGATCCGGGACCAGACCGCCGCCATGGAAGACGTGGCCGCCGTCGAGTTCCGCGGTGGACTCCTCACCGGGGAGGACGGAACCACCCGCATGATGTTGGTCGAGGTGACGTCCCGGAACTACTTCGACGTGCTCGGGCTGCGGCCCGCCATGGGCATCGTCTACCACGACGACGACGACGTCGGGACCGCCGCGGAACCGGGCGTGGTCGTCAGCCATTCACTCTGGGAGCGGCAGTTCGGTGGCGATCCCGGGGTGGTGGGTGGCCTCATCGAGATCACCGGCCGGTCGTACACGGTGCTGGGCGTGGCCGCCCGGGGCTACACCGGCATCCGACGCATGGCCGCGGTGGACGTCTGGTTCCCCGTGGAGTCGTGGTGGAGGGCGCCGGTGGGAAGCGAGCGCCGGGGCGGTGCCTTCCACCCGCTGGGTCGGATCGCTCCGGACGCCAACTTGGAGCGGCTGAGGGCCGAGGTCACAACCGTCATGAACCGGCTGGACATCCGGGACGCCGCGACACAGACCCTGTCCGAGGCGGTCGTCATGACCGACGCCGACTACCAGACGCAGAGCTACGGTGGGGCTGGGACCCTGCTCCTCGCGCTTGTGGCCGTCGTGCTCATCATTGCCTGTGCGAACGCGGCAGGGCTGCAGCTGGCCCGCACGCTGGCGCGCCAGCAGGAGATGGCCGTGCGGGTCGCGCTCGGTGGCCGGCGGGCCCGACTGATCCGTCAGCTTCTCACCGAGGGTATGACCGTTTCGGCCATCGCCGCGGTCCTCAGCTTGGGGCTCAGCAAGGTGGTGCTGGACGCCCTGCCCAGCATCCTGCCGCCCCAGCCGACCTACATGGAGTGGGGCTTCGCCCTCGACGCACGCGTGGCCGGCTTCACGATCGGCCTCGCCTTGATCTCCGCCGTGATGTTCAGTCTTCCGCCCGCGCTACGGGCCTCGCGGCCGGACATGGTGGACGTGCTCAAGGGGAACGACCTGAGCGTAGGACGGTCCGGGCGCCCGGTCCGGGGGCTCAACGTGCTGGTGGTGGGTCAGCTCGCTCTCTCCCTGGTGCTCGTCTCCACCACGGCGCTCCTCCTGCGGAGCTTCGTCAACACGCAGACTGCCGACCTGGGCATCGAGCGGAGAAACGTGTTGCTGTCCTGGATGATGCCGAGAATGCCGCGGGAGCAGCTTCCGGCCTTCTACGCCGACCTTGTGGAGCAGGTCGAAGCACTCCCTGGGGTGCGCCGTGCGACCATGTCGCGCACGGTGCCCTTCTTCCCCTCGGGCAGCGGCGCCGCGCTCGCCGTGCATACGCCCGACGCCACACGCTCCGTGCTCGCCCCCGGCGCCTCGGTGAAGTTCAACCTGGTGGGCCCGCAGTACTTCGACATGCTAGGCATCGATCTGCTCCGCGGCCGAGCCATCGACGACAGTGACCGGGCCGAAGGTCAGCGCGTAGCCGTCGTCAACGAGACCATGGCGACCCGCGTCTGGGGGGGAGAGGACCCCGTGGGCCGATCGATGCGACTGGGTGACCCCGAGGCCCCGCCTGTGCTCGTGGTCGGTGTGGTGGAGGACGGCAAGTACAACGACCTGGAGGAGCCGCAGGAGCCCTACATGTACCTTCCCTTCTCCCAGAGAAGATGGGGTGAGGTGCTGCTGCTGGCCGAGACGGATGGCCCTCCGACGCAGGTGGCGCCGGCGGTTCGTGGCGTCATCCGGGACTTGAGCCCGGACACGTATCTGCTTCCCCAACTTACGCTGGGAGGCCTGCTCCGTGACGCGACGTACGACCGCCAGATCCTGGTGCTGGCCCTGGGTGTCTTCGCGCTCCTGGGCCTCGTCCTGGCCACGGTGGGCCTATACGGCGTGTCGGCGCACGCGGTAAACCGCCGGAGCCGGGAGATCGGGATCCGTATGGCGCTCGGTGCCGACGGCCCGAGCATCCTCCGCCTGGTCCTCGACCAGGGTGGACGCTTGATCCTCCTCGGGACCGGGTTGGGCATACCAGGCGCGGTGGCCGTCGGCCTGCTGCTCCGGAGCAGCCTCTTCGGCGTCAGCCCCGTGGACCCCCTGAGCCTGGTGATTGCCGCCGTCGCCCTGGGTCTGGTGACCCTGACGGCCGTGCTCCTGCCCAGCCGACGAGCCGCCTCGGTTCATCCGCTCACGGTCATACGCCACGACTAGGGCTACCTTGTCGCGTCGAGGGGCCTGCGGTACCGTGGGCCCCTCCGAGACCTCGGTCGACCCGTCGGCCAGCCCGAACGAACGTACGCGAATCATGCAGCCGTCCCCGACGAAGACCTCCACGCAACGACTCCACGCCGCCGTCCTCGCCCTCTCCGCACTTCTGGCGGCGCCCTCCCTCTCCGCCCAGGAGATCGACCCCCGCCACACCGCCGAGATCCAGGCCCTCACCGCCCGGCCCGAGATCCAGGAGGCCTACCGCCTGGCCGAGGTGTGGGACGCCTGGGCGCTTGAGCGTCTCATCGAGCTGGTGCAGATCCCGGCGCCTCCCTTCATGGAAACGGAACGGGGCATCCGCTTCGCCGAGCTCC
>JBDHGI010000294.1:1114-6058 GCA_039589955.1 Gemmatimonadota bacterium | reverse complement strand
GGCCCAGTGCCGTTATACCGCGTCCCTCTACGCCGGCAGTCCGGCGGCGGACAGCCCCCTGCTTCGCCCAACCCAAATGGACCTGAGCGGGCTTCCGCCGTTGTGGATCCATGTCGGCGAAGACGAGATCCTCCTCGGCGATGCCGAGCGGCTGGCGAGCCGCGCCGCCGAGGCCGGCGTGGAGGTGACCTTCAAGGTCTGGCCGGGGATGTGGCACGGGTTCCAGGCCGCCGCGCGGTATGTGCCGGAGGCTCGCCAGTCCCTGGAGGAGCTGGCGCGCTTCCTGCGTGAGAGGCTTTCGGAGGCGCGGGGAGCGTCGGGCGTGGGGCAGGAGCCCGCGGAGTAAGGCGTCCCGGCGGGGCCACGTAGGGATTCGCAAAGGGTCGACGAACCAGGAGGGCAGGGTGGGCAGCTTCTGTCGCCTTCGCGCACGCTGGCTCCTTCTTCCGCTCGCAGCGCTCGCGCCGGTGCCGGCCGACGCGCAGATGAGCGCGGACACGTCGGCGCTCCAGGTGATCCGGCGTGTCTCACGTGAGCGGTGGATCCACCAGGGCCGACACCCGGGCTTTGTCGCCTTCGAGGAGGCGGTCGAGGCGGTGCGGCTACGGGAGGTGACCCGCGAGCTCGGCGCGAGGGGGAGCCGGCACTGGACGGCGGAGCTGCGCGGGATCGACGCCGACATCACGCTGGACAGCCTCGGGCGCATCTGGTCGATGCGGGTTCGGCCCCAGGGGATCCACTATCTGGCTGGCGGGGACGTCTGGGACGTACGCCGGTGGCGCATCAGGCGGCTGCAGGGTGACACCAAGACCCTTCGGTTGCCGTCGAGTCGCTTCCGTGAGCTGTGGATCCCTCTGCCCCCGGGGCCCCCTACCTCCGGCGTCACGTGGACGGACACTCTGTCGTTCCGGGCCGAGCCCGGTGAGGGGCTGGAGGAGTCGTACCACGCCGTCCGCCGCCACCGGGTGCTCGGTGATACGGTCATCGACGGACAGGTCCTTCCCTGGATTCGCACCGAGGCCGACGTGCGCTACGAGCTGTCCGAGCTGGACGTTCTCCTGCGCCGGACGCGCCGCATCGAGCGGGAGGTCTCGGGACGGACCGTGGGCACGATGGTCGTGGACCCTGCCACGGGCCTCCGGGTGGTCGGCGCGGACACCGCGAGCTGGGATGGCCGGGCCGTCCTCCACGATTCGGTGGCCGGCGCCCTGGAGTCCGGGGTGCGCTACGAGCGGGTCCGCACCTGGGCCCAGTACGACTCCGCCGGCTACGAGGTGCTCCGGGACTCGCTCCGTATCGCGCGGGACCGGCGGGATACGGGGATGCTCATCATGCCGAGGGAGAGGGCGGAGGAACGTCTGGCAGCGGGGGACTCGGCCCTGGCCGATTCGCTGATCACCCGGTGGCGGAAAAGCCGGAATCCGGAGGAGGCCCGGGAGATCCAGCGGGCGCTGCGCTTCTTCGGGCGCGGCGTGGGCTGGGCCCGGCAGCATCTCGACTCCCTGGCGCTCACCTTCGCGCTGGAGAGGGGAGACACGGCCCAGGCCCTGGCCGTGGCCCGCGGGCACCTCCCCTGGCATAACCGGCTGACCCTCGAGGAGGCGGAGCTGGTGCTGCCCTACCTGGACAGACCGGAGCGCTTGTGGGCCCTCGGCGTGCCTGAGCGCTTCGACTATCAGGAGCTGACCGGGACCCTACTTCAAGCCACTCCCCTCATCGAGCCCGACTCCGCCAGGTGGGGGTGTGACCCCCGGGCGTGCGCGCTCTTCCTGGACCGCTTGGAGACGGCGGAGGATCCTCGTGTCAGGGACGCGGCTCTGGTGGGGGCCTTCGCCCGGGACCCGGCCCGCTGGTACGACAGCCTTCTGGCCCGGCAGGCGGGGGGCGCGAGGCTCGTGGACAGGGCTGTCCGCCTGGCCCGGGGCGCTCCCCGGGAGGGGGTGCCGCCTGTTCCGGAGGCCGACGCGGGCTGGGAAGCGTGGAGGGAGTGGTGGGATGGTGGCCGGCGCGGCGACCACCGGGCGGCCCTCCGCGTGTACACGGCGCGGACGGGACGGGACCCGGTGGCCGAGCTCGCGGCACGCTGGCCGCCCGAGGACGACTCGGCCCGGGTCGTCCTCGGTGAGATCCTCCGGGCCCTGGACGCCATCCCGGAGCGGACAGCCGAGGAGCTCCGTGCCGAGATCCTCTCCGGAGAAGAGGGGAGGATCCGTCGGGCGCAGCGGGAGCTGGGCCTCGTCCACAGCCGGGGAGACGACGTGGATCCCGAGGTGGTGGCGGACCTTCTGGCGCCGCTGGTCGACTCCATTCTCGCCCGGGGGGACGCTCCCTGGCCGCTGGTCCCGGGTCTACCACGGGGCGAGGGACCGATTCTCCATTCCCCCGCCACGTCCTCCCACGGGATCCGCGGCTTGTCCACCTTCCTTCTCACGGAGAACCTACCGGCGGCCGTCCTGGAGAACCTCCTGGAGGGGGTCACTTCCATGGCGACTGGCGAGTGGGAGAGTCGGGACCGGCGCCTCGGCGGACACGCTTTCAGGTTCTTTCCGGTCAAGCGGTGGGGGTCCTTCCTCCAGGTGACATGGGACTGGACCGTCTACGAGCCCCGAACCCCCGACGAGGCACCCCGGGGATACGCCGGTGGGGGCCATCTGCAGCTTCTGGACACGGGGGAAGGCTGGGTGGTGGTCGGCCGGGGCTCCTGGATCACGTAGGAGATCCGCACACCTGTGGCCACGGCGCACGGGCCGGCGAGCCCATGGCGCTGCGGAGTTTCTCGCGCCGCGGAGCTCCCTCCCCCTCTACCTGGCCCGGAGGGCCTCCAGCGGGTCCACGCGCGCCGCCCGCATGGCCGGGATGACCGCGGCCACGAGGGCCACGCCGACGAGCACCGCGGTGACGCCGAGGAACGTCCCCGGGTCGAGGGGCTCGACGCCAAAGAGGAAGCCACTCGTGAGGCGGGCCAGCACCGCGGCAAGCACGAGCCCCACCGCCGCGCCGGCGGCCGCCAGGCGCATTCCCCCGGCCACCATGAGGCGCACGACGGACCCCGAATGGGCCCCCAGGGACACGCGAATGCCCACCTCGGCGGTCCTGCGCGCCACGGCGAAGCTCACCACGCCGTAGAGTCCGATGACGGCCAGCAACAAGGCCACGCCGGCGAAGACGCTCGCCAACATGGCAGACACCCGTCGCGCGATGAGCATCACGCCGATGTGCTCCTCCAGGGTCCCGCTGTCGAAGAGGATCCCCTCGGGGTGGACCTCCCTGAAGAGCTGGAGCAGATCCCTGGCCACGCCTTCTGCCGTGCCGGGAGGACCGTCGGTGCGAGCGAGGATCGTCATCCAGGCGTTGTACTCCTGCCCGTACGGAAGGTAGATGAACGGCCTGGGCGGCTCGCCAAGCGTCTTCACCTTGGTGGTCCGCGACACTCCGACGACCCGCCGGTCGTGGGCCCACCCGGGCACCTCCACCCGGAACGTCCGCCCGAGGGCGCTCTCGCCGGGCCAGAAGCGGTCCGCCATCGCCTGGCTGATGATGGCGACCGGCTCGCCGTCGGCATCGTCCCGGGAGTCGAAGTTCCGCCCCTCCAGGATGGGGATGCCGGCGGCGGCGAAGAAGCCCGGGTCCACGGACGTGAAGTCCACGTAGTGGGCGCCTCGATCCGGTGGTGGCGCGACACCGTCCACGTTGACGTCCAGGAACATCGTGTTGACGGTGTTGAGATGGAGGTTGCTCACGAGCCCGACGTCGGTGACGCCGGGGATCCGTCCGGCGCGGGCGAGGATCCTCTCGGCCGTGGCTCTGCCCTCTTCCGCGTCGATGCGGTCCGCGGGATTCACGAAGGAGATCATCGCCGTGGGTGCCTCACCGAATCCCACGTCCAGGTCACGCGACGCCAGGAAGCTCCGTATGAAGAGGCCGGCGGCGACCAGCAGAACGAGGGACACGGCCATCTGGGCCCCCACGAGGGTATTCCCGAGACGAATCGGTCCGCCGACGGACGCGCGGCCGGCGCCGTCCTTGATGGTGGCCATGAGGTCGGGCCTCGTAGCCTGCACCGCCGGAACCAACCCCACCACCAAGCCGGCGAGGGCTGCCACGGCCGCCGTGAACACGAGCACGGTCCCGTCCAGGGAGAGATCCAGGCGTACGGGAAGAGGCGAGGTCCGAATGACGCGTACCCCCAGGTCCAGGACCCACCGCGCCAGCACGATGCCCGCGGCACCACCCAGGAAGGCGAGGATCAACGTCTCGGTGACGTGCTGCCGTCCCAGTCGCCACCGTCCCGCTCCCAGGGCGAGCCTCACCGCCGTCTCGGCCTGCCGGTCGCTGGCTCTGGCCAGGAGGAAGCTCGCCAGGTTGGCGCAGGCGATGAGGAGAACCAGCCCCACCACCCCCAGGGCGAAGAAGTTCGCCGGCACGAGGATGCGGTCCACGACCGGATTGAAGACCACGCCCGAGCGGGCCACCACGACCAGGCTGTCTCCGGCGGGCCAGGCCTCGGGGAAGCCCTCGTGTAGATCCCGGGTGACCCCGGCGGTCGCCCCTGCAGCCTCAGCCATGCCCATTCCGTCCCGCAGGCGGCCGACGGCGTTGAAGGAGTTCCAGCCCCGGGAGCCCAGGGCGTCACCTCCCAGGGGCAGAAGCTGCTGCACCATCATGATGGGGGCGTACAGGTCGGGGGAGACGCCGCGAAGGGACCCCGAGAATTCCCGGGGCGCGACTCCCACGACGGTGTAGCTGCGTCCGCTCAAGCGCAGTGCCGTCCCCACGGCGGCGGGATCCCCGGCGAAGGACTGCTGCCAGTAGGCATAGCCCAGGACCACCACGGGATGGGCTCCCGGAGCCACGTGGTCCTCCGGCGCGACCATCCGGCCGAGGTGGGGTCTCACGCCCAACATGGGGAAGTAGTTCCCCGTGACCATCTCCACGACGAGGTTG
>JBDHGI010000294.1:0-1086 GCA_039589955.1 Gemmatimonadota bacterium | reverse complement strand
GGGATCCGAGGCGGTGAAGGCGCGGTCCCGATAGAAGTTCACCAGGCTTTCGGGCTCCCGCACCGGGAGCTCCCGGACCAGGATGGCGTTGGCCACGCTGAACATGGCCGTGTTCGCGCCGATGCCCAACGCCATGGACAGGATGGCGATGAAGGTGAAGCCCGGGCTGCGCAGGAGCGTTCGGAGCGCGTAGCGCACGTCCATGATCAGATCCTCGAGGCCGCGCACGCCCCGCTCGTCACGGACCTGCTCCTTGACCCGCTCCACTCCGCCGAAGCGAACCAGCGCCACCCGGCGCGCCTCCGAGTCGGGCATGCCTTCCCGGATGTTCTTGGCGATCTCCCGGTCCAGGTGGAACCGGAGCTCCTCGTCCATCTCCGCCTCGACCCGCCCCTTCAGAAAGAGAGCCCGCAGGCGTTCCCGAACCGATCGAATCCACGACATGCCCCGTCCTCCTCCCTCAGGTCGGCCAGGCGGCGACCGCCAGGACCCGCTCCACGGCGGTGGACGATCTCCTCCAGGCGGCCCGCTCCGCCTCCAGCTGCTTCCACCCCGCCCTCGTGAGCTCGTAGTAGCGCGCCCGGCGGTTCTTCTCGCTCAACCGCCACTCCGACCTGATCCAGCCCCTCCGCTTCAGACGCTGGAGCGCCGGATAGAGGGAGCCCTGGTTCACGTCGAACACGTCCTCCGAGAGCATACGGATGCGCTCGGAGATCCCCCATCCGTGCATGGGCCCCAGGGAAAGCACCTTGAGCGCCAGGAGGTCGAGGGTTCCCTGGAGGAGCTCCGAGCGGTCGCTGGCCATGGTGATGCCTCTTCTGTAGATCGTCTACAGTAAAATGGTGTGTTTCTGTAGATTGTCAACAGAAGAGGGCTGAATTCCATTCCCGGCTCCCTGACCCATGAGCGCTCCTCCATGCGCCGGAGCCGTCCTCGGCCTAGCTTTCGGCGCACCCGCCTTGCACGGCACTCCCATCCGGAGACTCGAGCGTCATGGAGTTCCTGAACTTCCTGATCATCCTCTGCGCAGCGTGGCTGGTGTGGCGCCGGCCCGAGCGCGAGCGGCTGGCGTTCCGCCTGATGATC
>JBDHGI010000293.1:0-4981 GCA_039589955.1 Gemmatimonadota bacterium | reverse complement strand
GGACCACCAGGGACGCGGCAAACGCGACCACGCCGCCGTCGAGGCCCACGTCCTGGAGGCGCGGCAGCGACCCACCCTCCAATGCCAGAAGGGCGTCCACGCCCAATACGGCCAACACGAGCCCCAACGCGCCGCCCCCGAAAGCCAGAATGAGGGCCTCCGACAGAAGGTGCCCCATCAGGCGGCCCCGGCCGGCTCCCAGGGCGCTCCGCACCGCCATCTCGCGGCTACGCTGCTCTCCGCGTACAAGGAGGAGGCTCGCCACGTTGGCACACGCGATGAAGAGCAGGAGGGCCACGGCCCCAAGGAGGAGCACCAGCGCGGGCCGGGCGCCGGCCACGAGGTCGTCCAACAGGGGGGTCATGAAGAGGAAGTGCCCCCTGTGATGATCCGGGTAGTCCTCCCGCCAGCGTTGCATGAGGGTGGCCATCTCGGCCTGGGCGCTCGCCACCGTCTCCCCCGGGGCGAGCCGCCCGATCATGCTGAACCAGTGGCCCTCCCTCCACACCCGCTCCGGATCCAGCAGGAGCGGGGCCCACATCTCCACGTCGGGATCCGGGAAGGCGAAGCCCGGCGGCATGATCCCCACCACCGTGCTTCCCACGTCGTTGCTGCCGTTCTCCCATCCCAGCTCCAGGGTGCGGCCCACGACGGTCGAGTCGCCCCCGAAGCGGCGGCGCCAGAAGTCGTGGCCCAGGACCACCACCGGTGCGGGGTCGGCGCCGCCGTCCCCCTCCACCAGCGTGCGGCCCAGGTAGGGCGGAGCCCGGAGGACCGAGAACATGCTCGGGGACACCAGGCCCGCGGTCACCATCTCAGGCTCACCCTGCCCGGCGGTGAAGGCGAGACGCTCGGTGGAGACCGCCGCCACGGATTCCAGAGCCCGGTTCTGCTCCCGGTAGTCGAAGTACTCCGGCGAGCCGATGGGGTACTTGGGCCATTCGTATCCGCTCTCGGGAACCCACCGGCTCCAGATGGCCACCAGGTCCTCGGGCTCGTCGAAGGGGAGCGGGCTCAGGAGCACCCCCCGCACCACCGAGTAGACCGCCGACGTGGCGCCGATCCCCAGAGCCAGGGTGAGGACCGTCACCGCGGTGAATCCCCGTGCCTTGCTCAGGTTGCGGAACGCCTGCGCGAAGCTCGATCGAAGGCCTTCAACGAACCCCCGCATCGTCCACCCTCCCTCGTCGTCTCCGCCCTCCCTCATCGCCTCGGCGGCCACGGTCCCCGGGTCACCGAAGGCCTCGACGGCCCTCCTCCAGGCCTCGTCGGGCTCGAACCCTTCCCCCTCGAGCTCCCGCGCCCGCATCTCGAGGTAGAACCGGATCTCCTCGCGTACCTCGAGGTGGGCGCGGGAGGGGAGGCTCGGAGGCCGACGACGTCGGAAGAGCCGGCGCATGCTCACCCCGGAGCCCGTTCCAGGAGCGTCAGCACGGCCTTGGAGTGCTCGGCCAGCCTCGGGGCCTCTTCGGCGAGACGCTGCCGACCCTCGTCGGTGAGCCGATAGAATCTCGCCCGGCGCCCCGTGTCGGTGCTTCCCCACGAGGCGCTCACCCACCCCCGACGCAGGATCCGGTGCAGGGCCGGGTAGAGGACGCCCTCCTTGATGTCCACGACGTCACCGCTGTGACGGCGGAGCCAGAGCCCCACGGCATAGCCGTGCATCGGTCCGGCCGAGAGCGCCCGGAGTATGAGCGTGTCGAGCGTTCCCCTGTAGATGTCGCTTCCCGCCATCACTCCCTCCCCGGGATTTGACCCCTATGCTGTATAGGGGTAATGTATCGTCCCTACCCCTATGTTGCAAAGGGGTAGGTCCCGAGCGTCACAGATCGCGGGCCCGGGACGTATCTTTGGTGTAGGAGCGAATCCTCCCGGGAGACCTCATGAGAGCGTTCCGAGTGCTTCCGCTGGCTCTGTTGTCACTGGCCCTGCCGTCGGGTTGCTCGAGCACCCTCGGCTCCGACCCCGAGGAGTGGGTGCGGGAGGTCGGCTGGCTGGCGCCGGAGCTGTCATCGATCCAGATGCTGAAGATGCCGGCGCAGGCCACGGCGGGAGTGCCATTCGGGATCACCGTGACGACGGTCGGGAGCTCGTCCTGCACCCGGGCGGACGGCGCGGACGTGGTCGTGTCGGTCCTGGTCGCGGACGTGACGCCGTGGGACCGGGTGGCGCCGCAGGGGACGGCCTGCACGGAAGACCTCGCGCCCTTCCCCCGCGACGTGACGCTCCGGTTCGACCTGGCGGGCACCGCGACGGTGCGGCTGCACGGTCGCGGCGGGATGACCTACCAGGCCACGCTACCGGTGGGCTCTCCGTACTGACGCGGGGATCGCCCCGGATAACTCGTGCCATCGGCGGGCGAGGGCGGCATCTTTCTACATATGGAGATACGCAAACGCCTCGAGAGGGGCCTCGCCGATCGCTACCGTGTCTCGCGCCTGGTGGGTGAGGGCGGGATGGCCCAGGTGTATCTGGCCGAGGACCTCAAGCATCACCGCCCGGTGGCGCTCAAGGTCCTGCGTCCCGAGATCTCCGCAGCCCTGGGCACGGAACGGTTTCTCAGGGAGATCGATGTCGCTGCCCGTCTCAACCATCCCAACATCCTGGCGCTCCACGATTCGGGCGAGTCCGAGGGCCTGCTGTACTTCGTCATGCCCTTCGTGGAGGGAGAGTCGCTCAGGGCCCGCCTCGACCGGGAGGGGCCCCTGCCTCTCGCCGAAGTCCTCCGCATCGCCGAACAGATCGGCAGCGCGCTGGACTACGCCCACGACCGCGAGCTGGTCCATCGCGACATCAAGCCCGAGAACGTCCTATTCCAGGCCGGTCACGCCCTGGTGGCCGACCTGGGGATCGCCCGACCTGCCAGCGGCGACGGGGAGAAGCGCCTCACGCGCACGGGCACGGCGATCGGGACCTTCCAGTACATGAGCCCCGAGCAGCTGAGCGGGGATCGGCCGGTGGATGGGCGCTCCGACGTCTACGCCCTGGGGTGCGTCGTCCACGAGATGCTGTCGGGCGCAAATCCCTTCGATGCGTCGACGGCCATGGCGTCCCTGGCCAAGAAGCTCACCGGCGAGGTCGAGTCCATCACCACGGAGCGGGATGACCTCCCCCCGACCCTCCAGCCCGTGGTGGAGCGGGCGCTGGCCGTGGATCCGGATCAGCGGTACGCCACGGCCAGCGCCTTCGTGACGGGCCTCCGGGAGGCCAGCACCCTCGCGGCGGTGGAGGCCGACAGGCAGCGGCGGCGGTGGCGATCGCTGCTCCGCAATTCCGCCCTCACGGCGGGGATCGTCGGGCTCGGGGGCCTCGCGTGGATGGCCGTCCACGCGATGAGCGGGCCTTCTCTGGAGCGTATCGCCGTGCTGCCCCTCCAGAACGTCGCCAACGATCCCGCGCAGGAGTACTTCGTGCAGGGGGCGTACGCGGACCTGGTCCTGGAGATGTCGAAGACGCTGCGGGTCACCAGCCGGATCTCGGCCGAGGCGGTTGCCGCCGCGGGCTTGCGAACCAGGGACATCGCCCACGAGCTGGGAGTCGACGGGGTGATCACCGGCCGGGCCCGTCTCGACTCCGACCAGGTCGCTCTCACCCTGGAGCTCGCGGACGGCGACACGGAGGAGATCCTCTGGAGTGAGGAGTTCGAGGCCACCCCCCAGCAGATCCTCGACCTCTATCGGCAGGCGACCATGGCCGTGGCTGAGCGCATGGGTGTGCCCCTGGACGAGGAGGACCTGGCTCGGCTGACGACATCGCAAGAGGTCGACCCACGGGTGTATCAGGCGCTGCTCCAGGCGCGCTTCCACTGGCAGAAGCTGACCCGGGAGGGCTTCGACACCGCCGAGGACTACTATCGGCAGGCCATCGAGCTCTCCGACTCGACCTCTGCGGGCGCCTGGTGGGGGCTGTCGAGGATTCCGGGGCTTCGGGCTCAGATGGGGCTCATCACGGGCGAAGAGGCCCGCGCCGCGGGGGATGAGGCACGCAGGCGGGCGCTCGCGCTCGACGCCACCATCGACCAGGACGGCGGGTTCGCGGCCTGGACGCACTGGGATTTCGGAGAAGCCGAACGACTGTTCGGTGCCTCTCTCGAGATCGATCCCACCAACTCGGTGACGCGTGCGTACTTCTCGCACGTCCTCCTGTACCGAGGAAAGGAGGAGGCGGCGGTGGAGCAGGCCGAGCGCGCGGCGGAGGCAGATCCGTACAACACGCTCGTCCTGGCAATCTACGGGCAGTTCCTCAACTTCGTGCGGCGCTATGACGAGGCAGAGGCGGTCTTTCAACGTGTGCTCGAACGGGCTCCCGACGATCCCATATCCCTGTCCAACTTCCGGACCACGTACCATCTCCAGGGCCGCTACGACGAGGCCATGGACGTCTGGAGGAGCTTCTACCTTCGGGGCGTCCGGCCCGACACCGTGGCCGCGGCGGCCCTGGACCGCGGATACGCCGAGGGAGGCTACCGGTCGGCCCTACGGGCCGTGGCGGACGAGTTCGCCGGCAGGGACGACGCGAGGCTCAACTGGCAGATCGCCACCCTCTACACCCGGGCGTGGGACGCGCCACAGGCCCTCGAGTACCTGGAGCGTGCCCTGAGCGTGCGCGACCCGAACCTGCCGTACATCAGCGTCGACCCCATCTTCGACGACCTTCGGGAGGAGCCCCGATTCGCAGCCCTCGTGGACAGCGTCATGAAGGCGATGTAGCGGTACGCCTGGTAGAATCTGCGGTAGGGGACGCATCTTGACAGATATTCAGTAGCTCTGATATTCGGACAGGAGGTGTTCATGCCTGTTTCTGAATCGGGACGCATCGGGAAGCGGGGCACGTTCGTGATCCCCGCTCGGCTCAGACGGGTTTTCGGCTTCGAGGAGGGATCGGAGGTCATTGCCGAAGAAACGCCTGAGGGGGTGCTGATCCGGCCCGCCGTCACCGTGCCCATCGAGCTCTATTCGCTGGAGCGACGGGCCGAGTTCTT
>JBDHGI010000292.1:0-11860 GCA_039589955.1 Gemmatimonadota bacterium | reverse complement strand
ACCGTGGCCGAGTCGGGGGCCGCCACGGAATCGGGCCGCACCTGAGCGAGGGCGGCGTGGGTCGGTCCGAAGAGCACCGTGAGGATCGTCGGGACCCAGACGAGGACGGCCGCCGCCCGCGGGGCGAGGCGTCGCGCGGAGGTGGTGGAGGAGGACACCGTCAGCTTGCGCGTCCTCTCACCCAGGCCACGAGGAGGCGTGTGGGGAAGCCGTAGCCACCCTTGCGCTGGTACGGCTGCTTGCCCTCGCCGTAGGCGGTGCCAGCCACGTCCAGATGCGCCCACGGTGTGTCGCCCACGAACTCCGACAGGAAGCACGCGGCGGTGATCGTGCCCGCCGGCCGTCCCCCGACGTTCTTGAGATCGGCCGTCTCGCTCTCGAGCTGCTTCTTGTACTCGTCCCACAGGGGTAGGGGCCAGCACCGCTCGCCGGAGCGCTCTCCCGCATCCCGGAGCTCTTGCACCAGGCTCTCGTCGTTCCCAAGGACGCCGGCGGCGTGGTGGCCGAGGCCCACGACGACGGCACCGGTCAGCGTCGCGCAGTCAACCATGGCTGCGGGGCTCAGCCCGGCTCCGTACGCGAGGGCATCGGCCAGGATCAGCCGGCCCTCGGCGTCCGTGTTGATGACCTCCACGGTCTTGCCGGCCAGGGTGTCGATGACGTCTCCCGGCTTGACGGCGGCTCCCGACGGGAGGTTCTCCGACGACGGCACGATGCCCACTACGTTGACCTCGAGACCGAGCTCCGCGATGGCCTGCATCGCCCCGAGCACCGCTGCTCCTCCCGACATGTCGAACTTCATGTCCTCCATGCCGGAGGCGGGCTTCAGGGAGATGCCTCCGGCATCGAAGGTCAACCCCTTTCCCACGAGCACGAGGGGGGCCTCGCCCTCCTTCCCACCCTTGTGCTCCAGTATGATGAGGCGTGCCTCCTCCTCCGAGCCCCGGGACACGGCGAGGATGGCGTGCATACCCTCGGCTCGGAGCTTCGCCTCGTCCAACACGGTGATGCCCAGGCCGCGCTCGGCCGCCATCCGCTCGGCCTCCTCGGCGAGCAGGGACGGGGTGGCCCGGTTGCCGGGACGGGCTTGGAGCGTCCGGGCGAAGTTCTGCGCCCTCGCGATGACGTGTCCCACGCGGACGCCTTCCCCGACATCCTCGGGCGCGCCCAGGAAGTCCACCTCCACCACGTCGGTCCTGGGCTCCTCCTCCGCCGCCGCGTCCTTGAGCTCGGTGAAGCGCCACGAGGCCAGGGTCGCCCCTTCGGCGGCGGCCTGACCCAGATCGGCGCCGCCGAGGCCCTCGGAGCCGGCCAGCCAGATGGCGAGCCGCTCCTGACCCATGCGCTCCGCCGAGCGCACGGCACGGGCGGCGAAGCGGCGGGCCTGCTCGGCGTTCAGGTCCTCCGCCTTGCCCGTCCCCAGCAGGGCGAACCTCTCCGGACCTCCCCCGGAGCCGTAGAGCAGGACCTCGTCCCTGGTGCGACCCTTCAGATCGCCCGACTCGAGGGCACGGCGCACGGCACCGCCCGTCGCGTCATCGATCCCGGCGAGCAGGCCGACGGGCTCCGTGGTTCCTTCGGGCACGCCCACCGCCAGGAGGGGCGTGTCGTGCTCGAGGGCGTCGATGGCGAGGAATCGAACCTGCATGGCTGGACCGGTGCGGAAGGAAGCCCTCGAGGGCTGGGAGGCAGGGCGGATTTCGGGCCCCGGCCGCGGCCGGGATCCACGCAGCTACTAACTTATTCCGATTCGGAGGAAGGGAGCAACGTCGGACCCAGGACGCTCTCGCGCATTCGCCGGATGTCGTCGGGGCCCGTCCGGCAGCAGCCCCCGATGACCCGGGCACCGGCCCGCTGCCAGGTCCGTGCGCTCGTCGCCGGATCCCACCTCTCCGCCTCGGCATCCCAGGACTTCGTGCCAGGGTCGTAGGCCTCGCCCGAGTTGGGATAGGCCGCCAGCGGGACGTCACCGGCCTCCGTCCGGCCGAGCCGAAGGAGGGCCTCCACTCGAGACGGCGGCACGCAGTTGAACCCCACGGCCGCCACACGGGAGGCCACCCGGCACAGGCGGATGGCTTCCGCCACGGGGCTACCGTCGGCCATACGGACCCCGTCCCGGCACTGGAAGCTCAGCCAGGCCCACCGGCCAGGGGTCTCTTGAAGGAGCCGGAGGAGGGCTCGGACCTCGACCAGGGAGGGGATCGTCTCGCAGGCCAGGACGTCCGCCTCGGACCGGGCGAGGAGACGCCAGCGGCGCCGGTGGAAGGCCACCAGACCGTCTTCGTCCAAGTCGTAGTCCCCCGTATACTCGGAGCCGTCGGCCAGGTAGGCCCCGTACGGCCCCACGCTGGCCGCCACCAGGGGTCGGAGGCGGCCGCGTCTGCGGGACGGCCGGCTCCAGAAGGCATCCCGGGCCTCCACGGCGAGGGCGACCGCCGTCTCGAAGGCCCTCGCGGCCTCCGCGTCCTCGAGCCCACGGGCGGCTAACCCCTCGAACGTGGCCTGGTAGGTGACCGTGGCGATGCAGTCCGTTCCGGCCTCGAGGTAGTCCTGGTGTACGCCCGACACCTCGTCGGGGGCATCCAGGAGCACCCGGGCCGACCAGAGGGGATCGTCCAAGTCCTGACCCCTGGCCTCCAGGGCCGTGGCCAGGCCCCCGTCGAGCATCACGAGGCCCTGGGCTCGAAGGATGGCGTCGAAGGGGGAATTCGGAGTCGGCACGGGAGCCGTCGCGGCGATTCGAGGAGCGGGTCGTGGTAGCTGCCAATCTGCCATGTGGCTGGTCGGCTGTCGATCCTGGTGGCCCCGGTCCGCGCGGGGCGCCCGCGTTTCCGTCCGTATGGAAAACGGGATGGTAGAACGGGCGACATGTCGCGGGATGTAATTACAGATACGATAAATAGATGGGCATGGCGAATCAGCTCTGAGTCTCCTTGTCACAGCAGTCCCTTGCCGTCTCCTCGATGAGGTGGCCCACCACGGCCTGGAGGTCGCCTCCGGACTCCCGGTATACCGCCAGCTGCCGGTCCGCGCTCGTCCCTTCTTCCAGGATGCGGAACGCGTACTCCACCTCGGCGCGGGTGCCGAGGTCGTCGACCACGTCGCCGAGGAACCCGTCCACCAGCTCGTGGATGAGGGAGCGGACGGGAACCTCGTGCCCCTTGGCCAGGTCGATGACCGTGCCGTCCAGCCCGTAGCGCACCACCCGCCACTTGTTCTCCGATAGGAGCGTGCCGGGATACCGGCGGGAGGTGAGATTGTCCCGGTGCAGCTTCCACAGCTTGGCGACGATGGCCTGAAAGATGGCCGCCACGCATACCGCCTCCTCCACCCGGGTGCACATGTCGCACACCCTGAACTCCAGCGTCGGGTACGCATAGGACGGGCGAACGTCCCACCAGATCTTGGTGGGATCCTGGATGGAGTCGGCCCGGATGAGCGTCGAGATGAGGTATTCGTAGTCCGCCCACGTGTCGATGGTCGGAGGCGTTCCCGTGCGGGGGAAGTTCCGCCAGATGACGCTCCGGTACGACTTCAGCCCCGTCTGCCGCCCCATCCAGAAGGGTGAGCTGGTGGACAGCGCCAGGAGGGCGGGCAGGAAGTACCGCGCCGCGTTCATGGTCTCGATGAGGAAGTCGGCGTCCTCGATGCCCACGTGGATGTGGCAGCCGAAGATGAGGTTCTTGCGGGCCAGATCCTGGAGGTCGGCCTCGATACCCAGGTAGCGTTCCAGGGGCGTGATCTCCTGGTCCAGCCAGGACGCGAAGGGGTGGGTCCCCGATGCCATGATCGTCAGGCCTTGCTCGCCAGCCAGCTCCATGACCTCGCGTCGAAGCCGGAGGATCTCCCGTCGCACCTCGGCGGGCTCCTGGCACACGCGGCTCCCCACCTCGACCACCGATTGATGGAGCTCCGGCCTGAGATCCTGGACGATGACCTCGCCGTCCTGGAGGATCTGGGTGATGTAGGACCGAAGCTCCCCCGTGCCGGGATCGACGATCTGGTACTCTTCCTCGATGCCGAGGGTCAGGGACGGCTCCCGCATCGGTTCTCCTCGGGCGAATGAGGCGCCCAGGGCAGCCCGACGGATTCGGGGGGCATCCTAACTTCAGGAAATGGAGGGGCGGGTTCAACGGGGATACCTGTTCCGGGATGCCTTCGGCCGGCGGCGCCTGGCCGACCACACCTCCCGCGGCAGATCGCGTCACCCCGGTGCCTACCGACCCTCAGCGTTCAAGTCGTATCTCATGATGCGTCCGTGAGGTCCCTCCCGGTCTCGCTCCAGCCCGAAGATGTCGCCTCGAGGTCCGGGCGCGCGGTCCGAGTGGGCGTGAATCCTGGCGTGGTCGTCGTCGGAGAGCCGCAGAGACAGCGCCCGCAGGTTGTCCCGCATCCGCACCGCCGAGCTGAACCCCACGATCGCGGCCGCCACGCCCGGCCGGTCCAGGACGAACCGGAGCGCCACGGCAGCCGCATCGACGCCGTGCTCCTCCCCCACCGCCGAAAGCGTCGACAGCAGGGCCTGGTACGCCTCCCATCCCCCGAACTCGTCGATGATGAGGCGGTACTTGACCAGCGACCGATTGGCGAGCCGCCCGTGTCCCGGGTCGGGTGCTCCGTGCCAGGTGGCCGTCAGGAAGCCGCCGGCCAGGGCGCCATAGCAGAGAAGATGCATCCCGAACCTCGAGCATGCCGCGGCCAGCCCGCTCCCCTCCGGGCGTCGATCCAGGGCCGAATACTGCACCTGATCCGACACCACGTGGACTCCGGCGCTCTCCATGAGCGCCACGTCTCCTGCCGTGAAGTTCGTGGCGCCGACTTGTCGGATCTTCCCCTCCCGCCGTAGGTCGCCGAGGGCGCGCACGGCCCGGAGCCAGTCCCCCCGGCGGAAGTCCCACCAGTAGAGCTGAATCAGGTCCAGGGTCTCCACGCCCAGGCGGCGCAGCGACCGTCCGTAGAGCTCCTCCACCCCGGTGTAGATGTCCGCGCAGTCGAAGGTGTCCAGCCCCATGTCCGCCATGGCCACCAGGCCCTCGAGGGTCTCGTCCACCTCCACCGCGTCGGGCTTGTGCCCGGCGGAGAGCTGCCAGCCGCCCACGATGAGACGGCAGATATCGTACCCCGGTGCCAGCTCGAAGCGGGCGCCGTCGGGGAGGCCCGTCACGGAAGGGGCACGGCCGTCACGTCCGAGTGACGGAAGGTGCGTCGACCGGTGCGCGTGATCCGGAAGCGTCCACCACAGTGCGGGTCGGGGCACGCCACCACGGCGTCGGTGGTCATCCAGTCATTGGGATGCGTGTCCCGCTGCTTCGCCGGCAGAAGAGGGAGGATCGCAGCCAGCGGATACATCGGGAACGTCTGCCCGGCCGGGAAGACCAGGTCCTCACCCTGAACCGCGAACCAGCTTCCCGCCGGATGGTTGCAGACCATCGGCGCGTCGCCCTCCTCGACCTCCACGCGTAGATCGTACAGCTCGAAGGCATCGTCGTGCTCGCTCACGGCTCCTTCCTTTCTGAGGTCTGGCCACGAGCCTAGCTTCCCGTCCCGGAGAATCCAAGCGACCCCCACCCCGAGCCATGACCTCCGACCCGTCCTCTTCCCCGGCACGCCTCCGCTACCGGGGAGGCACCGCCGGCGCGTTGGCGCCTCTGGGGCTCTTCCTCGCGGGGGTGAGCTGGCTGGGGCTGTCCGGCGCCCCGGACGAGTCGGGGTTCTGGCCGGTGCTCCTCATGGCCCTCTCCCTCGGCGTCATCCTGGCCAGGGACAGGGCGAGAGCGGCATGGTGGAGGCCCTGGTGTGGGCCGCCGGTACCGCCGGTGTGTCGGGAGGAGGCTACGTGGCGGCGGCCTTCCTGGTGGCCGCGGTCTTCAGCACGGCCACCGGCACCAGCCTGGGCACGCTGCTCATCTACATCCCCCTGCTGTACCCGGCCGGCCCCTCTCTGAGCGCGGACCCGGCGTTCCTTCTGGGCGCGATCCTCGGGGGCGCCACCTTCGGGGACAACGTGTCCCCCATCTCCGACACCACCATCGCGTCGGCGGGCACCCAGGGAGCGGACATCGCAGGGGTCGTCCGGAGCAGGATCCGGTACGCCCTCCCCGCAGCCTTCGTCTCGCTGGCCGCCGCGCTGTGGCTGGGCGGTGCGCCCACCGCCGCCGGCGCCTCCGCGCCCCTCGACGGCGCCCTCCCCCTTTCCGGCCTCGCCATGCTGGCCGCACCGGCGCTGGTTCTCGCGCTGCTCCTGCGCCGGCGTGGCCTGGTGGAGTCCCTGGTCTTCGGCATCGTGCTGGCCGCGGTCCTCGGCCTGATCCTCGGGGCCTTCCGACCCGGCGACCTGCTGGGAATCGACCGCGACGGCTTCGTGGCCACCGGCCTCCTGCTGGACGGGATGCGCCGCGCCGTGGGGATTTCGGTCTTCACGCTGCTCCTCATGGGGCTGGTGGGGGGCATCGAGGCCTCGGGGCTCATGGACGGTCTGGTCTCCGTCGCCCGCTCCAGGATACGGGGCCTCCGTAGGGCCGAGGCGTGGATCTTCGCCGCGGTCACCGCCGCGGTGGTCCTGACGACGCACTCGGTGGTGGCCATCCTGGCCACGGGCGGCTTCACCAGGGAGGCCGGCGAGTCCTTCGGACTGGGCCCCTACCGCCGGGCCAACATCCTGGACGTCACGGTGTGCACGTGGCCCTTCTTGCTCCCCTTCTTCATCCCCACGATCCTGGCCTCGGCGCTCACCGGGGGCCTGGAGGGCGTGCCCCGGCTGTCGCCCTGGTCGGCGGGGCTACACAACGTTCATTCCTGGGCCCTTCTCGGCGTCATCGTGCTGGCCATCGTGTCCGGTTGGGGCCGGCAGGACCGGGCCGGGCGCTGAGGCGACATCCACGGCTCCGAGCGCATCGGCCGACTCGACAGGCGCCGCCGGAGGCTCTGGCCCTCCCCGCAAGGAGGGAGAAGCGCCCGTTTCCGGTCCGGGCTCGGGTCGCTTGCGTGGGGTAGATCCACGGCTTATCTTCGGGTATCTTCGGTTTTTATTCGGCTTACGGTCCCCGGAGCCGATGATTCCGCCGGCGGGGTGGAGGGGTCGCCAAGAGGCGACGGGAGGACGAGCTCGGCGGCGTCGGCGTCCGGGGGCTTCGTCTCTACGTCCCATCCATCCATGGCCGCGAATCGTTCCAACATGCATGGTTTTCCCACCCATCAGGACATTGGGTGGGTCACCCATGCATCCCGTGGGACCGCCGGACCCGGTTGGAGCACTCCCTGGAGTCCCCCCGTGGGCCCGGGATCGGGTGGAGCTGCGCTGGGAAGCCGTAAGGCCCTTTGCCTCTGGCTCCCCACCTTCGAGCTGCGCCTGGAGCTGGTGCGCTCTCCCGAGTTGGACACCACCTCCGTGGCCCTGCTCTCCCCCGGCGAGAGCGCCCGCCGCACCGTCTGGCAGGTCTCGGAGCGCGCCTGCGATGCGGGAGTTCGGCCGGGCCAGCTCGTTTCCCAGGCCGTGTCCCTCTGCCCTTCCCTCACCCTCCTGGAGCCCGATCCGGCTCATTACGACGCTGCCGTGGATGCCGTGCTCGAGGTCCTGTCCGAGCTCACTCCCGTCCTCGAGCCTGCCGGCCGAGGACGCGTCTTCCTGGGCATGGACGGACTGGGTCGGCTCTACGGCTCTCCCCTCAGACAGGCGGAGCGGGCCCTCCGGGCCCTGTTCCGGGTCTTCCCCTCCCCCCTGGTGGCAGCGACCCGGGCGGGCATGGCCCCCGGCAAGTTCGGCGCCTGGGTGGCCGCGGCCTCTGCCCGGTCGGGGACGCCCGTCGTCGTATCCGACGAAGAGCTGTCCACCTTCCTGGCTTCCTGCCCCGTGGGTGTGCTTCCCGTGGATCCCTTGATGATCCAGCGCCTGGAACGTCTGGGGATCGGCACGCTCGGGGCGCTGCGCCGCTTCCCGGAGCCGTCCCTGGTGGCCCAATTCGGCGAAGCCGGCCGGAGCGCCCGCGCGTGGGCCACGGGCCGCCGCATCGACCTGGTCCGCCCCTGGCACCGGCCCAGGCCCATTCGCGTATCCCTGGACTTTCCGGCCCCCGTCGGACTCGTCGGAACCCTTCACAGCGCCCTGGACCGCCTGACGGAACGGGCGCTCTCCCGCCCCGCCCGACGGGGCCGGAGCGTGACGACGGTGCGCCTGGGAGCCCGCCTGGAGGGCGGAGGCTCCTGGTTCGTGGAGAGCGTCCTCCGGGAGCCCACCGCGGCCAGGGACAGAATCACCTCTCCCCTGCGTGCGAAAATGGCCCTTTCCCCCCCTCCCAGGGCCGTGGAGGCCCTCATCCTGGAGCTCACGCGCTTCGGTGCGCCCTCGACCCAGATCGGTCTCTTCGACCGGAAAGAGGAAAGAGGACGAGAGGAAGCAGGGCGAGATCTCAGGAGTGGTGAAGTTCCTTTATCGCTTAAGGATGCGGTTCGCGAATTGAAGTTACGTCTAGGATATTCCCCACTGTACCGGGTGGTTGAGGTGGATCCATGGTCACGGATCCCCGAACGACGCCACGCCCTGCTGAGCTTCGACCCGTGACGGACGCCCCTCGTCTCCGCCCCCTGGGGCGACCCCGGCCTGCGGACGTTCGGGTCGACGACCTGGGCGAGCCCATCCATGTGCGGCTTCCGGGGCGTCCCGCCCGGAGGGTCGAAGCCATCCGGGAAGCCTGGCGCATCGACGACGAGTGGTGGCGCGAGCCCATCTCCCGGGAATACCGTGCCGTCGTCCTCGACGACGGGCGTCACGTCACCCTGTATCGTGACCTCCTGGACGGTCGTTGGTACGTCCAGAGGGGGGACTGATCTCCCGTCGAGGTATCGCCCAGACCCGCCCGAGCCATCAACTTCAACCCATGAGCGACCCGACCATCACCCGGGTGGAGGCCCTCCGGCCGCGAGGTCTCCGGGCTCGTGTCCACCTGAGCCGGGGCGAGCCCCTCGAGGTGGCCCTCGAGGCTCTGGAGCGTCTTTCCCTCGGCGTGGGGGACTCCCTTCCCTCTCGTCGCCGCCACCACCTGCTCAACGCCGATGCCGACGTACGGGTCAGGGACGCCGCGCTGCACCTCCTCTCCCACCGGGCCCGCACCCGTGCCGAGCTCCGCCGGAGGCTCCTGGACAAGGGCCATCCCGCCCCACGCGTCGACGCCTGCCTCCCGGCTCGAGGATCGGGGCCTCCTCGACGACGAGGCCGTGGCGTCGGCCTTCGTGCGTGACCGGCTGCGCTTCCGTCCACGCGGGGCACGGCGGCTCTCGGCAGAGCTGAGGGCCAAGGGGATTCCCGCCCACGTCGCGGCGGACGTCGTCGCCGGCGTCCTGGAGGATCAGGAGGTCTCGGAGGGGGACCTGGCCCGGCGCGCCGCCCGCCAGTGGCTGTCCCGCCAGGGACAAGGCGTTCTCAGGGCGCTGGCCGGGGACGCCCGCTCTCCCGAGACGCAGAAGGCCAGGCGCCGCCTGCGCGCCTACCTCGCCCGCCGCGGGTTCGACGGCGAGGCGCTACGCACGGCCACGGACGCGGCGCTTCGGGAAGCCGAGGAGAGCGCCGGGGCCGGATAGGGCCGCCCCGCTCGGGCAACGGAAACCGGCCCCGGAGAGGCTCCCCGGGGCCGGTCTGAGCGAGGAGAGGAGGCCTCCCACCCCCCCTCGGTCCGACCATCACCCAGCGCAGCGCACCTCCAGGGAAGCGAGAGAGGCCGATCCCGGGGCCACGTTGAGCGTGCTCACGAAGCGCTCACCGCCTCCGGGCTTCAGCAACGCCTGGATCTGGAGCTGGGACGTGAGCTGGACGTTGTCCGTGTGGATTCCCTTGTGGTGCTCGTTGACGTGGGCCCGATAGGGTTCGCCGGTCTCACCCGTCAGCGGATTGATGGGGGTGAGCTCCAGCTTGCCCACGGCCTTGAACTGACTCACGAAGTTGCCGGCGGGCGAAACGTGCACCTGCTGCCGCATGTTGACCGGTCCGGTGACAAACAGGTAATCCAGAGGGCCTTCCATGCAGAAGGGCTTCGGGATGATCTGGTCGAACTCCACCACCCGCTCCTGCCGTGCGATGCCTACCTGCACCTCGGCTGGGTCGGCCACGTTGAGCACCACCGACTCCCCATTGGTGCCGATGGGGTAGTTCCCGTTGGGGAGTGGCGCCGGATCACCGATGGCTTCCCGCAGCCCGGCCGGGACGCCGGCGTACACGGCCGCGGGAATCTCACGGAAGGAGGGAGCCGGGTTGATGGTTCCCGTGGGAACCATGGGGATGGCCTGGTCCAGGATCCCGCTGCGGATGAAATCCACCACCACCAGCTGCTCGGCCAGCTCCCAGCTCAGGACCTGGTGGGTCGTGGTGCCGGGGACTAGCAGCTCGAAGTGCGCTCCCCCCAGGGTGAAGCCTCCCCCTTCGAAGAACCGCAGGTGGAAGCGGATGGCATCGTAGTCCCCGCACTGGAGCTGGATGGTCGAGCCGACCCACCCGGCCGCCCGGGAGTAGGCCGTCTGCATCCCGCCGATGGCGTCGCTCCACGTGCAGTCGAAGGGGAACACCGGCGGCATGCCGTAGGCCGACCGATCGCCGTCCAGGAACAGAAGCGAGGCACGGAGCGCCCTGGGATCGGCCTTCCCGGCGAACACCACGTTCACCGGGTCCTGGGGCGTGCCCGTGTAGTTGGTCCCCGTGTAGGGCCAGAAGAGCAAGGTTCCGAAGGGGCTGGCCACATCCACGAGGGGGGTCGGGGTCGCCTGGTCGTGGGCCACGGACCCCTGGGCGGCCTCGGGGACCTCCACACCCGCGGGATCCGGAGTGTCGCTGCAGGCCGCGAGAGCACAGGCGGCGAGTGTGAGGCCGGTGGGGAGAAGACGGCTCGAATTCATGTCGAACCTCCTTGAAGAGAGCTGAGGTTCTCGAGAGCACCGTCAGGTCCGTCGAATCCAAGCTGTCCTGCGGGGATCGGAGCCCGTATACGCGGCGCGACGTAGGCCCGTGGGAGGGATGACGTAGAGGGGGCCGGCGCCGGGGCGCGCTCCGGCCCGAGGCCTCGGTCCGCCGGAAGCCGCTCTGGGGAGGAGCCGTCGGGGAAGCGGCCCTCCGGGCGACCCTCGGCGTCGACCTCAACCTCCTCACGGACGGCCAGGACCTCTTCGTGGTGGCGGAGCTCGAGTACGAGGGCCTGGGAACAACAAGATCATCGGATCTACTCGATGTACTGTGTCCCAAGTATTTTTAGATATGTGATATACAAGCTCCGGAACGGCGGCAGGGAGTGGTGCACGCCAGCTGCCATGCCCACCCGCTGTTGAGCGTGGACGCCCTCCTCTGAACCTTTCGGGACGCGGGTCGCGTAGAATGAGGGTATGGAGAGGGAGGAAGGACCATGGCAAAGAGCCGTCGCCACATCGCGCCCAGGGACCGGAAGCGGGGCCTGAAGCTACCCCGGCCGCCTTGCACCCCCGGGCCGCCCAAGATGCCTCCGCCCCCGAGGCCTTCCGGCCCCACGGACTCGCTGTGGCCGGACCCCCTCAGGGACGTCAAGCTGGGGAAGAAGAAGAAGAAGTAGGTCCCGGCCGGTTCCCCTGCCGGGCCCGCTCCGGACCTCCTCAGTCCGCCGCCGCGACCACCAGACCCGGGTCCGGTGTGCTGGGCGCTCCTTGCCGGCCCGGCCGCACGTTGTATCGGTATCCGATCCAGATCAGGGTCAAGCCCACGAGCTCCATCACGTAGAGGACCTCCGTGTGCCCGAAGCGCGTGGCCGTGCCCCCGATCCCCGGCAATAGCGCGCCCGCCGCGATGTAGACGTTCCCCACGAAGCGGTGCCGGGAGGCCGAATCCCTGCGGAACCGCCAGGCCGAGAGGGCC
>JBDHGI010000291.1:0-8696 GCA_039589955.1 Gemmatimonadota bacterium | reverse complement strand
GTACGAGACGTTGGTCGGCGCGCCGCCCCACACGGGGAGTACGGCCCAGGCGGTTCTTGGCAGGATCGTCACAGGCCATCCGGACTCGGTTGCTGAGCACCGCAGTTCGGTTCCAGCCAACGTGATCGTGGCCGTTGCGAAGGCATTGGAGAAGGTGCCGGCAGATCGATTCCGGAACGCCCAAGAGTTCGCGAACGCCTTGCGTGACACGAGCTACGGTCAGGAGGAGAGGGCCTCGCCGACCCCGTCGCTCCGGCGGGTCAGTACCCTGGCAGCCGTCGCTGGCGTGATGACTGTGCTTGCGGCTTTCGGCTGGTTACGCCCGAGGCATGCTGCCTCAACCGCTTCGGTGTCGCGCACCTCAGTGCTGTTAGCTCAGGAGCACTTGCTCGAGGTCACAGACCCTGCGCCCCTGGCCATCTCGCCCGACGGCCGACTCCTAGTTTACATCGGAGAGGAGGGGGGGAGTTCACAGTTGTACGTCCGCGAAATCGCTCAGTTTGGAGTGCGGGCGATCCCCAACACCACCGGGGCCAGTCAGCCCTTCATCTCCCCAGATGGAGAGTCGGTGGCCTTCTTTGTCGATGGCTCGCTAAGGCGCACCTCCATTGAAGGTGGCATTCCGGTCGAGCTTGCCGAGGTCGCAAGCCCTGGCGGCGGGAGCTGGGGTGAGAACGGTGAGATCCTGTACGCGACTGGAAACGCGAGCCTGTGGCGTGTGCCCGAGGACGGTGGCGAGTCAATCGAGGTTCCGATATCGGTGACCGCGGCCCAGCCCCCAAATGAAGTGGTCGCCAGCCAACCGCATTGGCTGCCGGGCGAGACCCACGCACTCGTATCCGTCGGGCCGAGCCTAGTGGTGATCGACGTCGAAACGGGCCGCGCTGAGCCGGTAGGAGGTGTTGGTCCCAGCCGTAAGGCCCAGTATGCGAGGCCAGGCTATATCCTCTTCTACGGCGGAAACGAGACGGTCAGTGTGGTGCCGTTCGACCTTCGACAGGGCGCCTCAACCGGGCCAGCGAGACCCCTGGTCAGTGACGCTCTGGAGCCCGCAGGGCGGCAGGCGATCTTCACTGTCTCACAGTCCGGCACGCTTGCCTACGCCAAAGGGGGGGTCGACAGGCGGCTGGTGGCCGTCGAGCGAAGTGGACGAGAGACTCCTCTCGACGTCGAGCCGAGGGGCTACCGCTTCCCCGCCGCCTCGCCGAACGGGGCTTGGCTCGCGGTGACGGTCGATCCTGCTCCGGGACAAATGTGGATGGTCGACCTTCGTAACGGCGGTGCCCAGCCACTAACGTCGGATGGTCACAACTTAGCCCCCGGGTGGTCGCCGGACGGTAGTCGCTTTGCTTGGTATCGAGGCGGAGTGGACCGACCTGGTATCCATTGGGTGGCGTGGCCGGGCGGCCGCAAGTTCACGTTTGTCACCGACGGAAACCGGGCTCCGCTTAATTGGCCCGATAGAGGCGAGATGTTCATCCGCACTGGCGACTGGGACATAAGCGTGATCGACGTCGAAACCGGCGAGATCGACGAGTTCGTGGCCACTGCGGAAAAGGATGGCTACCCGAGGGTTTCGCCAAACGGACTTTGGGTAGCGTATATGTCCGCCGTGACAGGCTCCGAGGAGGTGTACGTCGTGCCGCGTGACGGGAGTGGGGTACCCCGCACAGTTTCCGAGGGCGGAGGGACAGAACCCCGATGGTCGCCGGACGGTACAGAGCTGATCTGGCGCAATGGCACGACTATTTGGAAGGCCGATGTTCTCGCCGGCCCCGAATTCCGCATTACCGGAGGGCCAGAGGTGCTGTTCTCGGGACCCTACGACTTCAGCAACGACAACAACTGGGACCTACTTCCGGACGGCCGTTTCGTGATGGTGAAGAGCGACCCGAATGTTCGCCGCGAGATCCGGCTCGTCGTGAATCTATCGGCTGAACTGATGAATACCGACGGGAATTGAAGACCGCCGTCCCCTAGCTCCACGTCTTCATCGAAGGCGTGTGTTAGGAGTGGGCACAGAAACTGGGCGGGGCGGGCCATCTAACCAGCGATCGCTACTGACGCGGAGTTGCCTAGTAGGTACGCTTCGCTTGTCATCATGGGTGCCGCGCAGCATCTATAAGGCGAAGGGAGTCAATAGGGCGAAGCCCTCCCATACCCGTCCGCGGCAGCGGACGGAGGGCACGGTGCTCTGCAGTGTGGCTCAAGGCCTGCGTCATCATCGTTGGGTTTCGTACCGACGTCGCGTCCGATCTTGGGCGAGCCTCCTAGAGGGACTCAGGCATCTATTCGGGTTTCGTCCCGGACGCGGGGACGTGCCATGATCTGCTATGCGAGCGGGGGGCTCAATCAGAAATTGAGGGTCGTCGAAGCGACATGCTGCGCGCGGAACTCACCCCTCTCGTGGTACGGTCGATCGTGGTATGGCATCTCAGTCTTGTCGAGTCATAGGTACGTCTCGCCAGGCCTCACCGGTGCGGAGCATGGCGTGCGTGGCCCGGGCGAGCCGGCGAGCGGTTGCGACCCTGGCGACCTGCCATCCGAGACGCTGCTTGAGTTGGTCGTAGGATTGGGACAACCAGCTGTCGGGCGCGTGCGCGGTGTGGCTCACGACGGCCCGGACGAAGGCGCCCCGAAGCCAGCGGTTCGCCCCGGCGGGGATGGAGCCGTGTCGGACGGGCCTGAGGCCAGACTGGGAGGAGCGGGGCGCAAGGCCGGCATAGCTCACCAGGTGGCCGGGCGTGCGGAATCGCGTGATGGGCAACGTCTCGGTGGCGATGAGCAGTGCCCGGTAGGGACCGATCCCGGGGACGGTCTTGAGGAGAGCCACGGCCGGGACCTGTCGGCCCATGTGCTCGATCCTGCGATCGAGGGTGCGAATCATGGGCGTGATCTGGTCGATGAGGTCCCACTGCATGCGGATGAACAGACGCCGCTCGGCTCCGAGCTTGGGCCAGGCCCTGGAGCGAATCCACTGACGTCCACCGTGGGTGAGTAGCCGGCCACGCTCCAGGTGAAGCCCGACGTTGTGGAGCTGGGAATGGATGCGGTTGGCCATCTGGGTGCGTTGCCGCACCAGCCTGGCGCGATGGCGCAGAAGCACCGCGTGGTCCCGCTGCTCGACGGACTTCGGATGGACCTCGGGGAGCAGGCCGGCAAGACGCATGCGGGCGAGGATTTCCGCATCGATGTCGTCACGCTTGTAGTTGGACTCCGCGATGACTCGGAGGCGCTTGGCGTGGGCGAGCACGAAGTGGACACCGTGGCCGTGGAGTCGGTCGAAGAGCCACGGCCAGGCCGGACTCGTCTCGACGACGACCTCGAGAGGACGGAACGGCTCGAGGAGCTCGGTGAGTCGATCCGCTTCGGCGTTCTTGATGCGGACGGGTCCGTGCACGAGCTGACCTCCGTTGCTCACCACGCAGATGACCGAATACGTTGCGTGAGCGTCGATTCCTGCGACGAACATGGTTGGTCTCCTTGGGTTGGGGTGCCGCAGGACCTTGAGTAAGCCCAGCGTAACGCCCCGCCCGAGTGAGGCCAGCCTTCGCCTTATAAGATCAGAATTCCATATCCGTCAGAGTGCGCGGCTGCGTTACCGGAACTTGCACGCCCCGGGCCATGTAGTACATTGTACGACATGAGCCATGTAGTACATTGTACGACATGAAGACTGCAGCCGTAACCATCCGACTCGATCCACAACTCGAGGAACTGCTCGACGAGGTGTGCCGCGAAACGGGCCGGTCGCGCAGCGAAGTAGTGCGCGATGCACTTCGACGTCAGCTCACCCTTCGTCTCTTCGAAGAGGCACGTCGGAAGGTCATTCCGTTCGCGGAGGCCCAGGGGGTCTACACCGACGAGGACGTCTTCAAGCTCATGTCGTGATTCGCGTCTGTCTGGACTCCAACGTCCTCGTCGCGGCGTTCGCGGCCCGCGGGCTTTGTTCGGACCTCCTGGCGCACGTGCTGAGCGAGCAGCACTTGGTGGTTCCCGATGCCGTCCGGGAAGAGACGCTTCGGGTCCTGTCCGAGAAGTTCAGACTGTCGTCGGAAGCGCTCAGCTCAGTAGTGGCTGTGCTCGACCGTTGTGAGGCTGCCCCGGCATCGGGCGAGCCCAGTCCGGTCCCGGTGCGGGACCCGGATGACGAGAGGATCCTGGCCGACGCGTTGGGGGCGGGTGTCCGGATCCTGGTCACGGGGGACAAGGACCTCCTTGAGGTTGCCGAGGGGTCGCCGATCCCGATCCTCTCCCCCCGTGCGTTCCTGATGCTGACTCGCGGGGGCGCACTCTAACGTGGAATTGCTGTTGGCGCGGTAGACTTAGCGGTTCCGGCCACTCGGCTTGCACCTCGCGGCCCGGATTCGGCATAGTGGTCGCGCAACAGAATCCCAAAGTCGTTATGTCGCCCCTGAGGCCAGGAGCCAGGGTGACACGCAGGGCCCGAAGAGAGAGTTGCACGCCATCCAGTCCACAACTTGGAACGGCTCCCCCGGCGTCGGTGGGTAGCGTAGGAGTAGGAGGGCGCGCACTCCGTCTGCAATCGACGTAGCGAGTCCGGTGCACCGTGGTCCAGGTGAGCACTCGATCTCTTCCGGACCGTGGAAGAGCAGGTAGCGCGAGTCTCCTATCGGCTGGAATCCCTCTGGTGCCGCGAGCAGTTGAAATGTGGACCCGGGGGGGACCGGCGTTTTGGAAAGGACGCTGCCCAGGCGGCGACTGATCGACGAGCCATCCGCCGGCGGGTTGTCGACCTGGACCTCATCGACAGAGATCAGATACTCGAAGCCCCACTCGTACTGAAAGCCAGCTGGCGTCTCGAACATGTTCCGGAATTCGGTCTCCCCAGGCTCACGCACCTGAAGACACAACATGGGGCCCATCCCCGTGCACCCGGCCTTGTAGGGAGCCACCTCAAGCTCTTTCGTGGTCGTGCCATCCAAGCCCAGAATGCCGCAGCCGGATCCAATGAGAATCGAGACCAAGAGCGCTTTCCGTCGCATTCGTCATCCTTACAGGGTGGCTTGCCGGGACAGTGTCCGTTGTAGTGGATACGAGTGGGGCGGGGGCGACATAACACCTATCAGTGGCCCCCCCGGGTCAAGAGCGCGGAGTTCTCCCCAGCCGTGCTGCGGAGTGGCACAACGAGAAAGTGGCGGTGAAAGTGCGCGGCGGTCTGGCTCACTCTCCGAAATGGGCGGGGTATTGATCGTGCCCGATGAGACCACTCCAGGATGCCAATGCCAAGTCACTCAAAGCTCCCCGACCTCCTCGAGTCCGGCCTGGATCTCGTGATCTGCGGGACGGCCGCGGGCGCCGTCTCGGCAAAAGCGGGCCAGTACTACGCCGGTCCGGGTAACCGATTCTGGTCTGTACTCCACGGGGTGGGCCTGACCGATCGGCTCCTTGATCCCTCGGAGTACCGGATACGTCTCAGCTACGGGATCGGGCTGACCGACGTGTGGTGGCGTCGGGCTTGCCACGGGTCGGTCACCACTTCTGATTCGCTCGACAGCGGCGAAACCTCGAAACAGGTGCGCCCGCGCTCCTCGGCGCCTGGAGCGGCCCCTGACAGAAACGTTGTTCGCGCTAATGGCTGCTGATCTTCGCGGACTATCCGCAACTCAGGCCGCGGACCTCAGCGCCTGGGCCGAATCCGTCCGGGATGCCCTCACGGCCGGGAAGAGCCCCGAGATGAACGCCACGCCCAGCAGCACACCAATCGTCACGGCGAAGGTCATCACGTCGGTGGACCCGACGCCGTAGAGAAGCGACGAGATCATGCCACCGCCCAGCAGGGCCGCGACGGCGCCGATGACCACGCCGAGCGTCGCCAGGCCGAGGGTTTTGCCCACCACGTTCTGGCGCACCTCCGAGGCGGATTCTCCCAGGGCCATACGGATGCCGATCTCAGGGATGCGCTCCGTCACCGAGTAAGAGAGCACTCCGTAGATGCCCAGCCCCGCCAGCAGCAGTGCGCAGGCGGCAAAGGTCCCCAGGAGTTGCAGCGTGAACCGACGCGGCGAGACGGACGTCTCCACTAGGGAGTCCATGGTCCAGAAGTCATCCACGGGAAGCTGCTGATCGACCGACTGTAGGGCGTCCCCGAGCGCCCGCTTGACGGCCCCCGGCGGCAGGGTGGACCGGACCACCATGTCAAGGGCGCCGTACGACCACATCTGTGCGATGGGGAAGTACACCTCGTTGGCAGACCCCAGCTCCAACGCCTCGTGCTTCACGTCTTCCACGACGCCCACCACCTCGACGGCGCCCGACCACAGCTGAATGAACTGACCCACGGCGTTCCCATCGAACATCTCCCGCGCGGCGGTCTCGTTCACCATGGCCACCGGCGCGCTTTCGGCGTCGTCGAACGGATTGAACAGTCGGCCTTCGATCAGCAAGATGCCCAGGGCCTCTGTGTACCGGTGGTCGGCGATGTGCGGGAAGATGCTCTCGCCCTCGTCGTCTTCGTAGGTCTTCCCCGCCACGCGAGCGACCCACGTTCGGTTTCGCCCAAGAGGGAGCGCGTCAACGAGGCCCACCGAGGCCACGCCAGGGATCGAGGCGGCGGCGTTGACGATCTCATCGTAGTAGGCAGCGGTGGTCTTGATATCCTCGAAGCGACGCGTGGGGTTTACGCGCATCGCCACGGCGCCCGCGGGCTCGAACCCTAGGTCCACCTCCATTAGGGTCCGGAAGCTCTTCATGACCAGCCCGCCAAAGACGAGCAGCACGCAGGCGATGGCCACCTCGGCCACGACGAGAGCCTCACGGAATCGACGGCCCTTTACACCTGCGCTGCTGCCCCGGCCCACCGAGGAAAGGGCTTCGGCCTCCTCGCCCTCCGCGATCTGGAGGGCCGGGATCATACCCACGGCCAATCCCGCCACCACCGCCACGCCCACGGTGAACAGCAGCGCCAGCCCATCGACGGAGACGGAGCTCAGCATGGGGATCTCCAATCCCGTCGACCGGGCGACGAAGGCCACGGCGCCTCCGGCGATGACCACGCCCAGCGCGGCGCCGCACATGGAGACCGTGACGCTCTCCAGGAGGAGCTGCCGGACGAGCCGGCCCCGTGTGGCGCCCAGGGTGCGGCGCACCGCCATCTCACGACGCCGCCGGGGACTCCGGGCCAGGAGCATGTTCGAGAGGTTCACGCACACGATGAGCATGACCATGCCCGCGGCTGCCGCGAGCAGGAGCATGCCGGACCGGTAGGGCCGAGCGATGCGCTCCTGCAGGCCGCTCACGTGGGCATCCAGACCCCAGCGCTCGGAATCTGCTTCCTGAAGGCCGGCCACGATGCTCTCCAGATCCGCCTGGGCCGACTGCACGGTGGCACCCGGCGTCAGGCGTCCCACCATGATGGTGGTGTTGCCCGAGCGGTCCGTTTCGTCGCTGATGGGCCAGGGGCGAAGGATGTCCACCGGCACACCGGGTGAGAACACGGAGGTGAAGTCGAAGTCAGCCGGCAGCACCCCCACCACTTCACTCGGTACGTCGTTGATGGTGAGGGAGGTGCCCACGATGCTCGGGTCGGCCGCGAAGCGCCTCACCCAGAATCCATGGGTGAGGACGATGGCCGGCCTGCCGTCCCAGATGCCCTCCTCGTGGACAAAGTTGCGGCCCAGCGCGGGGGTGACGCCCAGAACGTCCAGGAAGTCCTGCGCCACATCGACGCCCATGAGGCGCTCGGGCTCGCCCACGCCGGCGAGGTTGTAGCCTTCCTGCTCGAAGAATGCGTTGTAGCCGGTGAGTCCGTCGAAAGAGCGGTTGAGCTCCCGGAAGTCCCTCAGGTTGGAGGTGCGAGACGTCACCGCTGATAAGCCTTGTCCCTCGGCGTCGCTGAGGGCGATCCACGTGAGGCGGCCCGGATCCTCGAAGGGCAGGGGCTGCAGAAGCAGCGGGCTCATGACGCTGAAGACCGCGGTGTTCGCGCCCACGCCAAGGCCGATGATGGCCGTGGCGAACATGAAGAAGGTCAGGTCCTTCCGGATGGCCAGGAAGGCGTATCGCGCGTCCTGGATCAGGCTCATGCTGCTCAGTGCGTCCCTCATCATGGTGTCTTCCCTCGTCGTCATCCGCGCCAGGGGTCTTCCCGTGGCGCGACCCACCAGAGCGCTCGGCCCAGCGGGAATGTCGCTTTCCAGTACCAGAGGCCGGCTGCAGTCCGGCCCCGGTTCGCCAGCACCGTGGAGTACTCTTCGCTGACGTCGCCCAGCACGGTGCGCGCCCCGTCGCCACGGCCCAACGCCCACGCGAGAAGGAGTTCGGCGACCCGGGGGGGATTCTCATACGTCATCGAGAGACCGGCCTGAGTCCGTCGAAGAAGCGCATCAGCACTGCATGAGATGCGCGTGCGGCTTCGAGCCCTTCTTCGGTGACGGTGAGGCGTCGTATGGGGTGGCCACCGCGCTCCGGAACGCTGCTGGGCTCCAGCTCCCATTCCACGAGGCCTTTGGTCCCGAGCCGGTCCAGGGTGCGGTACAGGGCGCGATACAGGGCGCTCCGGGTCACCTTTCCGATGAGCGTTGGATTCCGGGTCCTCTCGTACGCGATTCGCGTAGGGTTCCTCTCCTTGCCGGAGGATGGCAAGCAGCATTTGGAGTTCGAATCCACCCATCCTCGCCATGCGTCACCCCGGAGAATACTGAGAATACCTCGCGCAGCATATCTTGTGTAGTTCG
>JBDHGI010000290.1:0-5053 GCA_039589955.1 Gemmatimonadota bacterium | reverse complement strand
CAGGATCTGACTCCGCACGAAGACGGGAGGAGCGGCCTCCGCCAACAGGCCCTGGTCGGGGCCGCCGAGGCGGCCCCCTCCCCCGCCGACCTCGGCGAGGGCCCGTGACCGTGCCAGGTAGGCGGGCAGCTCACCTCCCTCGACGGGAAGCCGGGGCCGGGCGGGGGTCGACTGGAAGCGGCCGCCACGGGCCTCCGGCGCCCGCTCGACGGGGAAGGCCAGCGCCCGGTACCGGAAGCGTTCCCCTTCCCGTAGCACGCCCTCCTCCACCAGGCGCCTCCCTGCCTCCTCGGCGGCGACGAGGAAGTAGGAGGTGGGGAAGGCGTGTGCCACGTCGGCTCCTCCCACCGCGACGCGGAAACCCGAAAGCTCCGGCTCCCGGCGCTCAGGGTGCCAGAGGGGCTCCACGCGGACGTGGGCATGAAACGCGTCCTCCCCCATCAGACCCATCCGCAGGCCCTGGAATCGGGTCCACTCCACCGCCGGCTCGAAATCGACGTCAACCGGCCGCTGACCGAGGGAGGACCCGTCTTCCCGGTACAGCGACACGGCGTAGGCGAAGTCTCCGCTGTGGCGATTCACGAGCGCCCCGGCTCCCTGTCAGCCTGCGTCGATGTTGGGCTGCAGCACCAATTGGTCACCGTGCTGCACGGATCCGCCGAGCCGCTCCGACGCGTGGAGGTGCCTCCCCTCGCGCTCGAGCCTCGCGTGATACGTCAGCGGCCGACCGTTCGGATCGCTGCGGGTGAGCTTGAGCTCCCCCAGAAGCCCGTCGATCAGCTCGCCGACCGTCACGTCCGGCTCGATGTCCGTCACCGTGGCGGCCTTCTGGCCGGACACGTCGGTCACCTCGAGCAGTCCGATGGCCTGGGCATCCTCATTGATTCTCATGCTGTCTCCTCGCGGTTGATGTCTCGACCGCCCCTTCGTGGGACGATCCGGTCCAGCGACTCGGGGGTTCATTCCCGGAGCTCCAGGTATCGCCGGGCGACGTCCGGATCGATGAGCGCTCTCGCTTCCCTGGCCATGCTGGATGCGGCCAAGGAGAGTGCCGACAGCGCGTGATCGACTTCGCCCGGGGTTGCATCGGGAGGGAGCCCGACGGAGAAGCCGGCCCAGTCTCGACCGTTTCGTTCTCCGGTGACGCCACCCACCATTCGGACCCGCCCCGCCCCCTGGAGAACGAGAAGCCCGAGGGCCCGACGGCTGCGGGGCGTCAGATCGGGCGCCGCGACGATCTCCGTCGTCAGGGAGAGGCCTTTCCCCCCGAGGTGCGACTCGGCGACGGCCCGCAGGCCGAGTCCCGTCTCGTGAAGGGGAACCGACAACGATCCGTCGTCCCGCTCCTCCCACGCCCAGCCTTCGGCCCTCAGGCTATCCAGCCACGGCTCTGCCCCCGACTGTGGAGCCCTCTCCGCGGCCGCGCGGTCGGGGTCGACAGCGTGTTCGGATCCCGCGCTGCCCGTCGCCAGAAGCTCGTTGCAGGCCCGGGAGACCCTCTCGTGCACGTCCGGAGCGCAACCGAGGTGGATCTCCGTTCGATTCCGGAGCTCGATCCCGTGGCCGGCGAGGACGATCCGGGTGCCGCCGGATGATCCATGGGCGTTCCGGAGGAGCGCCCATGGATCGGGGGGGCTGCCGTTGTCCGGGATGTCCGTCTCCAGCGTGAGCCACGGCTCCTCGACCCAGGCCCGGGCGCTCACGGCACGTCCGTTACGGAGCTCGAGCTTCCACCGGCCCCAACTCGCCTCTTCCAGGCCATGTCCGTGCTGGGCGAGAACCTTCGCGACCCGCCCGACCAGGGCTCCTGTCCGCGTAGTCATGACTCCTCCGCCTCCCCCCCGGAGGGGGTACGACGAATGGTCAGTCGGACGGGCCGACGCTTGAGCGGCCGCGGATCCACGGGGAACCGGTCGAGATTGCGACGCGCCCAATCGCCGGCCTCGGCGTCGAGCCCGTCGTGGAGGGAGAACTTCTGGTAGGTGAGGATCTCGTATGCCTGGTAGATCAGGTCGGTCAGGGGCATCCCGGGTGTCACCCACCCCGGGCAGATGAGCGGAGCCCGGATGTTCGGGTGGAACGTCTCCCTGGGTCCCAGGATTCGCAGAATGCGGAAGGGATCCAGTGTCCTGAGGTAGTCGGAGGGCAGCAGGATCCCCACGTCGAAGCAGTCGGCCTCGCGGACGTTACCGTCCGCGCCGCGGATCAGCCCCTTGCAGTGGAAGCGGGCGTGGTACCGCTGGTACGGCTCGGGACCGAGCGGCATGAGATCGAGACGGTCGCACTCGGAAGCCAGCGCCATCGCTTCGTCGTGCTGCAGCCGGAGGAAGGCCTCGAGGATCTTGTCGCTCATGCGCAGCGCACCTCCCCGGACCGGACGTTCCCCACCTGCACGTGGACCTCCCGGCCGTCCACGGCTGCCACGCCGGTCACCACGTCGAGAGGGCGAACGCCCAGCGCGTCCAGAGTCAGGTCCCGGGTGTCCTCCTCGACGTCCGACTCTTCCAGGGACTCCACGAGCCCCCACCCCGTCACCTCGACCGGTCCGTCGCAGCTCGCGCAACGATCGCTCACCGTGGTGACCAGCTCGGGCCGCACGAATCGGAGCGGCCGTGCGAAGCGACCGCAGGCGGGGCAGACCACCTCACGGAGGAAGCCCCGCCCGTGGACGGCCATCCGAAGGGGCCCGCCCCGCGCGTCACTCCCGAGGAGGGTGCGGAGCCGCGTCAGAAGCGCGCCCAAGGTGCATTCGGCCGGGTGGAGGTCGATCTCCTCGATGGCCCACGCATGGTGGTCGAATCGGCAGGCCGGGTTGGGCACGAGCCGGCTCTTCAGGAGTCTGTGGTGGGCGGCGCTGATCACGATCCTCGTTCCAACTTCGGCACTTTCGGCCCGGACTGGCTCAACGGAGGAGGGACCTCGCCCCAGGACCTTCTGGCACTCGAGGGCGAGCACGGAGGCGGCGAGGGCCCCGAGGGCGGATGGCGCCCCCGTGGGCGGGGATCCTCCGGAATCGGGGTCGCACGGATAGCTCACTTCGAGAGCGGCGTAGTCTTCGTCCGCCCAGGCACATTCGAGGCAGGCGCTCCGCCGGTCGGCCGGATCGTACCGATCGACCCTGGTGAGCAGATCCACGCTCAGCACGCCGGCGTCGAGGAGCGGTGCCCCGACCCTCCAGGCGATCTCGTTGAGGGCCTGTCTGGATCGGCGGCTGTCGAGGCAGGCGAGGAGCACGTGGCCGCGAAAGGCCCCGAGGGGAAGCGACTCCAGGTCGGCGACGACGGCCTCCACCGGAAGGTCGGCTCGTAGGGCACGGGCACGCTCCGCCTGCACCACCGCCTTGGGCCGGCCGACGGCCTCGGGGGCGATATCCTGATTCTCGAGATTCCGGGTCTCGTAGACGTCCCGGTCGACCAGAGTCAGGCGAGAGATCCCGGACATCCGGGCGAGGTGGGGAACCGCGTGGGACCCGATGTTGCCCCCGGCACCCAAGATCATGGCAGGAACTCCCACGGTCACAGACCCTCCGGCGTCCATCGGAAGCCTGTGTCGAGGGGCGTGGGCTGGGGGCAGAGGGCGCAGGTCGGTCCGTAGGTCCAGCACGGGAATTCCTCGGACTCGTGATACCAGACGCCGCATCCGGGGGCAGGACACCGGACGGCCGCGGAGCCGGGCTCCACCTCCCTGCGGCACCGGGGGCACGCCACCCTGCGGCCCGTCTCCGGCAACGCTTCGACCTGCGCCAGCGACTCGACGGAGAAGTACAGGGGGGGGTGATCCGCCACGGCGATCTCGTCACGGTCCTGGAGCACGCGGATGCCCCAAGGGAGGGGCGCTCCGTTGACGCGGACGGGTGCACTCGGCGAAGCAAGGAGAATCCACGAATCCCGGGTCTTCGACCCGTCGGTGTCGGAGGGGAGGAGGACCGGTGCGCAGGTGGACGTCCCGCATGCCGCGGAGGCGTGAGACAGTCGGCCGAACAGCCGCGCGAGGTCAGGGGGTCGGTGCGCCGACAACGGAACCACCACCCACTGCCTGTCGTCGTCCGCCCAGAGGTGCGCCATGAGGTTTCTCCGAGGTTTCTCCGCCGGGCCGGGCCCGGTCGCTCCTGACTGCGGATCACTTCGATCCCGGCAATCTCGCCGGGACGGCTATCCAGGAATGCCAGGGGCGTGCCAGCGAGCTCCCCTTTCGACAACTCGTTGAAGGGAGGGGACTTGCCTCTCGGGGGCGGCGGCGAAGGTCGAGTTGGGCGAGTTGAGTTGAGGAACTCGACGGCCTGGAGCGCTCTGGTACGGCGAATCTCGACGAGGGCACGAAGATTGCGAGTGCCCCTGCTGTGCGGCAGACGGCGCGGCGGGGTCAGAGCCCGCCCCTTCGTCCTGCCTCGCCCCTGCCCGGCCCCACCTCGTGCCCAGTCACCATAGGGAGGCATTCGGATGCTCACACGTCGTGATTTCATCGGACGGGCGGCTGTCGCCCTGGCATCCGTCGTCGGCGCACCGCGCCTCCTGCCGGGGACCGGAAGTTGGAGGCATGTCGGCGAGCCGGGCCGTCGGATCTTCAGCCCACTGGTTCGGCTCGTGCCGCGAACGCTCGTGGTCGGACTCGGTGGGGCCGGACTGAAGATCCTCGAGAAGATCCCATCACGCCTCCCAGACGTCCGAGGCGTCGCCGTCCACACCGACGAACGCGTCCTCCGCGGTGTCACCGACAACTCCACACTGCTATTGGGTGCCCCGCACACCCGCGGATTCGGGTGTGGCTCCAACCCGGTGTGGGGGCGCCTCGCTGCCGAGGGGAGCGCCGGAGAGGTGGCGCAGATGCTGCACGAGGCGGACCCGGACGTCGTGTTCCTCCTGGGCGGAATGGGTGGCGGTACGTTCACCGGCGGTGCTCCGGTGATCGCGGGCCTCGCACGGGACACGGGGGCCCTGGTGGTCGCGGTGGTGACGCGCCCCTTCACGTTCGAAGGGCGTAGGCGCAACCGTCAGGCGTCCATCGGACTCCCCGAGGTCGCGGGGAGTGCCGACGCGGTGATCACCATCCCCAA
>JBDHGI010000289.1:3407-8477 GCA_039589955.1 Gemmatimonadota bacterium | reverse complement strand
CGCCCTGGCCCTCGTCCCCGTGGGGGGCGAAGGAGTGAAGCCGGTCCTCACCAGGGCCTCGGTGCTGCGCACGCTGGGGTACGCGCTCGCCTCCGGCGGAGACTTGGACCAGGCGAAAGAGCAGTGGGAAGAAGCCTTGGCGTCGCTCGGGCCGCTCCTGAGCGGCTCGGCCGCGAGCGAGGCCGAGCCACTCGCCGTCGAGCTCCTTCTCCTCCTGGATCGCCCGGAGGCCGCCGAGCGGGCCCTGCGGCTCCTCGACGCCGGATACCGGGAACCCCGCTTTGCGCGGCTGGCTGCGGAGCGCGGCGTCTTGCGTTGATCTCGCCTCACACCTTTGCTACCCCCACGCTCACCGGCACGCCCTCACCCACCTTGCCCTCGAACCCGTCACGGACAACCCCGTAGGACACCTCGACCGCGAGGGTCTCGCCGACCACGAACCCCTCGTGCAGCTTCGCGGCCTCGATGACGTCCTGGGGCGCGTCCACGGCGAGCCGGATTCGGTCGGACACGTCCAGCCCCGCCTCCCGCCTTGCCATCTGGACGGTCCGTATCAGATCGCGTGCGACCCCCTCCGCGGCAAGCTCGGGGGTCACCTCGGTGTCGAGCACCACCAATCCGGAGTTGCCCGGCAGACCCGTCGAAGCCCCCGGGTCGGTGGACACGAGACGCCGCTCGTACTCGCCCTCGAGCAGCTCGATACCCGCGGCCACCACCGCACCGGACTCGGCTTCGGTCCACTCGCCGGCCTTAACCGCGCGAATCACCTTTTGCACGTCACCCCCCAGGCGCGGACCGGCCAACCGGGCGTTCACGACCACCTCGAGGCCGCCGTGGCCCGCCACGTCGTCGGTGAGCTCGACGTCCTTGACGTTGACTTCGTCGGCGATGATGTCGGAGAAGTCCGAGAGCGTGTGTGCGTCGCCGGCCGCGACGAGGAGCTTGGCCAGAGGCTGCCGAACCCGCAGACCGTTCGCCTTGCGCAGGGCCAGCGCCGACGAGCACACCTGGCGCACCCGATCCATGACCACCACCAACTCGTGGGCCGAGGGCAGAGCCTCCGGATCGGGCCAGTCCTCCAGGTGCACCGAGCGACCCCCGGTTAGCCCCCGCCACACCGCCTCGGCGGTCATGGGCATGAGGGGCGCCGCCACGCGGCACGTGATCTCCAGAACGGAGTGCAGCGTGTCGACGGCGTCTTTGTCGCCGGCCCAAAAGCGGTCCCGGGAGCGGCGCACGTACCAGTTCGTCAGCGCCTCGAGGAACTCACGCACGGCGTCGCAGGAGCCAGCCAGGTCGTAGCGGTCCATGCGCTCCTGGACGTCCAGGACGAGGTCCCGGGTCTTGGCCAGCGCGTAACGGTCGAGGAGGTGCCCGGAGTCCGTCCTCCATTCGCCTTCGACACCTTCGGCGTTCGCGTACAGTGTGAGGAAGTAGTACGAGTTCCAGAGCGGCAGCAGCGCCTGGCGCACCGCATCCCGGATCCCCCTCTCGGTCACGACGAAGTCGCCGCCCCGGAGCACCGGGCTGGCCATGAGGAACCAGCGCATGGCGTCCGAGCCGTCTCGATTGAACACCTCGTTCACGTCCGGATAGTTGCGAAGAGACTTGGACATCTTCTGCCCGTCGTCCCCCAGCACGATCCCGTGGGCCAGGCAGTTCCGGAAGGCCGGACGGTCGAAGAGCGCGGTGGCCAGCGCGTGCAGGGTGTAGAACCAGCCCCGGGTCTGACCGTTGTACTCCACGATGAAGTCGCCGGGGAAGTGGTGCTCGAACCAGTACGCGTTCTCGAACGGATAGTGGACCTGCGCGAAGGGCATGGACCCGGACTCGAACCAGCAGTCGAGCACCTCGGGGACCCGCCGCATGGTCGAGCGACCCGTCGGGTCGTCGGGGTTGGGCCGGGTCAGCTCGTCGATGAAGGGCCGGTGCAGATCGTCGGGACGCACACCGAAGTCGCGCTCCAGCTCGTCCAGCGACCCGTAGACGTCCACCCGGGGATACTGGGGGTCGTCCGACACCCACACGGGAATCGGCGAGCCCCAGTACCGATTGCGGGAGATGGACCAATCCCGGGCGTTCTCCAACCACTTGCCGAATTGCCCGTCTCGGATGTGCTCCGGAACCCACGTGATCTGCCGGTTCAGCTCGACCATTCGCTCCCGGAGCCGGGTCACCTCCACGAACCACGAGCTCACCGCGCGCTGGATGAGCGGGTTGGCACAGCGCCAGCAGTGCGGATACGGGTGATCGTAGGTCTCGTGACGAAGCAGGAGCCCGGCTTCCTTCAGATCACGGATGATCTGCCTGTTGGCATCGAAGACCTGCATGCCCCGGTAGGGCGGCACGGTGGCGTCGAACTCTCCCCGGGCGTTCACCGGCGTGACGGGCTCGATGCCTGCGGCGTCGGTGACGACCTTGTCCTCCTCGCCGTAGGCCGGGGCGATATGCACGATGCCCGTGCCGTCCTCGGTGGTCACGTACTCCGCCGGGAGGAACTGGTGCGCGTTCGGCTGCTGTCCTGCGAAGAAGTCGAACGCCGGAGTGTAGCGCGTCCCGACCAGGTCGGATCCCTTGAAGCGCGCCACGACCTGCGGCTCCTTTCCCAGCTCGCGCTCGTAGGCGGCGACGCGCGCCTCGGCCAGGAGAAGACGCTCGTCCAGCGCATCCACGACCACATAGTCCACGTCGGGATGCACCGCGGCCGCCAGGTTGGACGGCAGCGTCCAGGGCGTGGTGGTCCACACCAGCGCCAGCGCGCCGTCCAGATGGGGATCGTCCGACGTGACCCGGAGGCCCACCGTGACCGCCGGGTCCTGACGGTCCAGGTAGACGTCGTCCATCTTGGTCTCGGTGTTGGACAGCGGAGTCTCGCAGCGCCAGCAGTACCACAGCACCCGGAATCCCTCATAGATCAGGCCCTTGTCCCACAGGGCCTTGAACGCCCACATGACGCTCTCCATGTAGTCCAGGTCGAGTGTCTTGTAGTCCCCGCTGAAGTCCACCCAGCGCGCCTGCCGGGTGACGTACGCCTCCCACTCGCCGGTGTAGCGGAGCACGGACGTCCGGCACGCGTCGTTGAACGCGGCCACGCCCATCGCCTCGATCTCGTTCTTGTGGGAGATGCCGAGCTGCTGCTCCGCCTCGAACTCGGCGGGCAGGCCGTGGCAGTCCCATCCGAAGCGGCGCTCGGCGCGGCGGCCTCGCATCGTCTGATAGCGCGGAACCACGTCCTTCACGTACCCCGTGAGGAGGTGCCCGTAGTGCGGAAGCCCGTTGGCGAACGGGGGGCCGTCATAGAAGACGAACTCGTTCTCGCCGCGGTCGCCGGAAGGCCGGGCCTCCACGCTGGCGCGGAAGGTGTCGTCGTCCTTCCAGTACGCCAGGACGCCCTCTTCCAGCTTCGGGAACGATGGCTGGGAGGGGACGGGCTGGTCGTCCTGTCCGGCATCTCGGGCCTTGGGGTATGGCACGGTGATCCTCGCGATTCGTCGTCCGCGCATTGCTCGGCCGACCCGCTCGGCCGAGCATCTACGCGGGGACGAGGCGCGCCATTGCGCTCCGCGGTACCACCCCGCTTGCCCGGGGCCGCGGCCGCCGGCACCCAAGGCGCTGTCGCGCCTCGTCACCTTCGACCGCGAAATCCGGACCTCTCGTCTGGCGGCTGTCTCGGGCCGCACCCGTCCGGGTCTAGTGAGGCGGGATCGGGACGCTCACGCCCCGCCCCTGCCCGTTCTTCCGGATGGCTCCCCGGTGATGGTCGGATCGATGCCTATGCCTCCAACCTCGAACGCTCGGCGCCGATGCCCCGCGCTCGGGCGACGGAAGAAAGTAGCGGGGAGTCAGGGATTGTCGAGGGGGTGGGGCTCGGCGCACGGGAGGCGATCCTGGGCTACGGCCCCGAGGGAGTGTGATCGTCGACAGCTCTGCGCTGTTGTGCGTGCTCTTCCGGGAGGACGGTCACGACGACGTGCTCCGGTATCTCCTGGACGATCCCGGTCCGGCCATCGGCGCTCCCACCCTCGCCGAGACCGGCATCGTTCTGGAGGCTCGCATGGGTCCGTCGGCACGAGGCCTCATCGAACGCTTCCTCGATGAGGTGGGGATGCAGGAGATCCCCTTCGGCGAGCTCCACTGGAGAGAAGCCGTGGACGCCTACCGGCGCTATGGGAAGGGCCGGCATCCGGCAGCGCTGAGCTTCGGTGATTGCATGACGTATGCCGTGGCGTCCCTGGCGGGGGAACCCCTTCTCTTCACCGGTGACGACTTCGCGAAGACCGATCTGCACCGAGCTCGACCGTCGCCGGGTAGCGAGTAGGAGGTCCTACCGCTTCGCCGAGGCCGCAGCTGCGAGCGACCAGGCTGCGTGCAGCGCCTGGCGGTGCCCCGGATACGGTCGGGAAGTCCAACGGCCTCCGGAGCGATTACGAGCCCGTCCCCGCCGAACATCCGCGGGCACCCGCCTCGGCAGCCTCGAGAATCGTCACGATCTCCCGGAGCGCGGACGCGCCGGCGTCTTCCCGGTACCACGCGACGTACTCGGCGGCGGCTTCCAGGTACGGCTCCGAGCCTCGCCCGACGTTCTTGAGCCGCTCGTCGTAGAAGTCGCGCTGCCGGGCGGGCCTTTCGATCCAGCACCCGGCCTCTTCCCCCGCAGGGTCGAAAACCACCACCGTGGGTGTCGCCGCCCGCCCATCCGGCGTTCGACAGGTGTCCAACACCTCCCGGCCCACCTCGGCGTCGACGATGCGCAGCCCCACCGCATCCGCCATCTCGGCGAGACGCCCAAGCACCGGGACCGTCCACGCCGAGTCGGTGCACCCGGCGGCGGTTACCACGAGGAGCCGCCAGTCACCCTCGAGGCGCGCTACCCTCTGGGCGACATCCTCCGGGATGGCGGCGGACGTCCAGTTCGCCTCCCAGAGCGCCTTCCGCAGATCGACGGCTTCGACCCACGCCTCCATAGTCACGCCCGAGGCGTACAGCTCGTTCAGGTCCGGCCCGGTCGGGGCGGAAGGCGCGGCGCACGAGAGGGTGAGGAGCGCAGTCAGGGCGAGCATGGGAGCCTCT
>JBDHGI010000289.1:0-3389 GCA_039589955.1 Gemmatimonadota bacterium | reverse complement strand
GAGCCCTGGACACGTGGGATCGTGGGATCGTGAAGAAGTCAGAGCAAACTTAGGGAGATGTGGGCGGGCGAGGCTCCCAGCTCCAGTACGCGCCCCAGGCCACCTTGCCCCACAGCGGTCCTGCCAGCAGTAGCAGCGCGGCGAAGAACATGCCGCCCTCCGCCGCCGTGACCGCGACGGCGTCGGCCCGCTCGTCCCTTAGCCAGAGGTAGATCGCACTGCTCACGGCGGTGAGCCCGAACGCCAGCTCGGTGATCCACGCGGCAGGAGCATGGAAATAGGCCAGCCGTCATTGATACGAGGTTCGTGGTGACGCGGACTCGATAAGGACCGCGCGCACCGCTCGCTTCCCTGCTACTATGCACCGTTGTCACTCCGTCGCCACCAGGACGCGGCCGAGACGATGAGCGATCGCATGGACGAGGTGCAGCAGGGGCTGCAGATCTCCCACGAGCTCCATCCCACCGAAGACCGCGTCGTGGTCGCGAAGCGGCCTGCCCCACCCGCCGAGGACGACGACCCGCACAGGGCTGGCTCTGGCCGTCAACTGACTCGCGGAGGTGCTGGCGAGGCTCGCGGAGGCGAGAGGGGGGTGAGGCGGGAGCCCCCGACCCGTCGCGCTCGCGGGTCCCGGGACTTCGCCGCGGCCGACGCCATCCGCGACGAGCTCGCGCAGCCGGGAATCGTGCTGGAAGATGGCCCGGAGGGGACGAGGTGAAAGGTCGAGAGGTAGGGCCCGTGCCACGAGAGCCGCATCCCGCCGAAGAAGTCGTGCGTGAGGCCAACCGGCGCAGGCTCTTTCGCGTGGCTCTGGCGTATCCCGCGGGGACCTTCGCTCTGCTGGAGGTCACGCGCACCCTCTTGGAGATCGGGGTCCTCCCGGCCAACGCGTGGAGGATCGTCCTAGGAGCGGCGGTGTTGGGCTTCCCCGTGGCGATGGCGTTGACGTGGGACTACGATATCACGCCCCGCGGGGTCGTCAGGACTCCCGAGGCTCCGCCCGGGACTCCGGAGCCCCAGTTGCCGGTCTGGCGGTGGTTCCTCTTCGTCGTGGGCTCCGTCGCGTTGGGAGTGGCGCTCCGGGCGATTCGGTAACCGGCCGCAACGCCTCGGTAGCTTCCCTCTTAGTGAGCGACTTGTCGGGGGCCAGGTGGCTGCCAGGCCACCAAGCCCGCCAGCAGGATCGGCATGGCTCTCCAGCGATCTCCACTCACGCCCATGGGGGCCCGATCCGGAGGCTCAGGGCTATGCGGTGCGCGCACGACTCCGCTGTTCGCCTCAAGTCGCGCGGCGGGCGCCATAGCCCACCACCTCCCACTCCCCATCGGAGTTCTTCGCCAAGAAGTAGATCTGGCCCTGTGCGAAGCCTCGCGGTCGTTCGTCCGATGGTGTGCCGTGCCGAAGGCAGCTCGCGGTCATCAAGATCTGGACCGAGTCACCCAGCGATTTGATGCCTCCGAATTGGGCACGGAGCCCCAAGGGTTCTTGGCCCGTGATCGGAGCCCACTCGCATTCCGGCATCCCGCCACCCACGGTATCGAGCTCGAGACCCAGAGCGCGGGAGAATCCAATCGCAAGACTCCTGGCTTTAGCCTCTTCTTCGGCGCTTGATGGCTCTTCAGCCAGACAGCCCAAGTAAGGACTACAGCCATACGCCGTGAGAACCGATACCGCCGGTCCATTGATATCGTCGAATTCCGAGGCCAGTACCTCACCCATTGCCTCGAAGTCGGCGGGCGTCTGGGCTCCCACGACTTCCGTGCCAAGAGAGGCGACACCTGCTACGAGAGCCAACCCTCGCCCCAGAAGAATCATCTCATCCAACCCAGTGGTCTGGCACCCTAAAGGGCCCACCAACGACCAGGTCCCTCGCCTACTCCGGGTGCCGCATAACGGATCTCTTGCGCGAGTGGGCCCGCATCGGTCAAGAAGCCGAGACTCAATTCTCCCCACCGCGGAGCCCGGGCCCCAATTCGGCCACCGTTCTCAGGTTGCTCGTCGCACTCATCGCCTCCGGCCACGGCCGCTGCGCCGGACTACTGTACGATAGGTCCGGTACTGACGGCCCTCAAGGATCTCGGCCTGCAGGCTGATGCCATCTAGGACTCTCACCGCATCCGGCGAGAGCGTCTCAGGCCTGGGAAGAACGAAGACATCGAAGGCCTCTAGAGTCCTCAGGACCTGCCGCGAGTCTGGCTCCTCGCCAGCCAAATCGACGCGACAGATACCCACCGATCCCTCCGACGCGAGCTCCCTGTCTTCGCCGGAGATCGTCAGCCTGTGCCCGGAAGGCATGACATTGCAGCCGAATCGCCCTGCAGTTGCCCGAACGCCATCCCAGAATCTGCCCATGAGGTTACGAAACGAGACCTGCAGCCGAGTGGAGAGGTCCCAAACTGTGTCCCCCTGCCCGGTTCTGTCATCCCTAGCCGTAAGGAGGTGTATCATGCGTCGCCTCGTCTTTCTTCCACTTCTCACTCTGGTGCTCGCCTGCACCGAGAACACCCCCATCGAACCGGAAACGGGCCTTTCCCCGGAGATGAGCGTCGTCCAAGCGAGAGGCGGAATGGGCAGTGTCGTGAAGATGGTTCCGTTCAAGGGCAAGCAAACCTGGTGGCCGGGCGACGGTGATCCAGCCGCCTGTGACCACCTCAAGGGCGACTACCCTGCCGTGATTGCCTCCTCCCGATGTTTGAGGGCACCGCGACACACTTGGGCTATCACACTGGCAGCGCCTTCAACTGCGTCGACCTGGCAACCTTCCAGCTCCTGACGACTTCCCAGGAAGTGGTCGCCGCCAACGGAGACAAGTTGTTCTTCTCCGGATCGATAGGCGACGGCACTGTGATGGTGATCGATTGGGCCGATCCCGACTTGAGCTTCGAAATCCTGGGTCTCACCTTCGTGGGAGGCACCGGACGTTTCGAGAATGCCTCAGGTTGGCTCGACCTCTCCTCGGAGGCCTTGAGCTCCGAGTGTGTTTCTGATGCGCCCGACAGGATGGAGCTGCGGCGGCCTTCGGCCGTCCTCGCTCCCCTCTCGAACAAGCGTGGGGGTCTTCGAACCGGGCGCTGACGCATCGGGTCGAACCTGTGACCTCATGCTCCGGAGGAACGAAGCGGAGGCCGCGTATCCGGCGAAAACCGCACGGTTCCTAGCTTCTTCGATTCGGCTCCGCCGGGTTTAGGGCCGTTTTCGCCGGGTTTCGCCGCCTTCCGGGACACAGTTGGGACACAGCAGGCTATGCGCCTATTCGAGTTCTTCGTGGGTCCCCTGTTCTGGCGCGATAGCGTCAACTCGCCTTGAGCAATGCCGCGATCTCCAGCCTGATCTTACTTGCCGCGGCCAACGTCGCCTCAATTAGCCCTGTGCGAGAATTGACACCCTCG
>JBDHGI010000288.1:0-5077 GCA_039589955.1 Gemmatimonadota bacterium | reverse complement strand
TGGCCGACGTGCGCCAGCACGGATTCGGGCGGGACCCCCGCCCCGAGATGTACTTCGCCCACGCCCAGCTCGGATGGAACGCGACCTTCTGGGTGGTGGTCCGCATGCGGCCCGGCGTGGAGCCCCTGGCCAGCGCCGGCGCCATCCGCGACGCCGTGTGGGCGGTGGACCCGGACGTCCCGGTGGCCGGCCTCGACGAGCTGAGCCGGATCTTCGACGCCTCGGCGGACACCACCCGGTTCCTCACGGCGGTCCTGGGAACCTTCGGCGCCCTGGCCCTTCTCCTGGGCGCGGTGGGGGTCTTCGGCGTCACCACGTTCACCGTGGGTCGGCGCACGCCGGAGTTCGGGGTGCGGATCGCCCTGGGCGCGGGGGGGCGGGAAGTGCTCGGCTCGGCGCTGGGGCGGAGCCTGCTCCCCGTGGCCGCGGGTCTCGTGCTGGGACTCGCCGCCGCGGCCGTCGCGACCCGGGCCCTGGAGTCGGCCCTCTACCAGGTGGAGCCGTCCGACCCCCTGACCTACGCGGCGGTGGGGTTCACGCTGGCGGCCGTGGCCACCCTGGCGGCGTTGCTCCCTGCCTGGCGGGCCAGCCGGCTGGATCCGGTGTTGGTGCTGAGTCGGGAGTAGGGGCCCAGGCCCCTCCCAGGTGAACACGTAGCCGAAGGGTGGCAGGGGGAACTGACCGGTGAGTGTGGCCGTGACGGCCGACCCTCGCCTACGCCGCCGGCGGGCTCGGGTTGGACATATAGAGCGAGTTCTTCCAGCTACCGTCGTCCTGCCGCTTCCATATCGAGATGAACTTCCCGTGGTCGGCGATCGGGCCGTCCCGCGTCGTCATCTCCAGATGGTACGTTCCCCGGACGTAAGCCAGGTCGCCACAGCCTTCCAGGCTGACCGTGCGAAAGTCGAACGATGTCATCCCGGGGAACCCCTCTTTGATGAAGTCCGCGATCGCAGGACGGCCAACCACCGGCTCCAGATGCGGAAGGAGTATGGTCGCGTCGGGGGCGTAGAAGATCTCGCAGTACTGGTCCCAGTCCTTTGACCCATTCGCGATCGCGAGCGCGGCTGCCGTCGCTGTTTCGATGGCGGTGCGATCTTCCGGCGTGAATACGTTGTGATCACTCAATGGAGTCCTCTCCCTGAGGGGAACGGTTAGCCATCATGGCTGGCGGTGCTACGCCAGCGGCTTAGCGATGCAGAGTGCCGCAATGAGGCCGGGTGGAGGCCGGATTCTCGACACTCAGGTCCCTCCCAGATCCTCCGTCGACCCGTAAGCTTCCTCGTCCGGTCGATCCCATACCCCGAGCATGAGGCCGACGAGGAAGAGCCGAACCGGAAGGGAGAGCCGGCCCGGAAGGGCCGCCTCGACGGTCTGACCGAACGAGCTGCTCTGGCGGAGGTAGCCCACCTCGGTCCCCTGGAGGCCGTAGACGACCCCCTGCCGATCCAGCCAGCCCACTGGCGCCATGCGCAGGACCTCCTGCCCGACGTGGACGTCCACCGTCGGCCGCGGGCCGTGGTTCCACTGGGCCAGGGCGAGGGGCTTGCGACCCTCCCACAGGACGATCTCGTCCGGGGTGCCCGGACCCGACGGGCCGAAGTCGAAGGTGGTCTGGTCGATCAGGATCCGGCCGCCGTCATCCGCCACGTCGAGCCAGGCCACCGGCCGGCCGCGTTCCATGACACGGTACGCCGTCGCCGTCCACCCGGTCCTACGCAGCTCCAGCATGGCATTCTCCCGGTCCGGCGGGCCGTTCCCGCCGAGGCCACCGGGAATCTACGACCTTCCCGGTATCCTCAGCCAGTCGCCAGGGGCCCGTCCGTTCATGGAGCTGCCCACCATGCGGGGACAGTGTTCGGCGGAGCGATCGCCGGATGCCCTTTGTGGACACTATATCATCTTGACATCAGCAATGTGTAGCATCATGATGCATCCATGCGCACCACCCTCACCTTGGACCCCGACGTCGCCCTCCGCCTGGAGACGGAGATGAAGCGCTCCGGGGAGGGCATGAAGGCCGTCGTGAACCGGGCACTCCGGCTCGGGCTGGGCATGACGGACAGGCCCATCGAGCCGGGTCCTTTCCGGGTCGAGGCCCACGCCTTCGGCTTCCGGCCGGGCACGGACCTCGATCGGCTCAACCAGATCGTGGACGAGCTGGAAGCCGAAGAGACGGCGCGGAAGCTCGGCTCGTGATCATCCCGGACATCAACCTCCTCGTCCACGCCTACAACTGCGAGTCGCCGGTCCACGACGCCGCCCGCGGATGGTGGGAGGCACTCCTCGGCGATCCGGCCCCGGTGGGCCTCCCCTGGTCCGTCGCCCTCGGGTTCATCCGGATCACGACGCATCCGAGGGTCGTCGAGAGCCCCTTGCCGGCGGGGGTCGCGTGCGACCATGTGGAGGCGTGGCTCCGCCAGCCGCAGGTCTCACCCCTCCATCCCGGGAGCCGACACGCGGCGATCCTCTTCGACCTGCTCAGGAAGCTCGGAACGGCCGGGAACCTCACGACGGATGCCCACCTGGCGGCCCTGGCCATCGAGCACCAGGCCGAGCTTCACTCGACGGACGCGGATTTCGCCCGGTTCTCGGGGCTCCGCTGGAGCAATCCCCTCGCGGGGTGAGCGATGAGGCGGCCTCCAGACATCCCGACCCTGGACACGCTCAGCTTCCCGAGGCGACCTCGAGTCGAGCCCTGACGCTGTCCACCTGTGCCGCGTGAATGGGCTCGGGGTCGTCCCGGAGGTTGAGGTACAGGCGGGCCGCACGGCTCGCCCGCTCCCGATCGCCCACCAGGACGGCCAGGCGGCTCTCCTCGTACAGGAAGGTCGACAGGGCCTGGAGCGCACCGCTGGCTCCGTAGCGACGGCGCTCGAGCACCGCGAGCGCGCTCGCGGGGTCACCGCGCCCTTCGTAGAGCCTGGCGAGGGTGAGATTCGCGGCAACCCGGAGCTCGCGGGCAGCGAAGAACTGCCGCCGGGCCATGGAGTCCAGCCGGGCGAGCATCAGATCAGCGTCGTCCCGACCCTCGGTGACCGCCAGATCGGTCTCGAGGATCTGGGCGCAAAGCCGTGCGCCGCTCTCCGCGGTCCCGTCGAGCCGTCGGGCGTACTCGAACAGCGTGCGGACCAGACCCGGCACCCGGTCCTCGGCGCCCGTACGCATCCGCCAGAGTCCGACGGCACACACGTCGACGAAGTGTGGTGAGGCCCCGAGGGTGACCAGATCGGGCGGTGGCGCCAGATCCACGTAATCCCGCGCACCGACGCTCATTGCCGCCGTCGCGGAATCTCCGCCCCAGTACAGCGCGTCGAAGACGTCGATGAGGGGGTCGTATCGCTCGGGCCCGAGCGATCGGGTCCGAGCCCTCGCCTCCCGGGCTTCCGACGGCCGTCCACGATTCAGCGCAAGACGCCGGACTCCATGGTATGCAGAGCGGAGATCCGTTCTCCTGCGCACCTCCTCCTCGGTGGCCGCGATGGCATATCGGATGTCGTAGCCGTCGAGCTGAGCCGACATGGCGATTCTCGAGAGGGACCCGTCGTCGATGTCCGTGATTCCGGCGGCGAGCTCCTCCGGCGATCCCTCGCCCTCCAGCAGGTCCATCAGCCAGCGGTAGTAGGGGCCGTAGTCCCGGGTCTCGTCGGCGAGGTAGGTTCGACCGACATCGAGCGCCTCTGCGGTGTCACCCCGCAGTGCGGCGAGCTCGAAGAGATGGGCCTGTGCCGGGCCGTGGTTCGGATCGAGCCTCGTTACCTCTCGGAATCCGGCCTCGGCCGTCGCCCATGGCGCTGCGGCTCCCACCGCCACCCCGTAGTGGAAGAGGTAGTCCGCCCGGAGGAACTGAACGGTCTTTCGGTCCGGCATGAGCGCCACCGCCGAGTCCCAGGCCACGATCCGATCCAGGACCGACGGGGACCCGCCACGGAAGGCATCGAGGAGAATCCGGTCCCGGGAGGTCAGGCTCGTCCGCCCCGCCCATGCCGCGCGCAGCCCTCGATCCTGCGTCGCCGGATCCAGCTCGTAGCTGTTCGCCACCACGAGCTGTAAGCCGGCGATGGCGAACGTCGAATCGATGTCCAGCGCTCTCGAGAAATGCCTCTTCGCCTCGGCGTAGTGGCTCTGGTGGAAGGCAGCCTGACCCGCGAGATAGGCCCTGACGGCGTTCAGGTCGGAGCCGACGAAGTAGCCGAGCCGGCTCTCGCCTTCGTCCGAGCCACGGATCAGCAGCTCCACCGAAAGCTCGTCGACGAGAGGAAGGAGGTCGTTCACCGGGCCACGCACGCCCTGAGCCGTCGCGACCACCCGCCCGCCGACCACGTCGAACAGGGAGGCGGTGAGGATGGCTTCATCGCCGGTCACCAGGATGTGGCCCAGCACGAGCCGACCTGCTCCCAGGGCCCGCGCCCCCTGGAAGGCCAGGGAGTCGGTGAGAGGACCGCCGTCGCTCAGGCGGCTCCACACGGGGCTGGCGGTGCCCGGATAGACGGCACGGGGTCCCTCGTCGCCGGCGAGACGGAGGTACATGAGCTCGGGAATCCCATTCTCGAGGTCGGCGAAGGAGCCGGAGCCCGTGGCGGTGATGCGGAACGGCGCGACCGCGATCAGGTCGGCATCGATGCCGGAGGTTCCGGGGCCCGGAGACTCGGCGCGGCGCAACATCGTGCCGGCGACCACCGCTCCCGCGACGACGACGACCCCGAGGATCGCACGGCGCCAGCGTCTCTTGGCCACCCGGGCCGGGCCAGGAGCCCCGAGCGCGCCCCCGGGCATGGTCAGCTCCCGCTCCAGCGCAGCCGCCATCTCCTCGGCGGTCGAGAAGCGATCCGCCGGCACCTTCGCCATCGCCTTCCGTACGATGGCTTCCAGGCCGGGTGTGACCGTACGCCTCACGGTCCGGAGGGGAGGCGGGTCGTCCACCGCGTGCCGCGCCATGACCGCCTGAGTGGTCTTTCCGGTGAAGGGCGGCACACCGGCGATCATCTCGAAGAGGACACACCCGAGACTGTACATGTCCGCCCGTCCATCGAGCCTATCCCCCTGAGCGGCCTGCTCCGGGCTCATGTAGTGCGCG
>JBDHGI010000287.1:0-5119 GCA_039589955.1 Gemmatimonadota bacterium | reverse complement strand
GACCGGAGAGGAAGCACCTCCCGAACGTGGGGTGGGGTGGATACGGCCGACCGGAAGTCCGAGCTCACCATGAACACCGCATCCAGCTCCCCTGCCTCGAAGCGATCCCGGAGGGGACCGATGAGGGATTCTGCGTCCTCGGCAGTCGGGTTGTCCCCGATATCCGTCCGCGCCAGCGAAAGAGCCTCTCCACGGAATCGGAAGTAGGCGATTCCCTTCTTCCCCGCGATATGGAGCTCCGTGTCTGCACCGCGGGCACGAAGGTCGCCCAGGAGCACACGCGCTTCTCGGATGAGGTTGGCGTTGAAGGCTCCAGCCAGCCCACGATTCGCCGTCAGCAGGAGGACCGCTGCCCGCTTCACCGTCTCGGGCTGACGGAGGATCGGAAACCGCTCCGCGAGCTCCGGAGAGTAGAGGCCACCAACGATCTCGGTGAGGGCCTCGGCGTACGGTCGCGCGGCGTGGACCCGGTCGGTGGCACGCTTGAGCTTCGATGTCGCCACGAGCTCCATCGTGCGGGTGATCTGCCGGGTGTTCTCTACCGACTTGATCCGCCGTTTGACTTCCCTGGCGCCAGCCACGTCGCGTCGTTCCTCTCTGGTTGAGCCGGAATCAGGCCGTGACCGCGGCCGGAAGGCCGCTCCTGGCCTCCTCCTCCGCAGCGAAGGCCTCGTTGAACTCCCCGATGGCCGCGACGAGCTCCTCGGTGAGGTCGTCGGTGAGCTCTCCCTTCTGGCGTATTCCGTCCAGGATCTCCCGGTGCCGCTCGGCCATGAACCGATGGAACCCCAGCTCCCAGGCTCGCACACGCTCCACGGCGACCTGGTCCAGATACCCATTCGTCACGGCGTAGATCACGGCGACCTGGTTCTCCACGGGCATGGGCTGGTACTGGGGCTGCTTCAGGATCTCCACCGTGCGCGATCCGCGGGCCAGCTGGCGGAGCGTGGCGGCGTCCAGGTCGGACCCGAACTGGGCGAACGCCTCGAGCTCGCGGTACTGAGCCAGGTCGAGACGCAGCCGGCCGGCCACCTTCCGCATGGCCTTGACCTGTGCCGAGCCCCCCACCCGGGAGACGGAGATGCCGACGTTGACGGCGGGCCGTACCCCGGCGAAGAACAGGTCGGGCTCCAGGAAGATCTGGCCGTCGGTGATGGAGATGACGTTCGTCGGGATGTAGGCCGACACGTCACCGCCCTGGGTCTCGATGATGGGCAGGGCCGTCAGGGATCCGCCCCCTTCCTCGTCGGACAGCTTCGCCGCCCGCTCCAACAGTCGGGAGTGCAGGTAGAACACGTCGCCGGGATACGCCTCGCGTCCCGGAGGCCGACGAAGCACCAGCGACAGCTGTCGGTACGCCTGGGCCTGCTTCGAGAGATCGTCGTACACCACGAGGGTATGCTTGCCCTGCCACATGAAGTGCTCCGCCAGCGCCGTGGCGGCGTAGGGCGCGATGTACTGCATGGGCGCGGGCTCGGACGCGCTGGAGGCCACGACGATGGTGTAGTCCATGGCGCCGTGCTCGGCGAACGTCTCCACCACGCTTCTCACCTTCCCGGCGCGCTGCCCTATGGCGCAGTAGATGCAGATGACGTCGGTGTCCTTCTGGTTGATGATGGCGTCTACTGCCACCGCCGTCTTTCCGGTACCGCGATCTCCGATGATGAGCTCCCGCTGGCCGCGCCCGATGGGGATCATCGAATCGATGGCCTTCAGGCCAGTCTGGAGGGGTTCCTTCACGGGCTGTCGCAGCACGATACCCGGAGCCACAACGTCGATCTGCCTCGAACCCTCGATCCCCTCGATGGGGCCCTTGCCGTCGATGGGATCGCCCAGGGAATCCACGACCCGACCGATGTAGCCCGATCCTACGGGCACCTCGAGGACGCGGCCTGTGCGGCGGACCTGATCGCCCTCGTGCAGTTTGGTCCACTCGCCCATGATGACGGCGCCGATGTTGTCCTCCTCGAGATTCAACGCGAGGGCGGTAACGGCTTCACCCGTCTCCGAAGACATGATTTCCAGCATCTCCGAGGCCATGGCCTTCGTGAGGCCATAGATCCGGGCGATCCCGTCCTTGACCTCGAGTACCTCGCCGATCTCCTCGGCTCTGAGGTCTTCTTCGTAGCGCTCGATCTCCGAGAGCAGCACGCCCTTGATCTCGCTAGCGCGGAGGTGGGAGTCGTTGGCCATCGTTTCCTAGTGGTCCCTGAGTGTCAGTCGGTCAGACCAGCTCTCCCGAAGGGAGCCTGGCCCCGAGAAGCTGCCGGCGCATCTGTTCGAGCCGCCGCCGCAGCGAGCCATCGTAGATCGTGTCCCCCGTGCGAACGACCAGACCGCCGAGGATCTCGGGCTTCACACGCATGTGGGGTATAGCCGTCTTGCCCAGGAGGTCCGTCAGACGCCGAGAGATGACGGCCTGAAGCTCCTCGTCCACCGGACGGGCGACGGTCACCTCGACGTGTTCCCTTCCCATGTGCTCGTCCACCAGGGCGTGGAACTGACGGGATATGTTCCTGAGCAGGCGCTGACGCCGCTTGTCGATGGTGACAAGCAGAAAGTTGACGAAGGGCCGAGGCACCTCGTCTGCGAACACCCTGCGGACCACCGCCTTGCGCTCGGCGTCGGCAATGCGCGGCGTCTCGAGGAAGAGCCTAAACCGGGGTTCCTCGTCCAACAGCTTGGCCACGATCTCGATGGCGGCGCCATAGGTATCCAAACCCTCGTGACGTTCCCCCAGCGCGAAGAGCGTTTCGGCATAACTTCGGGCGACGGTCTCGTCCCTCACGCCCGGGCCCCCCGTCCATCGCTCACCTCATTGAGGAAGCTCTCCACCATCTCGCGGTCCTTCGCACCGTCCATGTTCTCCTGAAGCAACCGTGAGGCCGCCGCCAGGGCGAGGTCCACTGACTCCTTCCGGATCATGTCGAGGGCGGCGTCTCTCTGCCGATCGATCTCGCCCTGCGCCCTCTCGACGATGCCGTGCGCCTCGACCCGGGCCCGCTCCTCCATGTCCTTCCTGAGGCGGTCCCCGGCCGCCTTTCCCTCGGCGATGATATCGCTGGCCTGCCGACGGGCCTCGGCGAGCTGAACTCGGTGCTGCTCTAGGAGCTTTGCGGCCTCCTCGTTCCTCTGCGCCGCCTCGTCGAGGGCAGATTGGATCGCACCCTCTCTGGCCTCCACGGCTGCCAGGATAGGACCCCAGGCGAACCTCCACAGGATCCACAGCAGGGCCGCGAACACCAACGCGGTCCAGACCGTCGTTCCGAGGTTGACGGAGAAGAGGGGTGTCGTCCCCTCGCCTTGGGCCAGAACCGAGCTCGGAAACCCGACCATCAGGATCGCGAACAGAATGCCAGCGCGGCTGGTCCTCATACCTTGTCTCCAATCCAAGTTCAGATCGTTCCTCCCGCGCCCCTGCGAGGGCGCGCGCGGGGTCTCGACCTAGAACTTCAGGAACGCGAGACCGAGGCCAAAGAGAGCCGCACCCTCGATGAGGGCGGCCAGAATGATCGAGGCCGTCTGGATGTTTCCGGTGGCCTCCGGCTGCCGCGCGATGCCTGCCGCCATCTGGGCTCCGATCTGACCGATGCCGATCCCGGCACCGATCACCGTGAGGCCGATGGCGAGGCCGGCGCCCACGAGGCCGAGCCCGCCCTGAGCGGCGCCGTCCTGAGCAGCTTGGAGAAGAGCAAACATGTTCAGATTCCTCGAGCGTTGAGAGGTTGTTGCCCGCATCGCGGACGTGTCGTGACGAAGTCGAGTGCTCCGACCCGCATCAATGCGCGTGCCGGATGAGTCCGATGAACACGGACGTGAGCATGGCGAAGATGTACGCCTGGAGGAACGCGACGAAGAGCTCCAGGAGCATCAGGGTGCTCATGACGAGGACCGTCGCTCCGCCGACCAGGTAGCTCTCGGTAACCAGAATCAGGCCCACCAGAGCCAGGATGAGGATGTGGCCGGCCATCATGTTCGCGAAGAGACGGACGGCCAAGGCGAAGGGCTTTGTGAGCTTCCCCAGGAACTCCACCGGAGCCATGATGATCAGCATCACCGGCTTCATGAACGTCGGCAGGCCCTTGGGAAGGAAGAAGATGGTCTGGGCGTAGCCCGCGGGACCGAGGGCCCGCATCCCGCTCACCTCCGTGACGATGAAGGAGATGGCAGCCAGGGCCGCCGTCACGGAGAGGTTCCCCGTGGCCGTCACCCCGAACGGAGTGAGGCCCATGAGGTTCATGAAGAGGATGAAGAAGAAGGTGGTGAGGATGAACGGCGCGTACTTGTCCGCGCCGTGGCCGATATTGGGCCGCACCACCTCGTCGCGGAAGAAGAGGATGAGCGCCTCCATCGCGTTCGCGAAGCCACTGGGCGCCCTCCTCGACTCCCTCCTTGCCAACGCTCGGGCCACAGGCACGAAGACGGCGATGCACAGAAGCGCGGACAGCAGGATGAAGAGGAGCTGGCGGGTGGGCGACAGATCGATGGTCATGCCGCCGATGTGAATGGGATCGAGCGCGAAGCGGTTCAGATCCCAGTGCATGCCCGCGAACTCGAAGACCCGGGCGTCCTCGAGGTGGTGGGAGATGAACTCGGGGATGTCCGATATCTCCTCGAGTCCCGCTGCCTCCCCTTCCGCGGCCGAGTGGCCACCTCCCTGACGCAGCGCCTCGGTCACCGCGTCGCGCCGCGCCGTGATCGATCCCAAGAAGCTCATCGTGCGAACTCTGTCGACCCCTGGCTCCGAAAGAACATCGGCTCCAGCATGAGGAGGGTGAACAGGAAGCCGCAGACCCCGAGGAGCAGCACCGAGGGATCGAGGTCCTCGAAGCGGTGAAGGGAGAGCCCGATGGCGGCAACCACGCCCATCCGGCCGAGCATGCTCAACCCCCACCGCAAGAGGAACTTCGTGCCATGGCCGAAGGCCGGCACGATCAGGGCGAAGGCTCCCACCTGAATGGGTAGGGCGATGGCGGCGGCGACCAGCAGGCTCGAGCGTCCGGCCGCATCGAAGAACGGCCACAGCACGCCCACCAGTACCACCAGGATGAGAAGCGCGATTATGGAGTAATGGCCCAGAGCCTTCATGCCGACTCGTTGTCTTGGTCTTCCCGGGGAC
>JBDHGI010000286.1:0-5138 GCA_039589955.1 Gemmatimonadota bacterium | reverse complement strand
AATGGAGCTACGGTCGCCTCCGGCGAGCCTAGGCTCGTCTCGGCGAATTCAAGCTTCGGCCACCCTCAGGCCCTATCTTTCGCTTCGTTTTCGGGTGCTTTCGGCCAGTCTGTGCCCGGGGTTTGTGCCCAAGGCAGGCAGAGCCGGCCGGCTCATAGACAAGCGGGGCGCCGGGCGGAAGCCCGGCGCCCCGTGCCGAATCAGTCGTACCAGACGGCTGATTCTCCCTCGCGTCTGGATGACGCCCTACTCTCTATGCCTCGTCGGGTACGTAGGTCAGGACTCTCTCCCAGCTGTTAGGTCCTAGGTCCATGTGGTAGACGTAGCTCCCCTTCCGCTGGGGCTTCAGGAAGTAGCGCCATGCGATTACGCTCTCCCACCGAGTGAACACGTCATTGTAGAAGATCACGATGCTCTCGGGCCGGTAGCCATCAGCGATGGGGATGGACTTGCCGCCCAAGGTAAGCTCAAAGCCATTAGCGGGCGCAAAAGCGAGCGCTGTCTGCAAGACCTCCTCCGCAGAGGGCTCTTCTGCGTAAAAACCCCGGAGGCCGAAAGCCAGTGTCACCCAATTGCCCGTTTCTGGGGACCGCCGGAAGCTCTCGCAATGTTGCGCGAATGCAACAGGGATTGTGCCAAATCGTGCTTTCACAATGAGATAGAGCGACCCGGGGGTCCTACTCGGTGGGACTCTCCACCGTAACTCGCACGACAGTACCCACCTGTAGCGTCTCAGCTGGCAGAGGCAGCACCAGCGAGCCTGACACCTCCGGCCCCCGCAGGGCCACGACGGTGTTGCCCTTCTCCTCCGCCCGGAACGGTGCACGCCGAGACTGGCAACCGAAATGAAGTCAGACGCTCGAGGACCCGTTCATGTCTCACCATCCGCGCGCTCTTGACCCAGGGGGGCCTGATAGCTGGTAGGTGGCGCATCGGTACCGCGCCATGGACCGGCCGGCCCTAGCCTGTGGTCGGCCGTCTCTCTTTCAGGAGGTGCAGGGCGGGAGCAGTAGGCCCGTGGCCCATCCCGGCACTAGCGGGAATGCGTGTGAGAGCTCCGGGCGGGGGAGAGTAGGTCGGGATGGGCAAGCGGATGGAATACAGGGCCGAGGTGCGGGCGGTGATCGCGTGCGGGATCCATGAAGAAACCCCATCCCGGTTGGGCGATGAGGCCCACACCGGAAGAGGCGCCGCCTGGATTGAGCTCCGGTCGCCTCCGGCGATCCTCGCTCGTCTCGCGGTATGACACCAGGATCCCACGACTCCCGTTCGGGCCGCTCGGCTCGAACCTCCGGTTCTCATCCGGACGAACAGCCAAAGAAGCCCTGCGGCCGTCCACCGCCCAGACGCCTCGGCTCGAACCTCCGGTTCTCATCCGGGCGGCGAACGACAGTCACAACGGGGCCCCCGCCGGTGCCGGAGCCCCGTTGTCAGAGGCGCCGCCCGGATTCGAACCGGGGATAAAGGATTTGCAGTCCTCTGCCTTACCACTTGGCCACGGCGCCAAATCGAAGGGGGCGGGCGCCAGCCTAGCGACGCTTCGCCCCCTCGAGAGAGCGGGAAACCGGACTCGAACCGGCGACCCCAACCTTGGCAAGGTTGTGCTCTACCAACTGAGCTATTCCCGCGTCTTTTCCCGCGAAGTTCAAGGTAGAAGAGCCCCCAGGGGCGGTCAAGCGTTTCACGGACGCATGTTCCTCGCCACGGCTCCCCTCTGTATCTTCCGACGCGAACCGAGGCCCGAGGCGGGCCGCGCCTGCTCCCCTACCCTTCACGGTATGCGTCGGACCTGGTCTCACCCCCGGCCACTCGCACCTTCGGCAACGCCCTGCCGCTCCGGGCCTCCCAGCGTAGCTTTCCGCATCGCCACCGCCCTGGTGCTGGCCGTACCGAACCAGGTGGCCGGCCAGGCGCTCGCCGACCCCCTGGTGCCCGCGGGACGGCTGCGTCTCGACTTCGCCCCGTCTTTCTCCACGTGGGACGCCCGCTTCGGGCTTCGGGACGACGGCAGCAGCGTCGTCGAGGCTCTGGGGGCCGACCTGACGGACCCGCTCGGCGTCTCGCTCTTTCCCGGGGTCCAGACCCTCCGGGAGTCCCTCGCCTCGGTGACGGGGCTCGATGGCTACCAGCCCCGACTGGGGTCCACCCACGGCCGGATCACCCAGGACCTTACCCGTATCGATGCGGGCTTCCGCCTGGGGGTCTTCGACTGGCTGACCGTGGGAGCCACCGCACCCATTGTGAAGGGCCGCACCGCCATCGACTTCGCGTTCCGGCCGGACACCTTGTCTCCCGACCTCGGGCTGAGCCCGGCCATATCGGGAGCCGGCACGGTTTCGGCCTTCCTGTCGGGCCTCGAGACCGCCTCCCTGGCGGCGGACGCCCATGCCACCTCGGTCTGCGGAGGTGGGGGCGGCGATTGTGACGCCGCGCAGGCGCTCGCGGCCCGCGCCACGGACTTCTGGGGCCGGATGGCCTCGGCCTACTTCGCGTCACCTTTCTTCCCCATGGCGACGTCGCCCGTCGCCGGTGCGCTCCAGACGGCGCTGGATCTGCTGAACTCCGACCTGCTGGCGGCGGGTCTGTCGCCCGTGGGGGTCCCCCTCGTGTACTCGACGGAGGGCCTGGCCCCCGAGGATCTCGCGACGCTGTCCGCGGATCCGGCCGCCGGCATCCACGGCTCCGCCCTCCAAACTCTGGAGGGGCTGTGGACGCTCGGTGACGTGGAGCTCACCGCCGACGTCCGTCTCGTCCACGGCGAGATCCGGGATCCTGAGGCCGACACGCCCAAGCTGTCTTACTCGGTGGTGGGCGGGGCGCTCGTCCGTCTCGGCACGGGCACCGTCGACGACCCGGACGTCTTCTTCGATGTGGGGAGCGGCGACGGCCAGACCGACGTCGAGGGCCACGTGCTCGGTGCGCTCCAGGTCGGCCGGCGCCTGGGCCTGCGGGCGGGCCTGCGCTACGGAGTCCAGAATGCCCGTACGCTGGTGCGTCGGGTGGCCCGCCACGAGATGGCCCTGCCGCCGGCCTCCGCCACACGGTGGGTCGAATGGACCCCGGGCGCGTACTCCCTCATCGACCTGTCTCCACGCGTCCATGTCACCGACGAGGTCTCCTTCGCCGTCGACTACCTGCGCTGGCACAAGGGCGAGGACACCTACGAGATGGTATCCGTCGAAGGCGAGGGAGTGACGCCCCTGGACGCGGCCGTGCTCGGCATCGAAAGCGAGATGACGCTCCAGCAGCTGGGCTTCGGTCTCCGCTACTCGACCCTCGGCTCCTGGAGAGCCGGGGAAGCGAGCCATCCGGTCGAGGCCGGGGTGCGCGTCCTCCATTCCATCGCCGGCTCCGGGGGGCGGACCCCCAGGGTCACCCGCGTGCAGTTCAGCGTCAGCCTGTTCCGGAGGCTGTGGGGGCGCCCCTGAGGAGCTCTCTCGCGTGCTCCCGGGACGTCTCCGACTCCGGGTCCCCGCCCAGCATGCGCGCCATCTCCTCCACCCGGTCCTCTCCCTCCAGCCTCTGTACCCGGGCGGAGGTGACCGTCTCCTCCTGGAGCTTCTCCACCCGCAGGTGGCGGTCCGCACGGGCGGCGATCTGCGGCAGGTGCGTCACCACCAACACCTGATGGCGCCGGGCCACGTCCGATAGCTTGCCGGCCACAGCCGTGGCCACCACGCCACCCACGCCAGCGTCGATCTCGTCGAACACCAGCACCGGGACCCGATCCACCGCCGCCAGGATCGACTTCAGGGAGAGCATGACCCGGGACAGCTCTCCGCCGCTGGCGATCTGTGCCAGGGCCATGGGATCGAATCCGGGATTGGGCGCGACCAGGAACTCCACGGTCTCGGCCCCTGCCGGCCCGACCTCGTCCAGCTCCCTGAACCGGACGGAGAACCTCGCCGCCGGCAGTCCCACCTGGGGCAGCACGTCGGCCACGGCCTCGGCCAGCCGTGTGGCTGCGCTCTTCCTGAGGGCCGTGAGGACCTCGGCCTCGTCCACCATAACCGCCCGGGCGTCCTCGAGGGCGCGCCGCAGGCTGTCCAGATCGTGGTCCGCGTCCTCCAGCTCGCGAAGCTCCTTCACGACGCGCTCTTCTGTCGCCAGCACGTCGTCCAGGTCGGGCCCGTACTTCCGCTTCAGCCGGAACAGCACGTCGAGCCGCCCCCGGATCTTCTCGAGGCGGGCCGGATCGTGCTCCGTCGCCGTGGCGTAGTCACCGAGCCTCCTGCCGGCCTCGTTCACGGCGTGATAGGCGTCCTCGAGGTGGGGAAGCACCTCTTCGAGCGCCGGATCGAAGCGAACGAGGCGAGCCAGCTTCGAGCGGGCCTCCGCGAGGCGGTCGGCCAACGACGCCTCTCCTCCGTACAGCGCCTCGTGGAGCTCCGTCGTTCCCTGGGCCAGGTCCTCGGCGTGCTCGAGGCGCCGCAGGTCGGCCTCCAGCTCCTCGTCCTCACGGGGGCGCGCCTTCGCCGCCTGGATCTCGTCGCGCTGGAACCGGAGGAAATCCGCCTGGCCCTCGATATCGCGGACCCGTGCCTCGCGGCTCTCCAGCTCGGCCAGGATGTCCTGGACGCGGCCGTGGGCGCGCCGGACCCGCTCCGGCGCTTCTCCGGCGCCGGAATACGCGTCGAGGATGCGCCGCTGCTCCGTGGCCCTGAGGAGCGTCTGATGCTCGTGCTGCCCGTGGAGATCGACCAGCGAGGCTCCCAGCTCCCCCACGAGACTCGCCGTGGCGGGAGAGCTGTTCACCCATGCACGATTCCTCCCCTCGGCCGCCACCTCCCTCCGGAGGATCAGGTGCCCATCCTCGCAGGGGTATCCGAGGTCATCGAGCCGGGACAGCAGCTCGGTGGATCCCGACACGTCGAAGACCGCTTCGACATTGGCACGGTCGGCGCCCGCCCGCACCACCGAGGAGGAGGCCCGCTCTCCCAGCACCAGGGAGAGCGCCCCCACGATGATGGATTTTCCGGCCCCGGTCTCTCCGGTGAGGACGGTCAGGCCGGGGCCCAGCTCCAGGCGGAGCTCCTCGACGACCGCATAGTCCCGGATGTGCAGTTCGATGAGCATGGGGGCCAGTATAGGCTCCTCTCCCGGGGCCTCTCAATGGCCGTGGGCGCCGGCCGTCAGCT
>JBDHGI010000285.1:0-5140 GCA_039589955.1 Gemmatimonadota bacterium | reverse complement strand
CGAGCGGGAGGCTTCCCGGTCGAGCCGGCGCAGGTCGCTACCGTCGCCACCGAGAACCTCGCCTCCGCCGAGAAGGAGGGTGGAGCCGTCCTGGGGCTCGCACTGACCCCCTTCCTCCTCCTCCTGATGCTGACCGGGGGATCCATCATGGCGGTGGATGCCATCAGCGGGGAGAAAGAGCGCGGCACCCTGGAGACGCTGCTGGCCAGCGGCGCCAGCAGGACCGAGATCGTCTCGGCCAAGCAGCTTGCCATCATCGTGGTGGGGATCGCCGTCGCGGTCATCAACATCCTCAACCTGCTGCTCTACCTCGTGGTGGGGTTGTTCGAGCTTCCCGACAACTTCGCCGTCTCCCTTTCGCTGCTGGACCTCCTCCTGCTGCTGGTCCTGTTCCTGCCCCTCACCGTCCTCATCTCCAACGCCCTGCTCCTCCTCTCCGGCTACGCCAAGAGCTACAAGGAGTATCAGATCTACTTCTTCCCCCTACTGCTGGCGTTCCTGGTGCCGTCCGTGGCAGGGGTGCTCCCGGGCATGGACCTGCGGTCCGCAGTTGCCCTCGTGCCGGTGGCGGGGACGGCCGTAGCCGTGCGGGAGATCATGCTGGGTGAGTACGACTGGATCTTCCTGGTGTTGGCGCAGCTCTCCACCAGCGGCGCCGCGTGGTGGGCTGCGCGCCTCACCGAGCGTACCCTTTCCACCGAGCGGCTCATCTCCCACTCCGACCTGGACGAGGCGGATCTGGTGGGCGGGCCCGCCCTCTTCCCCCGCCACGTCCTGCGGTGGTTCGGCCTGATGTGGGTGATCTTCCTGCTGACGTCCCTGTGGTTCGGCGAGGAGCTCGGCCTGAGGGGCCAGGTGGCCGTGAACCTGCTGGGGATCTTCCTGGGAGGATCGATCCTGATGGTCCGCCACTACCGGCTGGACCTCCGTGAGGCCTTCGCTCTGCGGCGGGTCCATCCGGCGGTGTGGCCGGCGGTCGTCCTCGGTGCTCCCGCCGGATACATCCTGGGCATCGGCCTGGCCGGCCTGGTCAACACCTACCTGTTCCCGGTGCCGCAGAACGTCCTGGAGGCCTTCGGCGACGTTCTTCTGGGCGACGCGATACCGCTGTGGCAGCTCCTTCTCTTCCTGTCCATCATGCCCGGGATACTCGAGGAGCTCGCCTTCCGCGGCGTCCTGCTCCACGGGCTACGCAAGACCGTGGGACCCGTTGGGATCTGCCTGATCGTGGGCGCAGTCTTCGGCCTCTTCCACGTCTCCCTCTTCCGTCTCATCCCCACGGCCTACCTGGGCGCGCTGTTCGCCGCGGTGGTGCTCCTGACGGGATCGATCTTCCCCGTCATGATCTGGCATATCGTCAACAACGCTATCGCCGTGGTGCCGGCGTACTTGGGGTGGGTGTCCGAGGATCAGTCCGTCCCCACCTGGGCCTTCGGTCTGTCGGCCGTTGCCCTGGCCTTCGCCTTCTGGATCCTCTGGCGTGTGCGCACACCCTACCCCGATCTGCGCAAGCCTCCTCCTCCCGGCATGGAAGGGTAGCCAGAGGCACCCGCCCTCGCCTCCGAGCCGGCATCCACGACGCTCCCTTGACTCGGGGACAGGGTAATTGTACTGTAATACTAGTACACTAGAATACTAGCACATTTGGGTGGCACCTCGTGGCCGTGGACTTCTCCATCGATCCGAAGAGCGGCGTTCCCTTCTACCGGCAGATCAAGGAACGCGTCAAGTACGGGATCGCCCGGGGGCTTCTGACTCCGGGAGATCAGCTTCCCACCGTCCGCCAGCTGGCCGCAGAGCTCTCCGTGAATCCCAACACGGTGGTCCGCGCCTATCGGGAGATGGAGCTGGAGGGTGTCCTGGACACGCAGCAGGGGTCCGGGACCTTCGTCGGCCTCCGCCAACCCCAGATCGACGAGCTGGAGAGGCAGCGGAGGCTGGACCAGATCCTCACGGAGCTCCTGGCCCGGGCCCACCAGTACGGCCTCAGCCTGGCCGACATCCTCGAAGGCCTGCGCCAGCGCAAGGAGGAATCATGATCGGCATGCCAACGAGAACACGAGGCTCTTCGGGAGCCTCGTCCGTGTCCGACCGGGACGACTTCCGCTTCGCCCCGCTGAATGCCTTGCTTCTCGTGATCATCTTCGTCGCCGGGCTCGCCGTCCACCTGGCGGTGTCCGGGTTCGCCATGCAGCCCGTCTTCCTGGCAGTGGGCTCCGCCCTCGCGCTGGTGGTCATCCTCCACTTCGCGCGGACCTGGGAGGCGGTGGTCATCGTCGGCACGGTGGTCGGCCTCATGATGTACGTCGACCTGCGCCCGGACAGCACCGTTCTCCTGGCGACGGCGCTGGTGGCGGTCCTCGTCGCCCCGTCCGTCCAGATCGCCTACCAGTGGGAGCGGGCCGTGCTGCTCCGCTTCGGGCGGTTCCGCGGCCTGCGCAAGTCCGGCGTGTTCCTGATGCTCCCAGTCGTCGACAAGGTGGCTCGGTTCGTGGATCAGCGAATCCGTGTCACCGATTTCGGCGCCGAAACGACCCTCACCAGGGACACGGTTCCGGTGAGCGTGGACGCCATCGCGCTGTGGATGGTATGGGACACGGAGAAGGCGGTGCTGGAGGTGGAGCGCTTCGAGGAGGCGGTCATCCTCTCGGCGCAGACCGCCCTGCGGAACGCCATCGGGAAGAACGAGCTCAGCGAGCTGCTCTCCCACCGCGAGCGCCTGGGCCAGGAGATCCAGAAGGTGCTGGACGAGAAGACGAACGCCTGGGGCATCACCACCCACGCGGTGGAGATCCGGGACATCATCATTCCCAAGGGCCTGGAGGACGCCATGTCTCGCCAGGCCCAGGCCGAGCGGGAGCGTCAGAGCCGCATCATCCTCGGGACCGCAGAGACGGAGATCGCCGAGAAGTTCGCCAAGGCGTCGGAGTACTATCGGGGAAACGAGGTGGCGCTCCACCTGCGAGCCATGAACATGGTCTACGAGGGGCTGCGCCATAAGGGCTCCATGGTCATCGTGCCCTCTTCGGCCGTGGAGACCATGGGCCTCGGGGCCCTCGGCGGCTTGACCTCGTTCGGACGGGGTGCCGGGCTCGATGAGGCCGGCCCGAACGCCGGACCGGGAGCCGAGGAGTCACGCTGACCGGCCGGTCCCCGCCACCCGGCCACCATCCGCTCTCTTCGGAGTCGTTGCGCGCCGTCAGCCGAACCTGTTAACGAGGAAGTAGGTAGAAGTTGACAGGAGGCAACGATGATCCTACCGACGGCTCGCGCGTCCTTCGGGCGTCGAGACGCCCTTCACCTGGTGGATCTCCTCGCCCACACCGACGAGGAGCTGCGCCGGTCCGCCCTCGAGCGTCTCGAGGCTCAGGGCGTCGACTGCCTCCTGGATGATCCGCGCATCCTCAACGCGTTGCTGACCCGGCCGGACGTGAAGGCGCCCCCGTCGCTGGTCTTCTACGTGCTCGTGCGGCAGTCCCTCCTGGAGAGGGGGATCGATTCCCGCGAGACCGCGGACTACGTGGCGTCGGTGGTTCTGTCCTTCGTACGGAGCGGACGGGCCCACCGGTTGTCAGAGGGGGCCACCGAGGAGTACCGCTACCTCATCGACATGATCGCGAGGATGGGGGAACGCACGACTGCTCGGGAAGCCTTCCTCCTCAGGGCCCACCTGGGCAACTTCTCTCTCTGGCTGAGCGGGCTCTTCCCGGACTTCATCGAGGCACGGGTGCGCCGGCGGGGAGCGCCGCCCATAGGGTACTACGAGGCGATGGGAGCCACGGGATACACCATGGCTTCATCGTCGCCCGAGGCCGGTGCTCTCGGCCTCGAGTCCATCTTCAAGGACGTGTCCCGTCACTTCTCGACCGTCCGCGTGGCCTTGAACCGGGTCGCGGACCGATATCTGCACCCCACCGGGGGAGACCCGGTGGACCGCCTCCTGCGCGAGGTCGCCGCGACGGGACCCTGACTCGGGACCCGCCGGCCCCGCAGGCCCCGCCGACCTGCGCCGCCTAGAGCAGCGCCAGAACCCGCTCCGGCCGTAGCGTCGTCAGGCAGTCGGTGTGTCCGAAGGGGCAGCGCCGCTGGAAGCAGGGGCTGCACTCCAGGTCGGTCCTCAACACGGTGGCCCCATCGCTCAGCGGTGGCGTGTACTCTGGAGAGGTGGAGCCGAACAGGGCCACCACGCGACGATCCAGGGCGCAGGCGACGTGCATCAGCCCCGAGTCGTTGCTCACGACCACGTCCGCGAGAGACAGGAGGTCGACCGCGTCGAGCAAGGTCGTGCGGCCGGAGAGGTCCACCACCCCGGGGGCCGCCGCCCCGATCTCCGCGCAGGTCGGCGCGTCCCCGGAGGAGCCCACGAGCCAGACCTGGTGCCCCGAGTCCAGAAGGGCACGGGCCACGGCCGCGTAGTGGTCCGGGGGCCAGCGCTTGGCGGGGCCGTATTCGCTTCCCGGACACAGCGCCGCCACCGGCCCGTCCAGCGTCAATCCCAGACGGGCACGAGCCTCCATCCGGTTGGCTTCGTCCACCTGGAGCCTCGGCCTGGGATGGGGCCTGGGAAGGTCCTCGTCGGGCGGCCGACCCAGAGCCAGGTATCGCTCGATCATGAGGGGATACCGCTCCGGGGTCAGGCGCCTCCGGTCGTTCAGGACCCCGTATCGGGACTCCCCGTGCCACCCCACGCGCCGCGGCACCCGGGCCCACAAGGGGATGAGGGCGGACTTGAAGCTGTTGGGCAACACGAAGGCGAGATCGAAGCGCCGGCTCCTCATCTCCTTCGCCGCCTTCCGACGCACGCTCCAGTCCAGGCGTCCGTGGCGGACGTCCAGACGGATGCTCTCCGACACCTCCGGCATGCGCTCGGCGATGGGCTGCGAGGCCGGCGGCGCGAGCACGACGATCTCCGGGTCGGCGTGGCGGCTCGCCAGCGTCTGCACGAGGGTGTGAGCCATCACCATGTCCCCCACCCAGGCGGGTCCGACGATGAGGATCCTCACCGTCAGACTCTCAGGACCCGACCGTGGTTCTTGTGGTTCAGATCCACGCCCGTGAGCCGGCGGACTCCGGTCAGCAGCCGGTACTTCCAGCGCTCGTCCTTGTGGAGCATGGTCCGACGCGACCCGGGGGGATCTTC
>JBDHGI010000284.1:0-5362 GCA_039589955.1 Gemmatimonadota bacterium | reverse complement strand
CGTCCCCTAGGGAGCCTCTGCACAAGTCTGGCGGGTCTCGCGCGGGGTCTCGTGAGGCTCAGAGTAGAAACGACGACGAGTCGTAGCCGTAGCTACGGCGAGAAGGAGAGACGACCTATGAGACCACGACCCCCCCGCGCCCACAACCACGTGAGCCAAGCACACGTATGCGAGGTGGGTTACCCTCGGCATGGCCCGATCTCGGTCGTCAGCGCTCCTCAACTAGACATCCATGTCGGTCTCCCCCGCCTCTCTGCGGTTGCTGTCGGTGCTCCCCGGATTCCTGCTCGCGGCCTGTGACCGTCCGACGCTCCCTCCCCCCACGGAGGAGGGGATTCCGTGGGCGCTGGCGGAGCACAGGCACCGCACGATCTCGAACCTGGAGTACAGCATCGAGCTGGAGGTGCCGAGGGAGTCGAGCCTACCGGTACGCGGCAGGACCGTCATGGGGTTCGGCTGGAACGATCCCGACCGTCACCCGCTCGTCATCGACTTCATGCGACCCGGCGAGCGTGTCGAGTCCGTCAGGGCCAACGGAGTCGCCGCCGCCTGGACCCCCGTCGAGGATCACATCGTGGTGGATCCCGGGGCGCTCCTCACCGGCTTCAACCGTGTCGAGATCGTGTACGAGGCGGGGGACGAGGCCCTCAACCGCGCCGAGGACTTCCTCTACACGCTCTTCGTCCCGGACCGCGCCCATTTCAGCCTCCCCGTCTTCGACCAGCCCAACCTCAAGGCCTCCGTCACCTGGACGCTGGACATCCCCGGCGAATGGAGGGCCGTCGCCAACGGTCCACCTGCGGAGATGTCGAACCTCGATGACCGGAAGACGCTGTCGTTCCTGGCCACCCGGCCTATTCCCACCTACCTGTTCGCCTTCGCCGCGGGGAGGTTCGAGGAGGACGCCGAGCTGGTGGACGGGCGGGTCATCCGGATGTTCCATCGGGAGACGGACACCGCCCTGGTCGCGAGGAACCGGGACGCCATCTTCCAGCTCCACGGCGCGGCCCTGGCCTGGCTCGAGGAGTACACGGGGATCGCGTATCCCTTCCAGAAGTTCGACTTCGTCCTGATCCCCTCCTTCCAGTACGGAGGCATGGAGCATCCGGGCGGGATCCTGTACCGGCAGGATCGGCTCATGCTCGACGAGACCGCCACCCAGGCGCAGGTGCTCGGCCGGGCCAGCCTCATCGCCCACGAGACGGCCCACATGTGGTTCGGCGATCTGGTGACCATGAGCTGGTTCGACGACGTCTGGACCAAGGAGGTGTTCGCGAACTTCATGGCGGCGAAGATCGTGCACCCGTCGTTTCCCGACATCGACCACGACCTGCGCTTCCTGTTGGCCCACCATCCCACGGCCTACGACGTGGATCGGACCGAAGGCGCCAACGCCGTGCGGCAGCCCCTGGAGAACCTGCGGGAGGCCGGGACCCTGTACGGTGCCATCATCTATCAGAAGGCGCCCGTCGTGATGCGCCAGCTGGAGGAGCGGGTGGGTCCCGACGCCTTCCGCGACGGGCTCAGGGAGTACCTCCAGGTCTTCTCCTACGGGAACGCGACGTGGCCGGACCTCATCGACATCCTCGACCGCAGATCGGAGGAGGATCTGGGGGCGTGGAGCCGTGTCTGGGTGGAGGAGCCGGGGAGGCCGACGGTCACCGTCTCCAGGCAGGGGGAAGACGTGATTCTCGCTCAGGAGGACCCGGCTCGCCGGGGCAGAGTCTGGCCTCAGACCCTGGGCGTGGCCCTTGTCCGCGAGGGGCGCGACACCGTCGTGCAGGTGGAGCTGGTCGGGCGGCGCGTGCGCATCTCCGGGGGGAGCACCGACCTCCGGTACGCCCTCCCCAACGCCTCGGGCCTGGAATACGGGCTGTTCCTGCTGGACGATCCGAGCCTGGAGTACCTGTCGGAGCGGGTAGGCGGGCTGGAGCCTGCCCTCCGGCGAGGGGCCGCGTGGGTCACCCTCTGGGACCAGGTGCTGGAAGGACGCACGACTCCCGGGGCCTTCCTGGACGCGGCGCTGGAGGCCCTCTCCCGTGAAGAGGACGAGCTGATCCTGGGCCGACTCCTGGGCTACGTGTCCACCGTCTACTGGAGGCTTCTCTCCCACGAGGGCCGGCTCGAGCGGGCCGGACAGGTGGAGGAGGCGATGTGGAGGGGTGCGACCGGAGACCGACCCGTCACGGCCCGGGCCTCCTTCCTGGGCACGTACCGAGACGTCGCCCTCACTCCCGAAGGGGTGTCGCGGCTCGAGCGGCTCTGGTCCGGTGAGGAGCGGCTCCCCGGGATGCCCCTCTCGGAGAGCGATCAGACGGCGCTGGCCACGGAGCTGGCCTTGCGGGAGGTCGAGGGTTGGTCCGCGCTACTCGACCGGCAGGAGGATCGGATCACGAACCCCGACCGGAGGGCACGCTTCCGCTTCGTGCGACCGTCGTTGGATGCGGATCCGGAGATCCGGAGGGCGTTCTTCGAGTCCCTGAGAGACCCGGCGAACCGGGAGCGGGAGCCGTGGGTGCTGGCCGGGCTCCGCAACCTCCACCACCCCCTCCGCTCCGCCAGCGCCCTGCCGCTGATCCGGCCGGCCCTGGACATGGTCGAGGAGATCCAGCGGACTGGAGACATCTTCTTCCCCCAGCGGTGGCTCGGCGCCACGCTCGACGGCCACAACGAGGCGGAAGCCGCGGACATCGTGGCTGGCTTCCTGAGCGAGAGCTCCGGGCTCTCTCCACGGCTCCGGGGCAAGGTGCTCCAGTCCGCCGACATGGTCTGGCGGTCGGCGTCCATGGCGAGCGGCTGGAATCGGTGAGGGAGGGTTGACCGAGGTCGTCGAGGGGCCGCGGATCCCGTGGCCCGGGATCGCCGCGCCCTTCACGGCGGTTCCGCCTGGCCTCCGGGCCATGGCGCTCAGCGCGCTGTTCTTCTCGGCCATGGCAGCCCTCGCCAAGATGGCGGGACGGCAGGTGCCCCTGTTCGAGATCGTCCTTGCCCGCTCCCTGGTGGTGACGGTGCTGTCGGGGTGGGGCGTCGTGCGGGAAGGGAGGGGGTTCGTGGGCCGCGAGCCCCGCCTGCTGATCCTGCGGGGAGTGCTGGGCTTCGCCGCGCTGAGCTGCTTCTACTTCGCCGTGGTGAGGCTGCCCCTGGCGGACGCCACCGTGATCCACTTCATGAACCCGGTCTTCACCGCCATCGTCGCGGCCCTCATCCTCCACGAGCACATGGGGCTCCCCGAGGGGCTCCTGATCCTCGCGAGCCTCGGTGGGGTGATCCTGGTCGCGCGTCCGGCCTTTCTCTTCGGTGAGGCGAACACGCTGGACCCCTTGGCCGTGGGCGTCGGCCTGGCGGGCAGCGTCCTGGCGGCCGGGGCGTACGTGGCGGTACGTCGGTTGCGGAGCGAATCCCCCAATCTCGTGATCTTCTACTTCGCGGCGGTGAGCACGCTCCTCTCCCTTCCGGGGGTGCTCATGAACCCGGTCCTGCCCTCGGGGCCCATGTGGCTCGTGTTGGCCGGCGTGGGCCTCACGACCCACCTGGGGCAGGTCTTCGTGACCCACGGCTTCCGCCTGGAACGAGCCGGGAGGGCCTCGGCCATCGGCTATCTGCAGATCGTGTTCGCCGCCGGATGGGGGTGGCTGCTCTTCAGGGAGGCTCCGGACCTGTGGACGTGGGCCGGGGCAGGGGTCATCGTTGCCAGCACGCTCACGCTGGTGCGGCTGCATCCAGTTCGGTAAGCTCTCCCGAATACCAGAGAGGAGGTGGGCATGCGAGCATGGGTGACGGGGATGGTCAGTGCGCTGATCCTCGGCGGGCCCTTGGCAGGACAGGACCTGGTGCTCCTCAATGCCAACCTGGTGGACGTCACCGACGGCTCCATCCGCTCGGGAGTGAGCGTCCGCATCTCGGACGGGCGGGTGGTCGGGGTGGACGCCGGCGGCGCCACCGCACCGGCCGGGGCCCGTGTGGTGGATCTCGCGGGCAGGTATCTGGCCCCGGGGCTCATCGACGCGCATGTGCACGTCGGCTCCGAAGAGCAGGCCCGTCGGGCCCTCATGTCGGGCGTGACCACCATGCGGAGCGCCGGAGCGGCCCACTACGCCGACGTGGGCATGCGGGAGCTGCAGCGGGCGGGGTACGCCCAGACGCCGGAGTATCTGGCCGCGGGCTACCATGTCCGCCCGGATCCGGCGGAGGCCCTCTTCCAGGATCACCCCGATCTCGGCCGCTACAGGGAGGGCGGCATCCGCGGACCCGATGCGGTGCGGGCCATGGCCAGGGCGATGATGGCCAGGGGGCTGGACTTCCTGAAGGTGAACGCCACCGAGCGCGCCGGCGTGCCCACCACCGATCCCAGGAAGCAGCTTTACTCGGCCGAGGAGCTGCGCGCCCTGGTGGAGGAAGCGGCTGCGGGCGGGATCGGCGTCATGGCCCACGCCCACGGGGATGCCGGGGGGAGGGCGGCGGTGGCGGCCGGCGTGCGCAGCATCGAGCACGGGACCTATCTGAGCCCCGAGACCCTGGAGATGATGGCACGGAGGGGCACCTTCCTCGTGCCCACCATCGCCATCGTCCGGGACCTCACCGTTCCGGGCGGAGACTACGACAACGCGTTCCTCAACGTCCGGGGGCGCCATATGCTCCCGCGAGTGCAGGAGATGGCGCGCACGGCCCACCGCCTGGGGGTGAGGATCGTGGCAGCCACCGACACAGGGTACGGGCCCGAGAGCACCACCACGCTGGCCCACGAGCTCCTCGAGCTGGTGGACATCGGGATGTCCCCGCTGGAGGCGCTCCAGGCCGCCACCACGACCGCCGCGGAGCTTCTGGGGGTGTCCGACCACACCGGGCGGATCGCCCCGGGCCTCGAGGCCGACCTCGTCGTGCTGGAGCGGAACCCACTCCAGGACATAGGCGCGGTTCAGGACGTCCTCATGGTGGTGAGCGACGGAGCCGTGGTGGTCCAGCGAGGGGATTGGCCCGAGGCCAGGCCGGTCTCCGAATAGCCACCCGCCACGCCACCGGGTCTCCCGCCTCTCCACGCGGCCGGCTCAGCACCCTACGCCGGAGCCTTCTTCCGAGCCCTCGTCCGCACGTCGTGCACGTGTATCCACGCGACGGAAGCACCATTTGGAACTAAACACCGTTAGCGTTCGTAGTGCTGAGGGCATTGACGATTCCCGCGACAATGTTTACGGTGTTCACCATGTCCGAACAACATGACAAGATCCTCGCATGCGCCTGCGAGCTCTACCTGGAGGACGGCCTCGACGGGTTCTCCATGCGGAAGCTCGCCAAGCACGTGGGGGTCACGGCGCCGGCGCTGTACCGGCATTTCCAGAGTCGCGAGGAAGTCCTGGCGGGGATC
>JBDHGI010000283.1:0-5145 GCA_039589955.1 Gemmatimonadota bacterium | reverse complement strand
TGGAGGGGGTTGGTGCCCCGGGGGTTCCCCTGGAAACCAGATTCTACAGCCCCCGGGTGGCGGCATGTGTCCAGGCGGAATCCCTTGGATCTCCTGCTCCTGGGTGCGCACGGACACGGAGTAGGCCGGGTCGCCGGTCGTAACCACCGCGCCGCCGCCGCAAGCTTGGAGGATTGGGGCGGCGAACAATGCCGCGATGGCTGTCACCGGGGCACCAGCAGCTCGCAGACTCATCGGATCACCCTCCCTGCTCGATCACATTCGGACCACGGCGAATGAAGGGACAGGGGGCAAGAGGCATGCCGAGGGAGAGTTGCCTAGCCTTGGCGCTCCAAGTGTCATAGCACAAATCTGTTAGAGAACTTGGCTGGCACGAACTCGAGCCGGCAGCGGCGGAAAAAAGGGGTGAATCACGCCTTCCTAGGGCGCACTCTCGCCCTCCAAACCCTGTCCAAACCGGCTTCGCCCGCCCTAACATGGGGGCCACTGTCCGAGTACTATCGATCCCCTGCCCATGTCCGACCTCATCTTGCGCCTGAACGCAGCCCTAGGGGGCCGCTACCGCATCGAGCGCGAGCTCGGTGAGGGCGGGATGGCGACGGTTTATCTCGCGGATGACCTGAAGCACGAGCGAAAGGTCGCGCTGAAGGTCCTCAAGCCGGAATTGGCTGCGGTGGTCGGAGCCGAGCGGTTCCTGGCCGAAATCAGGACGACTGCCAAGCTGCAGCACCCCCACATCCTGACCCTTCACGATTCCGGTGAGGTGGAGGGCCTCCTCTACTACGTGATGCCGTATGTGGAGGGCGAGAGTCTCCGGGCCAGGCTCGACCGCGAGCATCAGCTTCCGGTCGAGGAGTCGGTTCGGATCGCGACGGCGGTGTCGAACGCCTTGGACCATGCGCACCGTCAGGGTGTCATCCATCGCGACATCAAGCCGGCCAACATCCTCCTTCAGGATGGCGAGCCCCTGGTGGCTGACTTCGGCATCGCCCTGGCGGTGAGCGCGGGTGGTGGAGACAGGCTCACCGAAACGGGGCTGAGCCTCGGCACACCGCACTACATGAGCCCCGAGCAGGCGACCGGGGATCGGCGCGTCGGGCCAGCGACAGACATCTGGGCACTCGGATGCGTGCTCTTCGAGATGTTGGTGGGGGAGCCGCCGTTCACGGCGAGCACGCCGCAGGCGATTCTGGGGAGGATCATCACGGGCGATGCCGAGCCGGCGTCGAGCCACCGGCGGACGGTGCCCGCCCACGTGGACGCCGCCGTTGAGAAGGCGCTGGCGAAGGTTCCCGCCGATCGCTTCCGGAGCGGCGGCGAGTTGGCAAGGGCACTCGCCTCACCGGAGTTCCGCCTCGCGAGGGGGCGGGCCGAGCCAAGCAGGCCCACCGCTCGTGTGATGAAGGTGGGGGGCTACGGACTGATCGCCGGGGCGGCTGCGCTACTCACCTGGTGGATCACAGTCGGAAAGGCGAGCCCGCCCGAGCCCACCCGGCGCCTCGCGGTCTCGTTGCCGAAGGAAGCCCCGCTCGCCAATCGATGGTTTCGCCTCCTGGACGACGGCTCCGGCCTCGTCTACGAGGGGTCGGGGCAGGGGGGCTCGGGCCAAAGCCTCTGGCTTCATCGGTGGTCCTCGTTCGAGCCTTCGGCCGCAACGCCAGTGCCCGGCACCGATGGCGTGACCGACTTCGACCCATCGCCGACCTCGGACGAGGTCGCGTTGCGGGTCGGGGAGTCGCTTCGCGTGCAGTCCCTCGAGACCTCGGCCGCGAGAACGCTGGTCTCCGGTGGCGTGTTTTGCTGCCCCCGCTGGAACGAGGACGGATGGATCTACTTCACCAACAGCGACAACGGGCTCAGTCGTGTGCCCGCCGACGGTGGCGCATTGGAGGTGCTCACCGTCAACGAGGGCACCCACCTCGCACACCGGTGGGCCGTGTCGTTTGCCGGTGGCCGATACGTGGTCTTCGAGAAAAGCGGTATTCTCGACGTCAATTCGGTCATCGCCCTTCTCGACACCGAGTCGAGTGAAATCCACGACCTGTCCTCGGGGCGGTCGCCCTCGGTCTGGGGCACGCTCGTCTTCTTCACAGACCGTGAGGCGACGGAGCTACGGGTGGCGGAGTTGGAGGGGACGTCGCTCGCGACCCCGGTCACCATCGTGGGTGATTTGGCCGCAGCCGCCAGGTTGTACTCTGAGGACCCGCTAGTCTATGACCTCTCGGCGGCCGGGCATCTGACGTACGTCGTGGGCGGATTTCGAGGCACGAACAACGTGCCCGTGTGGGTGACGAGCGACGGGCAGGAAACGCCGGTGTCTCCGCGTCTTGCAGGGCCGTACGGGACCGTTCGCCTCTCGCCCGACGGGAGGCGCCTGGCCTTAGGGGCTACGGGGCGGCCCCAGGCCATTCACGTGTGGGAGCTCCCCGATGGGCCTGGTGGGCCCGTGACCCGGGGCGGGACCGTCAACCGATTGCTCGCGTGGACGCGTGACGGAACCGGCCTTTACTACCTTTCAAACCGGCTGTCTCCGGACCCGTCGGTCGGGGCGATCTGGCGTACACGTGCCGACGGTGTGGGAGAGCCCGAGGCGGTAGGAATCGACTCCGTCGGGTCCGCCAATCTTGCTCCGGACAGCGCGTACTGGATCTATCGCACGCGGAACCTGGGGGGAACGCTCGGGGACATCATGGCGCAGTCCACGGCCCCGGGGTCTACGGCCTTCGCTCTCGTCGCCACGGATGCACAGGAGGCGCAACCCGAGCTCTCGGGGGACGGTCGGTGGCTCGCCTATAGCTCCGACACCAACGGCGCCCGTCAGGTCTACGTACGCTCCTTCCCGGACCCGAACGCCGCGCCCCGGGTGCAGGTGTCGCTGGAGACTGGGCATAGCCCCGCTTGGTCGCCCGTGGCGGACGAGCTGTTCTACATCGGCGAGGACGGCGGCATGTATTCGGCCCGGTATCGGGTCGGGACGGGCTTCCCGGTCGTCGAGCGTTCCCGGCTCTTCGATGCCTCGGGCTATGTCGCGTACAGCCTCTCGGTGAATCCGCGCGGGTACGACGTGTCGTCCGACGGGCAGCGCTTTCTCATGGTGAAGCGCGGCGAGGTCGGGGAGGCGAGGGAGTTGGAGCTCGTGCTGGTGTTGAATGCGATGGAGGCGATCGAGCAGCTGGTCGGGCGGTAAGGGGGGTGGTGAACCAGCGGGCGGGCTCGCCTAAGTGACCTGCACCGGTCTCGAGAACGGGGCACTGGCCGGGAGTCCTTGTACGGCAAGGGCTTCCGGCGTTTTCGTGCCAGCGGGATTCGGGGGAGCTCGCGGCCTTCCCAAACCCTGTCCAACCGGCTTCACCCACCCTAACATGGGGGCCACCGCCGGAAGTCCCGAGATCTTACCCATGTCCGACCCCATCCACCGCCTGAACGCTGCCCTGGGGGACCGCTACCGCATCGAGCGTGAACTCGGCGAAGGCGGAATGGCCACGGTCTACTTGGCCGACGACCTGAAGCACGACCGACGGGTTGCCCTCAAGGTCCTCAAGCCAGCGCTCGCCGCAGTCGTTGGCGCTGAGCGATTCCTGGCAGAGATCAAGACGACCGCAAACCTCCAGCATCCCCACATCCTCCCCCTCTTCGACTCTGGCGAGGTCGAGGGCTTCCTCTTCTACGTGATGCCGTACGTCGAAGGGGAGTCGCTCAGGGAGCGGCTGGACCGGGAAACGCAGCTCGGTGTTGAGGAAGCGGTCGGGATCGCCACCGACGTGGCCGAGGCGCTCGACTACGCACACCGTCAGGGCATCATCCACCGCGACATCAAGCCGGCCAACATCCTCCTGCACGATGGACGACCCCTGGTCGCAGACTTCGGCATCGCGCTGGCGCTGAGCGCGGCGGGTCAGGGGCGGATGACCGAGACCGGGCTCAGCCTCGGCACACCCCACTACATGAGCCCGGAGCAGGCCGCCGCCGACCGGGACCTCAGCAGCCGCACAGACGTCTACTCCGTGGGCGCGGTGCTCTACGAGATGCTGGTCGGTGAGCCACCCCACACCGGCCCGAGCGGGCAGGCCGTCCTGGTGAAGATCCTCACCGACGACGTCCGTCCGATCACCGACCTCCGGAAGAGCGTACCCCGCCATGTGGCCGCGGCCGTGATGAAGGCGCTGGAGAAGCTCCCCGCGGACCGCTGGGGCAGTGCAGCCGTCTTCGCCGAGGCGCTCTCCAGGCCGGAGATGACGGCCGCGCCCATGGCGGGGACCGGGGGGCCGGCGGCGACGGGGCCGCATGGGCTATTCGGCAACGTGCCCTTCCTCGCCGCGGTGTCCGTGGCCGTCCTCACGGGGGCCGTCGCGCTCTGGAGTCTCACCCGACCGGAGCCCGAGGCGTTCGTCTCACGATTCAGCATCACCCTTCCGGACGACCAGGCAATCGAAGATCAGGGATGGACGACGGTCGAGCTGTCCCCGGACGGTAGGCGATTCGTGTATGTCGGACCCGGCGACAACGGCCCCCAGCTCTGGCTGCGGGAGATGAACCAACTCCGCGCGACGCCGATCCCGGGCACGGAAGGCGCATCCTCTCCGTTCTTCTCCCCCGACGGCCAGTCGGTTGCCTTCTTCACGCGGGGGTCGCTGCATGTGGTCTCCCTGGCAGGTGGACCGCCGGTCACCCTCGTACAGGACAGCCTGTACGAGGCGGGCGGCGCGTGGGGAGACGACGGCTTCCTGTACGTGATCGAGGCCGGTCCGGACCTCGATCCCGTCGTCCGACTATCCCCCAGCGGTGGCCCCCCCGACACGGTTGCCGTACCCGACACGACGGCGGGCCGGGAGTTCGCCTGGCCCGATGTGCTCCCGAATGGCGCCGGCGTGCTCTTCACGACGCGCTTCCCGAGCGGCGTGAACGAGGATGCGGAGATCGCCGTGGCCTCGGTGACCACGGGTGAGGTCACGACGATCCTGCAGGGGATTCGGGCTCGCTACGTGGAGCCCGGCCTGGTCGTGTACGCAAGGGACGACGGAGCGCTGTTGGCGGCGCCCTTCGACGCGAAGGCCCTGGAGGTGACCGGTCCCTCCACGCCCCTCCTCCAGGGTGTTCTCACCAAGGGTATCCAGTCGGCCGAGTTCTCGATCGCGCGGGACGGAT
>JBDHGI010000282.1:0-8281 GCA_039589955.1 Gemmatimonadota bacterium | reverse complement strand
CAGTTCCCTCATGACTACCTCCGGATGGACTCCCGGGAGTCACGACGCTTGGCGGACAGCGCCCGATCTCCTTGAAGGTCCCCTCGCGCGTTTGTCAGTGGTCAGATCATTTCTTCGGCGAAGGCGTCCGACGGCTCCTCCAGAGTGAAGAGACAATAGAGGAAGCTCAGCGCCGCTCCCCCCGCGATGATGTAGAAGAACGTCTTCGAGTCGACCAGGGAATAGACCACCAGATAGACCACGGCGCCGACATTCCCGTAGGCCCCGGCCATGCCGGCGATCTGCCCGGTCATCTCCTTCTTGATCATCGGTATCACCGCGAACGTCGCGCCCTCGGCGCCCTGCACGAACATCGAGCAAAGGATCGTGATGACCACGGCGACCGCAAGCCACCATACACCGTCGAACATGGGAACGATCATCTGCTGGCCGTCCACCACGCCACCGTACTTGCCGATGGTCGCCATCCCGACGAAGCCGATCGCGATGCCGCCCATGTAGGCCAGCATGGTTCGCTTTCGGTTCTTCATCGTGTCGGAGAGCAATCCACCGAGGGGCCGTGCAACGAGATTCACGAAGGCGAAGGAGGCGGCGATGATCCCGGCCATCGTCGCCGTCATGATGTAGTTGCCCTCCGAGCTCTGCAGCTGCGCGAACGTGTTCTCGAAGAACATCGGTAGCATCGACACCACGGCCAGCTCAGCGCCGAAGTTGGCGAAGTACGTACTGTTGAGGGCCGCTACGCTCCCCCAGTGGTATTTCTCTTCCTCGGGCACGCCCCTTCGCAGAATGGGCACGTTGATCTGCAGCGTCTTGGCGACGTGCGCGACGTACACGAGGGCGAGAACCCCGTAGACCACGTACAGCGGCGTGCCGGCTATCAGGGGCTCGCCCGAGATGGTGACTTTGCTCAGTCGCCAGGTCAGAATCATCATCGCCCCGACCAGGGGGAAGGACCACACGAGGTACAGCACCAGATCGCCCCAGCTGGACACGGTCATGGGGTCCGCTTTGGGCGTCCCCTTGAACTTCTCCCCTCCTGGGAGGTCACGGACGAGGAAGGGATAGGCGATCCCGTACACCAGAGAGACCATGCCATTGAACGCGAGCGCCCATCTCCAGCCGTTCGCGCCCAGGCCGAGTGCCTCGCCGAAGAACGTGATGGCGATCCACGGCAGGGTCATCGCTGCCCACGCTGATCCGAAGTTCCCCCACCCCGCGTAGAAGCCTTCCGCCCGGCCGATCATGTTCTTGGGGAACCACTGTGCCACCATGCGGATCCCGATCACGAATCCGGCGCCGATGCTGCCAAGGACCAGCCTCGAGATGAGCAGCTGCGTGAATGTGTCGCCGAACGCGAAGAAGAAGGCCGGAACGGACATCGTGATCATCAGGATCGAGAACACGATGCGAGGCCCGTACTTGTCGATCAGCGCCCCTATGATGATGCGAGCCGGGATGGTCAGCGCCACATTGCAGATGGCGAGGACCGCCATGTGCTCCCTCGTCAGCCAGTCCATGTTGGCGAGCATGGTCGTGGCGAGGGGTGCCATGTTGAACCACACGTAGAACGTCACGAAGAACGCGATCCACGTGAAATGCAGAACGCGGATGCGCTCCTGACCGAAATCGATGAGCTCGGGTTTCTTCATTGAATTGTCGGGTGGTTCGCCCTCAAGGCGGATACTGTCCGGCCGTGGGGCATTCCAAAGGTTGGCGTCAACACTCGATCTCTGCGCTCTTGCGAGCGTAATACCACCAGTTGAGGGCCAGGCACGTCGCGTAGTAACCGGCGAAGCCGTACAGCGCGTAGTGGGGCGTGCCTGCCTGGATCTGGGTGGCGAAGATCTTGGGAATGAGGTACGCCCCGTACGCCGCGATGGCCGAAGTCCATCCCAGCACCGGTCCGCGATTGTCCTTCTTGAAGATCACTCCGATCATCCGGAACGTGGATCCGTTCCCGATGCCCGTCGTCGCGAACAGCACGATGAAGAGGACCAGGAAGACCGGGAAATACTGTGTGGGGTCCGGTGACTCCATCGCGAGGGAGACGAAGTAGCCGGCGCCGATGGTCGACGCGATCATGACGATGGTGTCCCAGTGGGTCACCCTGGCTCCGCCGAGCTTGTCAGAGAGCCAACCACCCAACGGACGGATCAGGGCACCGACTCCGGCGCCGATCCAGATGAATGCGGCCGAGCTGAGGCCGGTGGCCTGGCCGGCGTTCTCTCCTACTCGGATCACGCCGAACACGTCATCGATCAGCTTCGGGAAGGCGTTGGAGTATCCGATGAACGAACCGAAGGTCATGACGTAGAGGTACGTCATGATCCAGTTGTGCTTCATCCTGAAGATCCCGAACTGTTCGTCCAGGCTCTCCTTGACCTCCTTGGGCGTGAGGAAGCGCATCCCGCCGAGCGTGACGAGGACCGCCACGACGACGATGATGAACGTCTTCAGGAGGTCCGGGAATCCCCCCCACGGGAGCACCAGAAGCAATACGCCCACGGCGGTCGCGACGAATCCGAGGAGCGTGAGCCACAGGTATTTCCCGACCGCGACGGGTGTGGATCCGACTTTGTGGAAGGGGAGGTTGTTCATGAACAGGAACGCCAGGATCATGAACAGCGCCAGAATGGGCACCCACACCAGACCGGAGTTCTGGATCCACAGTTGCGTCACTGTGCCGCCGGAGGTGTACTCGTAGGGGTCTCCACCCCACGCCCCGAACGCTCCGAACGTGATCACCCAGGGAATCAGGAACTGCATCACACTGACGCCCAGGTTCCCCAGGCCCGCGTTCAAACCCAACGCCAGCCCTTGGTCCTTCTTCGGAAAGAAGAAGCTGATGTTCGACATGGACGACGCGAAGGCTCCACCACCCACGCCGGAGAGCGCCGCAAGGACCACGAAAACGAGGAAGGAGGTGTCGGGGTTCTGAAGCGCAATGCCCGTGCTGAGCGCAGGCACGAGCAGCAGCAGACTCGTCATGAACTTGACGTTCCGGCCCCCCGCGATGGCGATCATGAACGAGTTGGGGATCCGGAGTGTCGCCCCGGCCAGTCCGGCCACGGCCGGGAGGATGAACAGGAGCGCTCGGTACCCGGGATCGTCGTAGGGCTCGCCCCCGTTCATGAAGGTGAAGTTGAAGAGATCTCCACCCGTGGCGAAGTGGAGCTGCTGGATGTACTTGGCGACCATGCCCCAGTAGATCCAGACCGCGAAGGCCAGGAGCAGGTTGGGGATGGAGATCCACAGGTTGCGTCGCGCGATCCGCTTGCCCTCGCGATTCCAGAACCCTGTGTCGTCGGGATCCCAGTAGTGGGGCCAGCTCTTGTCCTGGCTGTCGCCGGTCATCCGTTGCCTCCGTGGGCCCGGGTGCGGTGCGTCATCACACGTCCGGCGTTCGCCCCAACTGGCTCAAACGCCGGAGTGTGCCGTTCTCGGACTGCCCCCTTCGGACAGCCGCACGTGGACATTCAGTTGTTGCGTGGCCGAGCGTCGCTCCACGCCGTACGGGGATCCCGGATGGTCCTTCGATTCCAGTTCCAGATGACCTGCTGATACGGTCGTGGGATGTAGTGGAGCGGTGCCACCAGGAAATGCATCAGACGGGTGAATGGCACCATCAGCAGGATGGCGAATGCCCCCACGATGTGGAGCTTGACGACCCAGGGCAGCGCGAAGACCGCGCCGGTCTCGGGCGACAGCCTGACGAGGGACCACAGGTAGGGTGTCAGGTCCGCGGCGAACCAGGACGAGCCCCACCGGTACCCCAACGCAATCCAGAGACCCAGCACGACCTGAGCGAGCAGAAGGGCCTCGATGACGATGTCCATGCCCGTGGTGACCGCGCGCACCCGGGCGTTGGTCAGACGCCGGTACATGAGGACACCCAGCCCGATGAACACCGTGAGGCCGAATATGAAGGCCGACACCTCAAGAATGATCAGGCGAATCGGCACGGCGTTCCAAGCCAACATGGCCCGAGGCATGAGGAACGCCACGAGGTGCCCTAGGAAGACCACCAGGATCCCGATGTGGAAGGGTACCGTGCCCCAGAACAGGCTCTTGCCCTCCAGGAACTGGGAGGACAGAGAGGATACCGTGAATCCCTTCTGCCTGTACCGCGAGACGAAGCCAATCACGAAGACGATGAAAGCTGCGTAGGGAAGCGCGACAAATAGGAACGTGTTGAGCGCGTTCATGGCATTCTCCCCGACTTGGCCGGGCGGCCCTCGTCAGCCTCGATTTCCAGTTCACGTCCGATGTTCCGGAGGAAGTCGTTGTCCTGTTCGGGTGGCATCCATTCGCCGAGTCCGAAGTCCACCCTCAGCACCTCCAGGACCGCGGCCAGTGGCTCGCGGAAGATCGTGGCTCTCTCTGCCGACGAAACGATCAGGGTCTTGAAGTGCTTCTTGTACAGCCCCTCCCGTGCCTGCATGCGCCGCTGACCGAACTCGGCGATCACGCGCTCGAGGGCGGGGTGTAGGATCTCCTCCGCGAACTCCTTCGCCAGCTCCCGATCCTCCCAGCGCGCCATCAGGCGGAGGACGGTGGGCAAGTGGTCCGGGAGCTCCGAGCCACAGTCGATGCCCGCCTGTCGAAGCTCCCGGTTCAGGTTCACCAGGAGCTCGCCCCTCTTGTAGTCGTCGCCGAACATGACGTAGCCCACGCTCAGCGTGGTAATGGCCTGTACGTCGAAGGAGCGGGTGAAGATCTCCTGCACCTCGTCCAGCGCTTCCTGAGAGAAGGGCTTGCCTTCCGTGGGCAGGGACTTCGCGAAGACGTCTATCTCCGCGGCCGCCAAGACATAACGACCCGCCAGGATGTCGTAGACGCTCTGCACCCACCTGGGGTAGTTCCGCTGCGGATAGTCGAAGAGTCTGGCGAGGTGCTCGTAGTGCGCGAACCGATGCATGCTCAGGCCCCTCTCTCGGCCGTCTCGGCCTTGAATCCGAAGCCCGTGCTGCCTCTCACGTCGCCCGTGAACTCCATCATCTCGATGGCCTGCTCGCGGTGGGCGGCTGGAATCACGAAGCGATCGTCGAACTTCGCCAGCGAGGTCAGATAGTAGATATCGTCCGCCAACTGCGGGGTGAGCCCGGTGTCGGCGAGCCTGAAGAGGTTGGCCATGTACTCGAGGGGGAACCGCGCATCGTCGATCGTGCCGAACAGCTCCTTGGTGCTCGTGTCGTAGAGCCAGCTGTCGGGCCAGTGCTTGGCCTTCTCGTTCATCTTCTCGGCCTGCTCGCTGTTGTCGACGTCGGAGACCGAGGCCATCACGGGCAGGAGCGGTGGCACGTAGAAGAGCATCGGGAGCGTCCGGAACTCGGGATGCAGCGGCAGCGCCAGGTGCCACTCCTTCACGAACTTGTACGTGGGTGAGTACTGGGCGGCCTGGATGGTCGAGTCGGCCACTCCGTTTGCCTTCGCGGCCTCGATGACATCGTCCTCGAAGGGATCGAGGATCATGTCCAGCTGCCGCTGGACGACGTCGGATTCGGGTGCCGAGGCCACCGCCTCGATCTGATCCGCGTCGTAGAGCAGCACACCCAGGTACCGGATGCGCCCGACGCACGAGTGCATGCATGCGGGCGCATGACCCGACTCGATGCGTGGGTAGCAGAGAATACACTTCTCGGACTTGCCCGTGCTCCAGTTGTAGCACTTCTCGGACTTGCCCGTGCTCCAGTTGTAGTACGTCTTCTTGTACGGGCACGCGGTGACGCACATGCGCCATCCCCGGCACACCGACTGGTTGATGAGCACGACCCCGTCTTCGCCCCGCTTGTAGATCGCGCCTGAAGGGCACGAGGCCACGCAAGCCGGGTTCAGGCAGTGGTTGCAGATCCTGGGCAGGTAGAAGAACGCCATGCGCTCCATCTCGAACATGGCTTCCTGCTCGGCCGGAGAGAGGCTCTCCAGGTTGGGATCGTTGCGGGCGTAGTCCGGCGTCCCGCTCAGGTCGTCGTCCCAATTGGGGCCCATCCTGATGTCCATCGGCTCGCCGGTGATCATCGAGATGGGCCTGGCGGTGGGCTGGTCGTCGCCCGCCGGGGACTCGATCAGGTCCAGGTACTTGTAGGTGAACGGCTCGTAGTAGTCGTCGATCACCGGCATGTGCGGGTTGTGGAAGATGTTGGTGAGACCCTTGCGCTTGCCGGCGCCCTTGAGCTGGATGCCGTCACCGTTCTTCTCCCAGCCACCCTTGTAGACTTCCTGGTCTTCCCATTTGCCGGGATAGCCCGTGCCGGGCTTGGTCTCGACGTTGTTCCACCACATGTACTCGGCGCCCCTGCGGTCCGTCCAGATGTTCTTGCAGGCGATGGAGCACGTGTGGCAGCCGATGCATTTGTCCAGATGGAACACCATCGACACTTGTGAGCGAACGTCCATCTCAGCTCTCCCGTCCTTGGCCGAACCCCGTAGTCATCAGAATACCACCTTGTCCATCCGCTTCACGATCACGTGCGTGTCCCGATTCGGAGCGATGGGACCCCAGTAGTTGAAGTGGTACGTGAACTGCCCGTATCCGCCGGCGAGGAAGTTCGGCTTGAGGTGGATACGCGTGAAGCTGTTGTGACCCCCGGCCCTCTTGCCCCCGCGCACCTGTGACTTGGGAATGCCCACGGTGCGCTCGGGAACGTGGTAGACGATGCACACGCCCTTGGGGATGCGAGCGCTCACGGTGGCCCGAGCGGCGTACACGCCGTGGTCGTTGTAGACCTCGACCCAGTCGTTGTCGGCAATGCCGAGCGCTTCCGCGTCCGGTTCGCTCATCCATACGGGCTCGCACCCTCGGGAGAGGGTCAGCATCCGGTGATTGTCACAGTAGGTCGAATGGATGTGCCACTTCCCGTGCGGCGTCAGGCAGTTCAGGATACGCGCATCCCCCTCCCTCAGGGTCTGCTTGAGGTCACCGTAGGCCTCGGGCTTCGGCGACGGCTTGTACGTCGGCAGGTTCTCGCCGTAGGCCAGGTACATCTCGTGGTCGAGGTAGAAGTGCTGGCGACCGGTGAGCGTGCGCCAGGGGACCAGCTTCTCGACGTTGTACGTATACGGAGCGTACGCCCTGCCGTCGCTCATGACCCCAGACCACAGGGGTGACGTGTTGTAGCGCCGTGGCTGGGCCTGCAGGTCCGCGTACCGGATCAGGACGTCCTTGCTGCCTGCACCCAGGTCCACCAGGTCCATGCCCGTACGCTTCTCGGCGTTCTCGTAGGCCCGGACGTTCAACACTCCGTTGGTCAGCGAGGAGAGGTGCAGCACCGCGTTGGCGGCCCACTCGTCCTCCTTGACGGAGGGGTAGACGCTGCCGTTCTGGCGTTCCACCGGGAAGTGGTTCGAGGCGACCATCTCATCGTATGCGTCGTCGGCCCGGTAGTGGTTGCCGTGCGCCCCGAGCCCCGCCGTGCGGATGCGATCGCCCAGTGTGATGAACTTGTCATAGAGCTTCGCGTAGTCGCGGTCCACCACGGCGAGGTTGTGCATCGTTTTGCCGGGCACGGCCTCGCACTCGCCGTGGTACCAATCCTTGATGACCGGCTGGGATATCTCCCCGGCGGAGTCGTGCGCGATGGGCGCAGCGATCACGTCCTTCTGCGGATTCGGGAAGTACTTGGCCGCCGCGTCGCTGGTGGCCTTGGCCAGGTCTCGGAAGATGTTCCAGTCGGTCTTCGACTCCCACACAGGCGCGATAGCGGCCGACAGCGGATGGATGAAGGAGTGGAGGTCGGTGCTGTTGAGGTCGGCCTTCTCGTACCAGGACGCCGCGGGCAGCACGATGTCGGAGTAGAGTGCCGACGAATCCATGCGGAAGTTCAGGTCGACGATGAGGTCCATCTTCCCGACAGGCGCGAACTCGTGCCACTTCACCTCGGCGGTGTGATCCTCCGAGTCTTCGGCGATGGTGTTGTTGTGGGTACCGAGGTAGTGCTTCAGGGCGTACTCGTGCCCTTTCATGCTCCCCATGATCGCGTTGCCACGCCAGATGTACCAAACGCGTGGGAAGTTGTGCTCGGCATCGGGGTCACTCACCGAGTACTGGAGCTCCTTGCTCTTGAGCTTGTCGAGGACGTAGCGCTTGATGCCGTCGTCGTCGGTGGCCCCGTGCTCGACCGCTTCCCGGCACAGTTCTAGTGAGTTCTGGTCGAACTGTGGGTAGAAGGGCATCCACCCCATGCGGACCGACTTGTAGATCTGATCGGCGGTGTGCTGCCGCGTCATCTCGTTGTCGGGCACCGTGTTGTACTTCGAGAACTGCCCATCGTAGCGGTAC
>JBDHGI010000281.1:0-5247 GCA_039589955.1 Gemmatimonadota bacterium | reverse complement strand
CACGAGGCGGCCCTGGAGCTGGCGGGATACGTATCGGCCACCCTCGATCGGAGCGACGAGGCCCGCGGCTACTACGCTCGATTCCTGGAGCTTCAGCCGGGGCGGGCCGCCGTCCGCATGCGCGTGGCCTACGATCTGGCTCAGGCCGGAGACACCCGTGGGGCCCTTCTCCTCATCCGCGAAGGGCTCGACCTGGATCCGGACAACATCGACCTGTGGGAGCAGCTCGGTGGGTACGCCTTCTCCATCGGGGAGACCATGAACCGGGACCGCCCCCAGAGGGAGGACTCCGGAACGGTGGCGCCGGGCGCGGACGAGTACTTCACCCTCGCCATCGACGCCTATGAGCGGGTGTTCGCGGCGCGGGGCGCCGAGACCCCAGCCGTGCACCTCCGGAACGTCGTGGCGGCGTACCTCCGCCTCCAGCAGGTCGAGGAGGCCACCACCACCGCCCGCCGCGCCCTCGAGACCCATCCCGGGGACGATGGGCTCTGGTCGGCGTACGCCAACGCCCTGGCGAGGGACGGCCGCTTGTCCGAAGCCGTCGAGGCCATGCGACGCCTCGAGGAGCTCAACCCGGCGTACCCGAATCTGGGGCTGCGCTGGGGCCGCTGGCTCATCGAGGGAGGTCGGATCGGGGAGGCGGTGGAGGTCCTGAGGCGCCTCGCGACCTCGGACGCCCGCCAGGCCGACGCGGCGGCGAGCCTCGTGGTGGCCCACGCCTACGCCGAAGGCATCCAGAAGGAAGACTTCCCCTTCGTGGTGGAAGCCATGGTGGCCGTCAAGGAGCTCCCCAACCTGAGTCCCCGGGGACGGCATCAGATCAACTTCTGGCACGGCTACGCGCTCCTGCGGAGCGCGGCGCGGGAGCAGGAGCCGAGGACCCTGGAGACCGCCCGGGCCACGCTCCCCAAGTTCCGCGAGGCACTGGAGCTGCTCCGGGACGTGGGGGACTATCCGTCCACGGTGAACGTCAACATCGACGAGCTCCGGGGGAACGTCGCCACGTATATCGAGATCCAGGAGGCCATCATCGCCCGGGGCGGGTAGCTCCCCTGCCCCGGGCGTGGCGGGAGGATCCCCTCACTCGTCCCGCAGAACCTCCGCCGGAGCCAGCCGGCCCGCACGCGCCGCGGGCGCCCACCCCGCCACCACGGCCGCAGCGCACAGCGCCAGCGCAGAGGCGACGTAGGCCCACAGGGCCAGCGTCGACACTCCGAACAGCAGGGACTCCAGCACCCGCACGACCAGGGCCGCGACGACGCTGCCGGCCACGATGCCGACGCCGGCGGTGAGGAGCCCCGAGCGGACCACGCCGCCCACGACCGACCACGGCTCGGCGCCCAACGCGACCCGCACGCCGATGTCCTTTCGGTTGGCCGCCACGTGCTGGCTGAGCGCCGCGTAGATTCCGATCCCACCCAATGCCGTGGCCAGCAGGGCCAGCACGACCAGAAGACCCATGATCACCCAGGAGATCGAGTAGGCGGCGCGTACCACGTCATCCATCCAAGTGACGGATCGCACGGGCACCAGGGGATCCACGTCGGAAACTGCCCGGGCCACGGCGGCGACGATGCCGCCGGCGCCTGGATCGGTGCGGACGAGGAGCGTGACGTCCCGAGCAGGGCTCTCCGCCAACGAGACGTACATGGCCGGCTCGGGAGGTCCGGTGATGTCGCCCGAGCGGATGTCCGGCACCACCCCCACCACCGGAACGTAGTAGTCCCACATATGGAGGTCGATGGCGATGCGCTGGCCCACCGGCGAGACGTCGGGCCACAGCGCCTCGGCCAGGGTTTCGTTCACCACGACCGCGGTGATGCCCCGCCCCCGATCCTCGGAGCCGAGTAGGCGGCCCTCGAGGGCCTCCAGGCCCATGACCTCGAAGAAGCCCGGATCCACCATGTTGCGGGGCGCGCCTGTAGCCTCGGCCTGATCGACCGGGGCCGCCTCGAGATTCGCCGGCGCTCTGGGCGCCTGCTCCCTGAGGGGAAGCCACCCGGCGAGGCCCACCGAGCGTACCCCGGGGATCCCCGCCACGCGCTCGACCAGCGCGTCGTACAGGCCCCGGGCGGTCATGGGATCGGTCACACGATCCTCGGGCGGCGAGAGCTCCACCGTCAGGAGACCGTCCGGCTCGAAGCCGAGCGGCACCTCACGGAGGTTGGACACCGTGGCCACCAGAAGCGCGGCCGAGACCAGGAGCAGGGTGGCGAGGGCGGCCTGGACCGCCACCAGGGATCGCTGGGCGGCGACGCCGGACCGAGGCCTCAGGGTGAGACCCGAGCGCTGGGCGCGCAGGAAATGCACCACGGGTACGCCGGCGACGATGATCCAGGCGGCCACCGCCGCCGCCCCGGACAGCCCCAACACCGACGGCGAGAGCACGGAGCTGCTCACCACCACCGCCTCGCCCACGAACAGCTCGGCGATCCACGGCCCCCCCAGCGCCCCGACCCAGAGGGCGAGGGCCGCCGCGAGCACCGTGAGGACCGCGGCCTCCACGAGGAGCTGCTGGACGATGCGACCCCGTCCCGCGCCGATGGCCGCGCGCACCGCCAGCTCCTGCCGTCGCTCGATGGCGCGGCCCAACAGGAGGTTGCCCACGTTGAGCGCCGTCACGAGCAGGAGGAGCGCCGTCCCTCCCAGCAGAAGCAGGAGAGGGGTGGAGATGAGGCGACGCTGGGAGGCGTCGGCCCGAGCCACCCGCACGAGCCCGTCGTCCCAGTCGGATCGGAAGAAGCTCGGGAAGATGCGGGCGAGGTAATCGTTGAAGCCGTCGACCTCGTCGCGGGCGTCGGCGAAGGTCACCCCGTCGGCCAGCACGCCCACCACCTTCAGGTTCACCTCCTTGAAGTAGTCGTCGTCCCGGGGATCGACGACCAGCGGCAGCCATGCCTCGGCCCGGCCACCGGGGGCCTTGCTTCCCTGCCCCTGGATGCCCACCACCCGGGCCGTGGCGCCACTGATGTCCACCGTGCTGCCAAGGACGCCGGGATCGGCGCCGAACGAGCGGCGCCAGAGGGACTCGCCGATGACGACCACGGGCTCCACACCCAGCAGCGCGTCGTCGTCGGCCAGGGCCCGACCCAGCACCGGCTGCACCGACAGCTCCCGGAAGAGCTCGGGCGTGATGGCCACCCCGTTGACGCTCTCGCTGCTGCCGTCGGGAGTCCGGAGGGCGTAGGCGAGCTCCGTGTAGCCGCCCAGGGAGCGGAAGGCGACCTGCTCCTCCCGATACAGCTCCATCATGCCGAAGGACCAGCGCCGGTCCGGCCACACGCCCAACGTCCGGTCGGGCTCGCCCCACCAGCTGGTGTTCCGGAAGGTACCGTCCACCACGGAATAGACGGCCACGTTCGCGCCCAGCCCCAGGCCGAGCACGGCCACCACCCCCAGGGCGAAGCCCGGGTGCTTCAGGACGAGGCGGAAGGCCCAGCGCACGTCCATGAGGAGGTCCGAGCCCGTGTCGCGGCTGTCGGCGCCGCTTCCCGTGAAGACGCGGTAGGCCACGATGGACGCCGTCTGCCCTGCGTACCAGAGCCGGGCGCGCCACGGGGCGTCGACGGCGCGGCGCTGGAACTCCTCGGCCAGGTCGCCGAGGGCGCCCCGCCCCGACAGCCCTTCGGGAAGGGCCCGTTCGGCGACGCCCTCCAACCAGCGCGGCGGCTTCACGGCGCTCATCGGTCCAACGCTCCCTCCAACCCCTCCCACAAGGCCAGCAGCGTGCTCCTGGAGCGGGACAGCATCTCCTGTCCCTGCGGCGTGAGCTTCACGTAGCGACGAGGCCGTCCCCCGCGCTCCGAGGACGCCTCCCCGGCGTAGGACTTCAAGAGACCCTTCCGTTCCATGCGGTCCAGCGTGGTGTACAGCGCCCCGCTCGAGGGCGAGCGTCCCGCCACCGACTCCAGCTCGTCCTTGACGGCCAAGCCGTAGGCGTCCTCGCCCAGGCGCATGACGGACAGGAGCACCATCTGCTCGAACTCTCCCAGATAGTCGTGACTCATCGTACGCACGTCCTCATCTCACGGTGCACCCAGCTGATGGCCACCGGGCACTCGAGCGCCGGCGGCGTGCCCACGATGACGAAGCCGTCACCTCTGGGGGAGAAACGCTGGATGATCGGATGGTCGCTGAGCTCCACCGGAACGTCGCGGAAGGACGTCGGTCCGAGCCCGAGGGTCGCGACCGCCCCGTCGGTGACGCCCGCCTCGTCCAGGACGGCCTGGTTCACCAGGAGCGACGGCGCTCCGAGCTCCAGCATGGCGGGATAGGGACGGCCGTTGACCTCGAGGTCGAGGGCCAGGACCACGCCGTGGTAGACCCGCAGGCGGATGGCCTCCGACAGCTCCATTCCCGGCCACTCCACGGCTCGACCGAAGGGCTTGAGCACCATGCGACCCCCGGGCGCGTCGAACAGGACATCGAACCCGTTGAGGGTGTTGTTGCTCACCAGCCCGTCCATCACGATCCCGTCCACCGTCAGCTGGTCGTCGGGAACGGTCTCGCGGTTCTCCATGTTCACGGGAGCGCCGCCCAGAGTGACTCCCTGGTCGCCGATCTTCCCGGCGCCGGACTTCGACAGAACGGTGACCGCCGACCCGGTCGAGACCAGGAACCGGAGCTCGGCCCCGTCGGCGGCGCGCGCCGAGACGACCATGCGGCCCCCCCGCACCTCGAGGGGCACCTCAGCCGCTCCGCCGTCCTGCCCTCGCGCGTCGAGGGGCCAGCCCGCGAGAGCCAACAGAAGTCCGAGTGCCAGCAGCTTGTTCATTCCGACCTCCCGTCGGCGTCGGTATCCAGGTGCGAAGCGACGATATGCTCACAATGTGATGCTCACAATGTGCAATTAGTTGCCCGAGGATCGCACAAGGGTGGCTGCGGCCATTCAGGGACCCGGGCCGTTGCGTCCCACCCCGTCGCGCCCCAGCCTAACTCCCGTCGGTCCGAAGCAGGCCCCGCCCGCCAACCTCCCTCAACGTGATGCGTCCCATGCCCTCACGCTTGCCTCCCACGGCGGTCCGGTCCGCCGCCGCGCTGGCCCTCGCACTCTCGTTCTCCGTGCACGCCGACGCCCAGCAACCGACGCTCGCCCTGTCGGGCGGCCGTGTCCTGGACGGGTTCGGAGGTCTCGCCCTGGAGAACGGCGTGGTCCTCGTGGCGGGCGAGCGCATCGTCGAGGTGGGCCCGGCATCGGAGGTCGCGATCCCCGCGGGCGTGCCCGTCATCGACACGAACGGCATG
>JBDHGI010000280.1:0-5267 GCA_039589955.1 Gemmatimonadota bacterium | reverse complement strand
ATGATCCCGTGCCTGGCCCCATCCTTCATCTCGTTGGCCAACAGGGCGCTGGTGAGCAGGGCCTTCGTGGGAATGCACCCGATGTTCAGGCACACACCGCCGAGCTTGTCCGCCTCGACGCAGGCCACGCTCAGGCCCAACTGGGCCGCCCGAATGGCGGCAACGTACCCGCCAGGGCCGCTGCCTATGATCACCAGATCGAAGCGATCGCCGCTCGCCACACTGACCTCGCTGGAAAGGAGAGCCGGGACTCCCCCGGGGAATCCGTACAAAGTTGAAGAATCAGTGAAGGTAGAGCCGCCTCAGGGGAGGGTAAAGCCCGGCCCCCGCTTTGCCCGTCTCGCCCCCCTGTAGATAGAATGCATCCGCGGGCGTGAAGAGACGAGGTAGACCTTGCCGGGAGGCCGAACATGTGGGAGCTGGCAGTCGTAGCGGTGGTCGTGATCGTGGGCATCGGTATGTACAACTCCCTGGTACGGCTTCGGGAGCGTGCCGACGGAGCCTGGGCGGACGTGGACGTCCAGCTGAAGCGGCGACACGACCTGGTGCCGAATCTCGTGGAGACGGTGAAGGGCTACGCCAGCCACGAGAAGAACACGCTCGAACGAGTGATCCAGGCCCGGAGCTCGGCTATGACGGCCCAGGGCCCTGCAGCGAAGGGCGACGCCGAGAACATGCTCACGGGAGCCCTCAAGTCCCTCTTCGCGCTGTCCGAGGCATACCCCGAGCTCCAGGCGGCGGAGAGCTTCCGGGATCTTCAGGCCAGCCTCAATCAGGTGGAGCACCAGGTGGCCGAGGCCAGGCGGTACTACAACGCCGTCGTTCGGGACTTCAACACCAAGACCCAGACCTTTCCCAGCGTCATCGTGGCCCGAGCCTTCGGCTTCGCCCAACGGGAGTTCTTCGAGGTGGACGAGGGGGAGCGGGCGGCGCCCGAGGTCAGCTTCGACTAGGAGACACCGCGCCCCACCCAGACCTTCCGGTCCCAACCCGCTGCGAGGAGGGGTCACGTGGCACCCGCCGTACCGAGGGTTCATTCCCTACTCCCGGCCGGCCTGGTCCTCATGGCCTCCTGGCTCCCGGCGCCCTCGGTGGCCCAGCGGAGCCTGGAGATCCGGAGCTTCGACGTCACCCTCCGGGTGGAGGAGTCGGGCTGGCTAGACGTCCGTGAGGAGATCCAGGTTCGTTTCACCGGATCCTGGAACGGGATCTTCCGCCTAATCCCCGTCGAGTACCGGACACCACAGGGCTTCTCGTACCGTCTGTATCTCGACGACGTCGCCGTCACCGGGCCAGGGGGGGTGCCCTATGAGTTCGATTCCTCCCGTGAGCGACACTACAAGAGGCTCCGGATCAGGGTTCCCGATGCCGAGGACGCCACCAGATCGGTCGTCATCCGCTACCGCGTGCCCAACGCTCTGAGGTTCTGGGACGATTACGACGAGCTGTACTGGAATGTCACCGGAGACGAGTGGGAGATTCCCATTCAGGCCGCGTCGGCCATGGTCTTGCTCCCGCAAGGGGCCCGCAACGCGCGCACGGCCTCCTGGACGGGCGGCTACGGTTCCGCCGAGGAAGCGGCATCCGTGGCGGACACGGGAGACGGCTTCTTCTTCGAGGCCCGCCGGACCCTGAGCTATCGGGAAGGGCTGACGATCGCAGTGGCGTGGGATCCGGGCGCGGTCCGCCGGCCCGGCCCCTGGGCCCGCGCGCTCCTCTTCCTCAGGGCCAACTGGCTCCTGGTCTTCCCCTTCCTGAGCCTGGCGGTGATGTGGCGCCTGTGGGCTCAACGCGGCCGCGACCCGGCCCGGATGTCCATCTCGCCCCAGTACGAGCCCCCCGAGGGGCTCACTCCGGCCGAGGCGGGGACCCTCCTCGACAACCGGCTGGAAATGGTAGACGTCACCGCCGCGCTCGTCCACCTGGCGGTCCGAGGCTACCTGCGAATCGAGGAGACCGACCGAGAGGGACTGCTGGCGCGACTCACCAGCCAGACCGACTACCTTCTGGTGCCGACCAGACCCGGGTCGGCGTGGCGCGATCTGCGGGAGCACGAGCGAGAGATCCTGCACGGGGTCTTCGGGAGCTCCGGCGCCGAGCTGCCCGTGCCGGTCCCGTTGTCCAGCCTGGAGCGGGAGTTCTACGTCCACCTCCCAGAAGTTCGGAGCGGCGTATTCCGGGAGCTGCTCCGCCGAGGGTACTACTCGAGCCGGCCCGACCGTACCCTGCAGAAGTGGACGGGCACGGCGTCGGTGGTCCTCGCCCTCGGCGTGGCAGGCGGCCTGGCTCTGGCCGGCTCCCTGGAGCTGTCCCGTCTGACCGCCCTTCTTGCAGGTGTCGGCACCGCCCTGCCCGTGTTGGGCTTCGGCCTCTTCATGCCGGCCCGCACGGTCAGAGGCGCCCGCGTGCAGGAGCAGGTCATGGGCTTCGAGGAGTTCCTGGAGCGGGTGGAGTCGGATCGGTATCGCAGGATGATCACCTCACCGGAGATGTTCGAGCGGTTCCTCCCCTACGCCATGGCCTTCGGAGTGGAGCGGAAGTGGGCCGCTGCCTTCGAGGGCATGTACGACGAGCCCCCGCGATGGTTCGTGGGACGGTGGGAGGGCGGATTCCGACCGGGTCACTTCGCCCACACAATGGGTCGAATGTCCTCCGCCGCCTCGTCCACGCTCGCTTCCCGACCCCGCAGCAGCGGAGGGTCCGGATTCGGCGGCGGCGGCGGCTTCTCCGGAGGAGGAGGCTTCAGCGGGGGCGGATTCGGCGGCGGCGGCGGCGGAGGCTGGTAGAGCCCGCTCACGGACTGGCCAGGGCTCTCCCGTACACCCGCTCCACATCCTCGCGCCCACTCACGGAGAACCCCAGATCCCGGAGCAGCCCGTCCTCCAGACCGTAGATGAGCCCGTGGACCGTGAGGTCCTGACCGGCTTGCCACGCCTCCCGGACCGACGGCGCGTAGCACGCGGACACGGCCTGCTCCAGGACGTTGAGCTCACAGAGGCGCCGGAACCGGGCCTCCCCGGACGAAAGGCCGTCCAGCTCCTCGCGGTGAAGCCGGATCACCTCACGGATGCGGGCGAGCCAGGCGTCGATGATCCCCAGGGGCGCGTCTCCCATGGCCGCCTGAACGCCCCCGCACCCGTAATGGCCGCAAACGATGATGTGCCGCACCTTCAACACGCCCACGGCGAACTGGAGCACCGACAGGCAGTTGATGTCGGACGGCTCAACGACGTTGGCCACGTTCCGGTGGACGAAGAGCTCGCCGGCGTTCAACCCCACGATGTCCTCGGCGGGAACCCTGCTGTCCGCGCACCCGATCCACAGATAGCTCGGGCTCTGGCCCTCGGCGAGGCGCGCGAAGAACTCCGGATCTGCGGCTCGCCGGGCATCGGCCCACGCCCGATTGTTCTCGAAGAGCTCGCGCAGCTCGGTCATCGATCAGGGGGATGGGGCTCGGCCTTGGCCGTCCTCACACGAGGATGGCCGTGGGCTCCTCGAGCATGTTCTTGAGCGTGGCCAGGAACCGCGAACCCTGGGCGCCGTCGATCACCCTGTGGTCGCAGCTCATGGTCAGACGCATCCGCGGACGCACCACCACCTCACCGTTCACGGCCACGGGAGTGTCCTCGATGCCCCCGACAGCCAGGATGCCCGCCTCCGGGGGGTTGATGATTGCGGTGAACTCATGGATCCCGAACATCCCCAGGTTGGAGACCGAGAAGGTGGAGCCGGTATACTCCTCCGGCGTAAGCCTCTTTTCCCTGGCTCGGGCCGCCATCTCCCGCACCTCCTGACCGATGAGGGCGATGCCCTTGGCGTGGGCATTCCTGACGACCGGTGTGATGAGCCCGTCCTCCACCGCCACGGCCACGCCCAGGTGCACGGCATTGAACCGTCGGATGTGTCCGCCGTGCCACTGCGCGTTGCAGTCCGGGTGCTTCCTGAGGCCGGCGGCCACCGCCTTGAGCACGATGTCGTTGATCGACACCCTCCGACCTTCGGCTTCGAGCATGGCATTGATGCTCTTCCTCGCCTCCATGACGCGGCCCATGTCGACGTCGACGGTGAGGAAGAAGTGGGGCACGGGTCCAATGGACTCCACCAGGCGCCTGGCGATGGTCTTGCGGATCTGAGAGACCGGAATGTCCTCGTACTCGGTCTCGTCGGGCGTCCACGCTGCCGCGGGCGCCGGGGGAGGAACCGCCGCCTCCTTCGCCGCCTCCACATCACGCTTCACGATCCGCCCTCCTGGACCCGACCCGGTCACGGCAGAGAGGTCCACACCCAGGTCCTCGGCCAGTCGGCGGGCCAGGGGTGAGGCCTTGACGCGCCCGCCCTCCCCTGGCGTCGGAGGGGCTCCCGCCGCCCGCGGCTCGGGTGCGTCCGGAGCCTGCCCGGGCACGTCGGCCGCGGGCCTCTCGTCCCGTGCGACAGAGGCGCCCCCCGCAGCCGGTGACGCATCTCCTCCCTGGTCAGCGACGACACCCGAGATGTCCTCACCCTCGTCGGCGATCACGGCGATGATATCCCCCACGGGAGCCGTGCCACCCTCACCCAGGAGGATCTTCCTCAGGGTGCCATCGCCACGGGCCACAAGCTCCATGGTGGCCTTGTCCGTCTCGATCTCGGCGAGGACGTCGCCGCTGGCCACGGCGTCGCCCTCGGTCTTGTGCCACTTCACCAGCTGCCCCTCCTCCATGGTCGGGGAGAGCGCCTCCATGTGGACTTTCGTGATCATAGGCGTGCGTTGTAGGTACGTCCGGATTCCGTCCGCATCTCAGCGGTACAAGACCTTGTTCACGGCGGCCACCACGCGGTCCGCGCTCGGCTTCGCCATCAGCTCCAGGTTTTTCGCGTAGGGCATGGGGACGTCCGCCTGGGTCACGCGAAGAACCGGCGCGTCGAGGTGGTCGAAAGCCTCCTCCTGGATGGTCGCGACGATCTGGGCTCCCACGCCGAGGTAGGTCCAACCCTCCTCCAGATAGACGGCACGGTTGGTCTTCCTGACCGTCGCCAGAATCGCGTCGACGTCCAGGGGTCGCAGCGTGCGAAGGTCCAGCACGTCTGCCTCGATGCCGTCTTTCTCGAGCTTGCCCGCCGCCTGCATGGCCACGTGCAGCATCTTGCCGTGGGTGATGATGGAAACGTCCGCGCCTTCCCGTTTGAGGTCCGCGACACCGAGGGGGATGACGAAGTCGTCGTCCTCCGGCACCTCGCCCTTGAAGTTGTACAGGAGCTCACCCTCCATGAACGCGACCGGGTCGTTG